>NZ_CAJMZG010000007.1:0-400341 GCF_905220255.1 Paraburkholderia sp. J69-1 | reverse complement strand
CGCCCCGTTTTTTTCTAAAAACGCTCAAAACTTCACGCGCAATTGAAAGCCAACCGTGAATGGCAAATCGTCAGAAGGAATCGGCGGGATGACGATGAAGTTCACGCCCACGCGCTTATACGCGACCATCACAATCGGCGCGGCCACCGGTCCTATCGTGTGATTGCGACCAAGGCCCCAGTTGCCGTAGTTGTAGCCGGAGATGATGCCGCCCATGGCGGCGAGGCGCACGTAGCCCCAATGGAGGAATTCCGGCGCCCACACGCCGCCGCCGTAATAGGAGGGCCGGCGCAGCGAGTTGCGGAAGCCGCCTACCGTGACGCCCCATTGGTCGCTTGGCCAGCATTCGATGCCGAGGCCGGGATTGAATTGCTCGAAGTCCTTGTCGGGATGAATGTGATACGAGCCGACCATCGCGTCGACCCACAGGCCCGCGCCGCACCAGTTGGCCGCACGCGCGCCGCTTGCCGCGCCGAGCATCAGCAGCAGGAGCGCTGCCCTCGTGATCGTCTTTCTCCCTGTCCTGCCACCGCGCACTTGCCAAAACCGCATGGGCTCTCCGTCCTCGCGCTCGCCGAATCGTTTCGGGGCGTCTGCTGGGTCTGATTATGGTTTGCTGTTGTTCGGCCTTCCGGTGACTGCAGACTGTACAGCAAGCGCGAGCGCGCGCGTACCGAGGCTTTGCTCGGATATCGGCGGGCGCGCCTGCTGTCGTCGATTAAATAGCCACCGTCACTTCAGGCGCGAACCATCATGCCAGCACAGTGCGTCGCGGCGATGAATGCCGCGGCGATAGGGAGATGCAGGGGACGATGAACGCGACGATTACAGCCCGAGCGCACTCAGGCCCGGATGATCGTCGGGACGGCGGCCGAGCGGCCAGTGATAAAGACGATCGGCCTCGCGGATCGGCAGATCGTTGATGCAGGCGTGGCGATGCGCCATCAGTCCGTTCTCGTCGAACTCCCAGTTCTCGTTACCGTACGAGCGGAACCAGTTGCCTGAATCGTCGTGCCACTCATAGGCGAAGCGCACCGCGATGCGATTGTCCGTATAGGCCCACAGCTCCTTGATGAGCCGGTAATCGAGTTCGCGCGCCCACTTGCGCGTGAGAAAGCCGACGATGGCTTCGCGGCCCGTCACGAACTCCGCGCGGTTGCGCCAGACGCTTTGCGGCGTGTAGGCGAGCGATACGCGCTGCGGATCACGGGAATTCCAGCCATCCTCGGCGCCGCGCACTTTCTGGATCGCGGTTTCGCGCGTAAACGGCGGTAGCGGCGGACGGACTTCGGCGGTAGTCGGATTCGAATCGGTCATGGTCGGGCTCCTTTCTCTAGCGGCAGCCAGGCCCGCCAGCACGGCGCGCCTGAGTTGGACAAAGCAAAACGGGACGATGCAGATAGCAACGGTTTGCGCGCGATGCGTCAGCGCGCGTCAGGCTTCAGCGCATCGAGCAACAATTGAGCGGCCGCGCGCGCGTCCAGCGCCGCGTCGGCGTCGCCGCTCACGAGCGCCACGCCGATAGCGCCATCGATCAGAATCAGCCATTGGCGCGCGAGCCGTGTCGCCACCCGACGCTCCACGCCGCTGACGTTGGCCCACGCATCGCATTGCTCCGTGACGAAGGCCAACAGACGCGCCTTATGCATGCGCGCGACTTCGCGCACCGGGTCATCCGGCGAAGCGGTTTCACCCGCAGCGTTGAGAAACGCGCAGCCGTGAAAGCGCTCCGAGGCGAACCATTCGCGCAACACATCGAACATCGCCAGCAGCCGCGTGCGCGGCGTGCGCCCGCGTTTGAGCGTGCCGTCGATAAACCAGCGCATCCAGCGCTCGTCGCGCCGCGTGAGCGCCGCGGCCACCAGCGCATCCTTCGATTCGAAATACGTATAGAAGCTTTTGCGCGCCGCCCCTGCCGCGCGGACGATGGCATCGACGCCCGTCGCATGAATGCCGCCCGCGTAGATCAACGCCTCGGCGGCTTCGAGCAGGCGCTCGCGCGCGTCGGGCACAGCGGTTTCATCGGACAGGTCTGCGGAATGGGGGGGCTTGCTCATGACTTCATCGACTCTAAAGGTGGAACGATCGTTCTCCATGAGTCGCAATGTAGAACGATCATTCTCCCGCGTCAAGTCGGAATTTCCGCACGCGTTCCTCAAACGCGGCGCACGTTTTTTGCTGCAATGATGCGGATACAGCAGAAAATGGAAGAAAGGCGCAGCCTGGATCGTTCTGGATTTGTGCAGACTTGCGCCTTCACCAGGGAGACACCATGAATCGACGCCGCGCCTTCATTGCCTTGCTTTGCGCAGGCTTCACGGGACTATCCGGTTGCACTCCGCTGCGCGTGGTGACGCACAGCGTCAACCCCACCGAAGCGGCCGTGCCCGCCGGCCACTACACGCTCGATCCCCATCACTGGAGCGTCGTGTTCGATGTCGATCATCTGCATTACATGCGTTTCGTGATGCGCTTCGACCGCGCGACTGCGCAACTCGACTGGCGCACGCACGCGCTCGAAGACGCAACCGTGCAGGTCGATATCGATGCCGCCAGCCTCAACACCAACGTGAGCGCGCTGGACAGCATGGTAAAAGGCCCGAAGATGCTCGATACGGAGCGTAACGCGCAGATTCGCTTCGTCAGCACGCGCTTCGAACGCACGGGCGAAGTGAACGGCAAGCTGACGGGGAAATTGACGGGCAATCTGACGATACGCGGCGCGACGCAGCCGGTCACGCTGGACGTGACCTTCAACGGCTATGCGCCGAATCCGCTCACGAAGCAGCCGACGCTGGGCTTTTCGGCGCATGGCACGTTCAACCGTTCGGCGTTCGGCTTGACGACGTGGTATCCGGCCGTGGGCGATGCGATCGATGTGCGCATCGAGGCGGAATTCGAGCAGCAGCCGCCAGCAGGTGCGGCGGCGGCCGAATAAAACGCAGCCGGCCTCAGGCGCCGGTCCAGTCGAGAATCACCTTGCCGCTCTCGCCCGAAAGCATCGCAGCGAAGCCTTTTTCGTAATCGTCGACGCTAAAACGGTGAGTGATGATCGGCGAGAGATCGAGCCCGCTTTGCAGCATCGCGACCATCTTGTACCAGGTCTCGAACATCTCGCGGCCGTAAATGCCCTTGATTTCAAGGCCTTTGAAGATCACCTGATTCCAGTCGATGGCGGTCTGCGCCGGCGGAATGCCCAGCAGCGCGACCTTGCCGCCATGATTCATCGCTTCGAGCATGGCCGTGAACGCACTCGGCACGCCCGACATTTCAAGGCCCACGTCGAAGCCTTCGGTCATGTGCAACTCGCTCATGACGTCACGCAGCGACTCGCGGGCGACATTCACGGCACGCGTCGCGCCCATCTTGCGCGCGAGTTCGAGCCGGTAATCGTTGACGTCGGTGATGACCACGTTGCGCGCGCCCACATGCTTCGCGATCGCCACGGCCATGATGCCGATCGGCCCCGCGCCCGTAATCAGCACGTCTTCGCCAACGAGGTTGAACGACAGCGCCGTATGCGTGGCGTTGCCGAACGGATCGAAGATCGCCGCGAGATCGTCGGAGATTTCAGGCGGAATCTTGAACGCGTTAAAGGCCGGAATCACGAGGTATTCGGCAAACGCGCCTTCGCGGTTCACGCCCACACCCGTGGTGTTGCGGCACAGATGACGGCGCCCCGCACGACAATTACGACAGAAGCCGCAGGTGATATGGCCTTCGCCCGACACCCGGTCGCCAATCGCAAAGCCACGGACTTCCTGGCCCATTTCGACGATTTCGCCCACGTATTCATGGCCCACGTGCATCGGCACGGGAATGGTCTTCTGGGCCCAGTCGTCCCATTTCCAGATGTGGATGTCCGTGCCGCAGATGGCCGTGCGGTGGATCTTGATCATCACATCGTTATGACCGACTTCGGGCTTCGGCACGTCGGTCAATGTGAGGCCGGGACCGCGTTCGAGTTTGGCGAGTGCTTTCATATTAGTTCGCTATCCTGTCTAAATCGCCACTCAGATCACGCCGAGCTGCTTGCCGACGCGTGCGAATGCCGCCACCGCGCGATCGATCTGCGCGGGCGTGTGCGCCGCGCTCATCTGCGTGCGGATACGCGCGCGGCCCTTCGGCACCACGGGATACGAGAAGCCGATCACATAGACGCCTTCGTGCAGCAGCGCATCGGCCATCTTCGAGGCGACCTGCGCGTCGCCGAGCATCACCGGAATGATCGGGTGTTCGCCCGGCACGAGCGTAAAGCCGAGCGCACTCATTTCGCGGCGGAAATGCGCGCCGTTGGCCTGCACGCGTTCGCGCAGGCTCGCACCTTCGCTGCTTGCGATCAGTTCCAGCACCGCCAGCGACGCGGCCGCGATGCTGGGCGCGAGCGTGTTCGAGAACAGGTACGGGCGCGAGCGCTGGCGCAGCAATTCGATCACTTCCTTCTTCGCCGCGACATAGCCGCCCGACGCGCCGCCCAGCGCCTTGCCGAGCGTGCCGGTGATGATGTCCACGCGCTGCGCGACGCCGCAATGCTCGGGCGTGCCGCGCCCATTCGCGCCGATAAAGCCCACCGCGTGCGAGTCGTCCACCATCACGAGCGCGTTGTAGCGATCGGCCAGATCGCAGATGCCCTTGAGGTCCGCGATGATGCCGTCCATCGAGAACACGCCGTCGGTGGCGATCAGCTTGAAGCGCGCACCGCCCGCATCGGCCTCGCTCAGTTTCGCCTCGAGATCGGCGAGATCGTTGTTCTTGTAGCGATAGCGCCGCGCCTTCGAAAGACGCACGCCGTCGATGATGCTCGCGTGATTGAGTTCGTCGCTGATGATCGCGTCTTCGTCGCCGAGCAGCGTTTCGAACAGGCCGCCGTTGGCGTCGAAGCAGCTCGAATAGAGGATGCTGTCTTCGGTGCCGAGGAACGCGGCGAGCGCGCTTTCGAGTTGCTTGTGCACCGTCTGCGTGCCGCAGATGAAGCGCACCGACGCCATGCCGAAGCCATCGCGCTCGAGCCCGTCCTTCGCGGCGGCCACGAGGCGCGCGTCGTTCGCGAGACCCAGATAGTTGTTGGCGCAGAAGTTCAGCACGTCGCTGCCGTCGGCAAGACCGATGGCCGAGGACTGCGGCGTGGCGATCACGCGCTCGCTTTTATAGAAGCCATCGGCGCGAATCTGGTCGAGCGTGGCGCGCAGGTGGTCGAGGTAGGAAAGGCTCATGACGTCGTGCTCCTGACAGGGCAAGCCGCGGCTGTTATAGTCGCCGTCAGCTTTGAGCGAATTTATTCGTTTTTTCGAACTCAAGTTCGGTATATCGAACAAACTCTAATCGATGAGGCACGCAATGGCAAGCACCGGCTCAGGCACGCGCGCGCCTGCACAGGCAAAAAAGACGGCGGACGATCAGGCTGACGCCCCGGCCACGCCCATCACGTCCATCACGCCTGCCGCGGCGAAGCCTGCTGCCGCGCGCAAATCCCGCGCCGCCGCAGCCAGACCTGCGACCAGTCCGAAGGCCGATCCGCCCGATCTCCCGGCCAAGCCTACACCTGCTGCGCCGCCGCGCGTAGGCGAGCAGATCCAGCGCCTGCGCAGCGAACGCAGGATGACGCTCGACGAGCTGTCGCGTGCGGCCGGCGTATCGAAATCGATGCTCTCGGAAATCGAGCGCGACAAGGCCAATCCGACCATCGCCGTGGCCTGGCGGCTCACCAACGCGCTGGGCGTGAAGCTCGATTCACTGTTCGCCGCGCCCAAGGCGCCCGATGCGATCGCCGTGGCCGGACCGCACGACATTCCCACCTTGCTCGGCCATGACGCTGGTTATCAGTTGCGCGTGTGGGGGCCGATCGAGCTGGCCGGCCATTTCGAGTGGTACGAACTGACGCTCAAGCCCGGCGGCGCGCTGGTGTCGAATGCACACGAACCCGGCACGCGCGAGCACCTCACCGTGCTGCAAGGCGCCATCGAAGTGGAAGCCGCCGGTAGTGTCGAACGCCTGAAAGCCGCCGACACCGCGCGTTATATCGCCGACCAGCCGCACGCCATCCGCAATCTGGGCAAAGGCGAAGCGCGCGCCCTGCTGGTGGTGATCCACGGCTGATTTCGCCTGGCCGAAAGGCCAGCTTCCGCATCGAGGCTGCACAATCGCTCTGACTACTGTATATTCATACAGTAAAAAGAACGAACGGAGCCGCCCATGCACACTTCGCGCATCCCGAACGAGCAGGATCTGGCCGCCTTGCGCTTCCAGGCGGCCGCGCGCGATCTCGAGCAGATCGTGCGCAACATCGCACATCGCTATATCGCCCAGCAGGTTCCGCTGACCTGGCGTCTGCTGCACGCAATCGAGGCGGAAGCGCTCGCCGACCTCGGTTTCGCCAGCCGGCACGACGCGCTCATGCTCGGCCTGTTCCAGCGTCCGGGCGATCTCGCCTATCCTGAAACCGACGAAACCGTCGATTTCGGCCAGTCCAATGCACTGCCCGCCGTCTTCGCCTTCGCCGTGAGCGCATACGAACTCGCCGCGCGCAGCGCCGAAGAGGCGCAACGTCAGGCCCGTAGACTTGCGGCCGCCAAACGCTCGCGCGCGTGGGGCGGTTGATGTTCGCGGCCATTCTGATTCACGATGCCCAGTGCCCTTCGCTAAAATCCCTGTCTGCAACGCAACTAACGGAAGGACAGTGATGACCGCCTCCGATTTGTCCCACTCGTCCCAAGCTTCCCGCGATCTCTTTGACCAGCAACGCAAGGACTGGCAACAAGATCCATCCGCTGCCTTTGACGCCTGGCTGGCCGCGCAGGATCTGCGCCGTTCGTCGGCGGATATCTATCGCGTGCAGTGGGGGCGCTTTCTCGAATGGCTCGCGCTCAAGCGCAAGACCATTGTTTCCGTGGATACGGGCACGATCTCCGAATTCGTCGCCGGGCTCGATGTGAAAAAGCCGCAGCGGCTGCGTTATCTGCGCCTGATCGAACGTGTGCTCGATCACGTGCGGCAGATCGAGCTTGCGTCCACGAATCCTGCGCGCTTTATCGCCCAGGACGGCGAGGCCGCGTGGCGCAATGCGCGTGAAAACGAACCCACCGGCTTTCTTACGGCCACGGAACGCGCGGCCGTCATCGCGCAACTGTTTGCGCCGCTCACCGAGCAATCGGCGGCCAAACGCTGGCGCGAGCGGCGCGATCGCGCGCTCGTCGCGGTATTCCTGGGCGGCGGGCTAAAAACGGGGGATGCCATCGCGTTGCAGCTCGACGCCACCGCGATCGCTTCGGAATGGATCACGATCGAAGCCGATAACCCGGCCTTCACGCACAGCACGAAGCTCGCGCCGTTCGCCGTCGACGTCATGGGCGCCTGGCTCGAAGCGCGGCGTCTGGCGGGCCTGCCCGGGCAACTCGTGTTTCCGGGCTCGCCCAACGGCCGGCCGATGCACAAGGCCACCGTGCTGCGTGCAATCGATGGATTGATGGAAGCCGCTGGCGTTGCGCAGACACGCGCAGAGCGCGCGAGTCCGCAAACGCTGCGCAACAGTTTCGCGGCAGATCTGTTCGAGCGGGGCGTGGACGCCGATCAGGTCGGCCAATGGCTCGGCTTTCTGCAGCCGATTTCGGCAGGCCGGCTGCACCGCTCCTGGCGCGTGTGGGCTGATCGCGAAGCCTTGCTTCGTGTCGCCGATACCGAAGACACGCCGTAAGCGTCGAAGCCCAGTGGGCATCCGACACCTATCCGCTCCCGCAAAGCCTCACGTCGATGAGGCTTTTTTATTCCCGTAAACACTCACCTCAACGCACGGCGGACGTCTTTCTGCCTGCGGCAAATCGCGCGACGGCCTCCAATCGCGACGTCCCCGTTCCCGACGTGTACTCGCACTCGGGACACGACAGCTCGAAGCGTCCATCGACCTGCGACAGTTCCGGCTCGCCTTCCTCGCAATTCGGGCATTGCTGAGGCAAGCCCACATGACCATCGACCAGCGTGCCCAGTTGCGCCAGTTCCGGCTCCGTGAGCCGGCCTGATTGCGCGAGCGTACACAGCACGCCGGCCACCGAACCGTCGATTCCCTGCTGCGAACGCAGCGCCGTTACCTGACTCGTCAGGCTGTCCACTTCGTCGGAACGCTCGCGCAACACCGCGTCGAGCCGATCGGCACGCGCCTTGGCGCTCGCCAGTTGCTGGATGAAATCGAATTCCTTCCGGCTCGCGTCGCGCTGCGCGGCCTGCCACGTCGACGACATCGTGCGCAGCGAATCGAGCTCCACCAGCATCGGCTTCACGCGCCGCTCGGCTTCGGCCAGCGCATCCTTGATCTGCTGGGCGTAGTGCTCGGTGCTGCGGCGCATGTCTTCATGCAGACCATCGATACGATCGCGCAAGCCCGCGTTGGTGGTCTGTTCGGTGTCGATGCGTTTTTGCAGCGCTTCGTTTTCGGCTTCCAGTCGCCGCACGGTGGCCAGAAGACTGTCCTGATGCGATGCGCCACGCGCCGACGACGCGGCCAGCTGATTCTCGAGTTCACGCACGCGCGCCCAGGCGGTTTCCGTGCGGGTCTCGCTGCGCTGGAGCATTTCATCGGCGGCGAGCCGTCGTGCTTCAGCGTCGCGCATCGCCTGTTCGGCACCCTGGCGGTCGGTTTCGATGGCTTCCCGCTCGGATTCGAGCGTTTGCCGCGCCAGCACGCGGGCTTCCTCGAACAGTGCGCCCAGCAGTTCGCCGGCGCGTTCTTCCAGCGCAGGCGGAATTGCGCCACTACCGACGCGCACTTTCGAGGCGGCGCGAATGCGCTGCCAGAACAGGTCGATGTCTTTAGGAATGTCGCTGGCGCTGCCGGTCTGGGTCAGATCCCGGACCGTCGCCATTGAGGGTCGAATGCCGAAGTCGAAGAACAACCGTTTGCAGGCATGAAGCGATAGCTCCTGCCGTCGTGCGCCGTCTTTGCGCAAGGTTTCGAGTTCTTCGCGAAGGGCCAGACGTTCTTCGTCTCGGATCATGGTCATCTCGGCAAGAGGGTGTGGATCGAATAATAACAAATTACGTATTGTTCGATACGATTTCCCGAGCGAGTGTCGTGACGTCTTCGATTCCAGTGTGTTTACCGCTGTGAATCACGTCTTTTGTCACGTCTGATGCCGATTTTTCGTGAAACAAAGTGAGGTTTGTTTCATAAGCCATTGTAAACGTATGGCTTTCTACTGGCGATCACTTTATAGACAATGTTCCACGGAAGTATTGGCGTTGTCACGAGCGGTTCCAAGGGGAGAGGATGTGGATATCTCAGGAGGCTCGCGGGGTAGAAAGGCTAGAGAGTAATAAAAGTAAACACCATTGATACCCGTTAAAAACGTTAACGCCACGGCAAAGCCTTACCTGGTGGCGTTTACAGCGGGATTGGGTGAAGCTTTACGGGATACTTGGTGAGGCGATGCAGGATGCTCGGGTGATTGGCTTCGGGGAAGCCGGTGAGAGCCTGCGGGAAGGAAAGTGAGCGGGTTCGGGGACAGCCCTATTCTTGACTGTAATGCAAGGGTGAGCGATTACGGGAGGCCGAACGGCTTGAACCCCGTATACGCCGATAGCCAGTGCGCTGTTACGCGAAATGCAACGGTGAGCGGATTCAGGGCCCCTGATCCGCACGCTTTTTGACGCCAATCGGGACGCTAAAAACGCTTCGGTGAGAGAGATCGGGAAAAAACGCCGTTCGAAGGTGATGCTTTTCGGGAGCCAGGGGTCGATTTTGACCGAATTCAGCGGTTTGGGGGCGTCAAGTGAGCTTTTACGGGAGCGCAAGAGTGGCAGCTCAAGCTGGTGTGCGATGACTTTGCCGACGCCCGGTTTTGCGATTCGGGCCTTGAGGTGAGGCATTACGGGAGATCGGGCCAGCAGGACTGAATTGATCGTTTACGGGTGAAGAAAAGCGCAAAGTGAGGCTTTTCGGGAGCCGATCACCGCCGTTTTTTGCCCAAAGGTGAGGCTTTTCAGGGGCTAGTTGGTGTTCACTAACGGCAAAAGCTTGAAAAATAACGGCTGTCGTTTTTTCTCTCCTGCCGACCAGATCGCAAATGGTGAGTATTTTCGGGACCCAATTCGGTGGCTTTTTTGGGCGCGTTTACGCGGATAGGAGGCTTCAAGGTGAGCTTTCACGGGAGATCGTGAGCTGCAGATGCGCTGACTGGGCTTGTGGATAACCCTCAGAATTCATTAGCTTTTTCCTGGCTGCGTCCAAAAGGTGAGCATTTTCAGGAGCAGAAGCAGGACTTTCGAATACGTGCCGCAAATGCTGAAAGGTGAGCTTTTCCGGGGACCATTTTCTCTCCATTAATCCACCTGACGGGACCTGGAAGCCCGTGCCGATGAGATCGGGAGAACCTAAAAGGTGAGCATTTTCGGGAGTGCTGGGAGGCGAAACGCGGCTCAACGTGCTCCCATTGCGCCCCAGGCGGGCCGATCGAGCCAATTCGCGCGCTTCTCGACGCGCCAGGACGCCCAGGATGAGGTTAATTCCGCCATCAGGCGCCTCGTCGTTGACCATGCGCACCATGCTCGACCGTTGCATCGACGCCAGGAAAATTTAAGGTGAGCTTTATCGGGAGGCGAAGGACACCATCTGGAATCAAGCCACTTCAACGTCATGTGCCGCAACCCAATACTGGCCGGAAGGCCCGCTGCCAGGCGGATTTCGCAAAGGTGAGCCTTTCCGGGATGGCTTCGTGGTGAGTCGTCGTGCGCGGAGCCGCATCACCGGCAATGGTGAGACTCACCCTATAGACGCGTTTCACCACAGACGGTATCCTTTCGCGAAATCTCACCTTGACCCGACGCATGGCCACGAAGCGCGTAAAAAAAACCGATGTGGTGAGCCCCAGCTCGGCTGAACTGCGTAAGGCCGTTGAGGCGATCGCCATTCAGCCGAAAAGCGGCAAGATCACGCTGCTCACCCGCAAGCTCTTCAACGTCCTGCTCGCCGTCGCGCAGCAGGCCGACGAGGCTGGCGACACCTATCGTGCGCTGCTCTCCGACATCGTGGCGAACTCCGCCTTCGATTCGAACGACACCGCGCTCGTGAAGGAGCATCTGCGCCGCATGGTGTCGGTGCAGGTCGAGTGGAGCCAGGGCACCTCGAGCCAGAAGCCGGGCCGCAAGTGGGGTATCTCCACGCTGATCGCGGATGCCGAAATTCTCGAAGACCCCACCACGCGCCGCGTCTGGGTCGAATTTTCGTTTGCGCCCAAGATCAAAAAGAAGCTGCTGGACCCGGTCCAGTATGCCCGTCTGAGCCTGCAGTTCCAGAGCCAGCTGCGCAGCAGCGCTGGCCTCGCGCTCTACGAAATCTGTGTCCGCTATCTCACGAACCCGAGTCATCTGACGATGCGCGAGACGTGGGAATGGTGGCGGCCGATTCTCTCCGGCACGCCGGACACCGAAGCCGGCGACGAAGCCAAGCGCGAATACAAGTATTTCAAGCGCGACTATCTGCGCCCGGCCATCGCTGAAGTGAACGCGGTCACCAACATTTTCGTCGAGCTCATCGAGCATCGCGAAGGTCGCCGCGTGGCCGAGATCCAGTTTCGCGTCACCGAGCGCAAACAGCCGATGCTGGCGCTCGACGAACACCCGAACGTGTTCGACAGCACGCTGGTCGACCGGATGGTGAAGATCGGCATTCCGCTCAAGGAAGCGCAGTCGCTCTACGCCGATAGCGAGGAGAATCGCATCCGCGCTGCGCTGCAGCTCACCGAGCAGCGTATGCGCAGCACCAGCCTGCCACCGGTGCGCAGCGCCGCGGCGCTGTTCAAGGACGCCTTGAAGAAGGGCTACGCGCCGCCGGTCGAAGATGCGGCGGGTGTGGCCGCGGCGGGCCGTGCGATCGCCGGCGCCGTGACCGCGGACGATCCCAAGGCGCGTCTGATGGACGAGTACGCCGCGTACCGTCGCAAGGAAGCGCGTTCGCTCTACGACGAACAGGGCGATCTCGAGCGCGAGATCGCGCGCACGTCGTTCGAGAACGACGAACTGCCGGGCCTCGGTTCGCATCTGCGTGACGACTGGCGCCGTCGCGGTCTCGACTCGAAACTCGGCGAGACGGCTTTCTTCGACTGGCTGGCCCGCAAAACCTGGGGCGAACCGACCGACGGCGATCTGCTCGCTTTCACGCTGAGCCAGTCGCGCGCAGCCTGACGGTGTGGCCGTCGCGGCCTGCCCAGCCGCCGCGCATTCGCTCTTCGACTCAATAAAAAAGCGGTCTTCACGCATCCACGTGAAGACCGCTTTTTCTTTGCCGACCCGGTTTACTTCGTCTTGAGCATCTCTTCGATCTGGTGAAGGATGGCATCGCGCCGGTCCTTCGTCAGACCCTTCAGACGCAGTTCCAGCCGGTCATCGCCATACGACTTCAGATCGCCCACGGCCACGCCGTCGAGCTTGATCTCCATACGCTGCGCGTAACGCTGGCGACCGGCAGGCTTGGGGCTCTCCTGAGGCGTCGCACGACCCTTGACGATATCGGCGACCTGACGCGTGCTGAGGTCGTCGGCGAGAATCCGGTTGATCAGCCGCAGCGTGGCGTCCGTGCCGCGCGCGCCGTGATAGCGGCCAACCTGGTACGCCATGTTCGAACCGAAGCGGTCTGGGCGCGCGACCATTTCGTGCATCACCGCTTCAGGCAGTTTGCCGATCGACAGCGCAACCGCCACGGTCGATTCGTCGAGGCCGAGATGATCAGCCAGTTCGCGCTGGCTCTGGAAATGCTTGTCGTCGATAAAACGCTTCCAGACGACGGCGTTGTCGAACACCGTCTGCGAATCGCGCTGCACGTTGAGGTCGTAGCCGAGCTTGTAGCTCTCCAGCCCGATCGGCAGATCGACGACGATCGCCTTGACGACTTCCTTGTTGGCTTCCTTGAGCGCACGCACGCGTCGCCCGCCGTCGCTCACGAAGTAGCTGCCCGGAGCGGCGTAATCGGGGATCACGTGGATCGCCTGCTGCTGCCCCTGCTTCGCAAGATTGACCGCCAGTTCGGCAATCGACGTCTTCAGATAGAAGTGGCGCGGATTGAACGGGCTCGGCTTGATTGCCTTCAGCGGCAGTTCGATGATCTGGCCGGGGCGGTAACCCTGGTCGACGCGCCACGCACGGTATTCGGCCGACTCGTGCTCGCCGGTGGCGAGCACTTCTTCCTGGGCTTCCACGGCCGGTTCCGGCTGGCTGGCACGACCGACGACTTCGCGCGTCTTGGGCTTGTCCTGGACGAGGCCATCGATGGCGTTGAGCCGGTCAAGCGCGGTGCGCTTCTCGCTGCTCGTCGTATCAGGCCGGGCCTGGAAACCCTTGGCAAATTGTGAGGACTTCATTCAGGTTCCTTTATGCGCATAAAGTCAGGAGAGCATCTCCGCGATCTCGTCCGCGCAGGCGCGAACTTCGACCGCGGCGAGCCGCGCACCGCGATCGTTCATCTGCAGGACCGTCTGGCCGAGGGCCATGGCCTGCTTGTACGCTTCGCGGGTGGGGATCTGCGTCTTGAGCAAAGGAAAACCGAGTTCTTCCAGCGCACGCTTGAGTTCACGCGTGAGCATGCGTTTCTCTTCGGTCTTGTTCAGCAGGAACACGGCCTTGAGATCTTCGTTCATGACCTGCGCTTGCTGCACCAGCTTCACGAGGCCGACGCTCGACCAGTAATCAGCTGGCGATGACGATGTGGGGATGACGGCAATCGATGCCGCGAGCAGCACCACGCCCGACACTTTCTCGGTGATCGACGGCGGGCAATCGACAACGATGATGTCGTAGTCGCCAATGAACTTCTTGATCTCGCGGTGGATCTGGCCACCGGCTTCGGAGAGATTGACCACCGGGAAAGGAATGCCGACGTCGCCGTCAGCGGAAGCGCTTGCCCAGTGAACCAACGTGTTCTGGCCGTCGGCATCGACCACGAGTACACGCTTTCCCCGTTCATGAAATGCTGCGCCGAGATGCATCGCGATCGTGCTCTTGCCGACCCCGCCCTTCTGCTGCGTGACTGCGATTATCTCTGCTGCCAATTGATTTTCTCCTTTTGCTAATTGTTTTGGATTTTACCTGGATTAAGTTGTGATTCAACGGCAGGAACTTGTTTTTCGTCGTATGAAGCTGCAACGTTGGCCGTTCGGCTGAGGTTTATGCGCATAAAGGTCGAAGGCCGCGGCGAGTGCGCGTCGATGTGCGGTGCGAGCGTCGTCGTACGTCGCGAATGGAGCGACTGCGCCTCACGGCGGATTGCGTCACGCAGTCAGGCTTTATGCGCATAAAGCCGATGGCGGTGGCGATGCTCTTGGAGGCTGTCGAGCGTAGTCACGTTTTTCATGACCGATGTCGACCGCCGCCGATGCTTTCCGCTCGCGTGGTTCCGAAGGTTTATGCGCATAAAGTCCGCGCGCTATTTGCCCGGATTCCGGCGTGCCTTTGATGGCATCAACCGCGCATGCACTCTGAGGCGATAGACCAGCACGGCTTTATGCGCATAAAGCCGTGCGGCGATGTGATGCGTTCGACGAATCGCCCGCACTTCCACTCCCCTCTTGCCGATGTCGCCAGTGCGATTCTTTATGCGCATAAAGCGCCCTACCCGTATGGTCTTCGCGGCATGGCGTGCTCTCATCTCGACCCGCCGGTAAAATCAGTGCCGACTCAAACGACCACACATGGAGACAGGCCGTGAGCCAAAGTCAAACGCGGGCCAGTCCGCAATACGTGTCGCCCCACCTCACCCTCCTGCGCTTTCCTGCTACCCAACCATGATCACGATCTACCACAACCCCCGTTGCTCGAAATCGCGTGCGACCTGCGAACTGGTCGCCGGCACCCACGCCGCTGGCGAGCCCGTCGAAATCATCGAGTACCTGAAGACGCCGCTCACGGTCGATCAACTGAAGGCGCTCCACGCGCTCCTCGGTGGCGATCTGCGCGACATGATGCGCACGAACGAAACGGCATATGAAGAACTCGGCCTGGGCGCGGACAGCGTCACCGACGACCAGCGCTACGCAGCCATCGCCCAGCACCCGATCCTGCTGCAACGTCCGATCGTCGTGCGTAATGGCCGTGCCGCGATTGGCCGTCCGCCGGAAAACGTCGCCGCCTTGTTTGCCTGACCTGGGCGCGCAGTCGCCAAGCCTCACGAACACCCCGAAGGCCGCTTCACACCCGACACGGCCTCTTCCCAACCGCAGTGACACCGATCATCGAGAATCCCGTGGAGTCCCTTGCTAACTTACCCGCGTGGTCGTTCCACGACACACGCCTGATCCTCTCCTGTGCGCTCGGCCTTGTGCTGATCGTCATCCTGATTAGCGCGCTCAAGCTCGCGCCGTTCCTCTCGATCCTCGTCGGCACGTTCGCGGCGGGCTTCGCCGCTGGCGTGCCGCTCGAAGGCGTCGCGAGTGCATTCAGCAAAGGCGCGGGTGCGCTGCTCGGCGATGTCGGCATCATCATCGCGCTCGGCGCCATGCTGGGTGCGCTGATGGCGGAATCGGGCGCGGCCGACCGCCTCGTGTCCACCTTGCTCGATCATTCGACGCCTCGCACGCTGCCGTGGATGATGTCGCTCGTCGCGGTCATCATCGGCTTGCCGCTCTTTTTCGAAGTCGGCCTCGTGATGATGGTGCCGATCATTTTCGTCATGGCGCGCCGTTCCCAGCAGCCGATCCTGCGCATCGCCATTCCGGCGCTCGCGGGCATGACCACGCTGCATGCGCTGCTGCCGCCGCACCCGGGCCCGCTGATTGCCGTCAGCGCCTTGCATGCGGATCTGGGCATTACGCTTGGCTTCGGCATCATCGTGGCGATTCCAGCGGTGATCCTCGCGGGCCCGCTCTATGGATCGTGGCTTTCGCGTCGCATGCAGGTGGCGGAACCCGAAGATCTCGGCAAATTGTTTACGAGTCATGATCCGCAACTGGCGGCGCCGAGCTTCGGCGTTGCGCTGCTGACCATTCTTCTGCCCGCCGTACTGATGCTTTGCCGCACGGTCGCGAAACTCGCGCTGCAGCCCGATACGCTCAGCTTCACCGTGCTCAACTTCTTAGGTGAGCCTTTGATCGCGCTCGGGCTCACCGTTCTGTTTGCGATCGTTGCGCTTGGCTGGTCGCGCGGCATGGCGCGTGAACGTGTCGGCAATATCCTGCGCAAGAGCCTGCCGCCGATCGCGGGTCTGCTGCTGACCATCGGCGCGGGCGGCGGTCTCAAGCAGACGCTGGTGCTCGCCGGCATCAGCACGACGATCAGCAAGATCGCCGTCGGTGCGCATCTGCCGCTGCTGCTGCTTGCGTGGCTGATTGCCGTCGCGCTGCGTCAGGCGACGGGTTCCGCCACGGTCGCCACCACCGCCACCGCTGGCATCGTCGCGCCGGTCGTCACCGGCCTGAGCGCCACGCACAATTCGCTGATGGCGCTCGCCATCGGCGCGGGCTCGGTGTTCTTCTGCCACGTCAACGATGCGGGCTTCTGGATGGTGCGCGAGTACTTTGGCCTGAAGCTGAAACAGACGGTCTTCGTCTGGTCGATTTTGCAGACCATCGTTTCGGTCGTCGGTCTGGTGCTCACGCTGCTGCTCTGGAGCCTGCTCAGCTAGCGCCCCGCCCTACCGCGTCTGTCGCAGCGCATTCCGGCGCGCTGCGACAGATGTGCTCAAAACTCAGGCGCCCTACTCCGCCGACCGGAACCCGACACATTGCCGATGGCACCGGCCTTTGCGCAAAGTTGTGCACAAGGTTATCGACAAAATCTGTGGATAAATCCGCCGCCTTCGCACTTGTCCACATCCCCTCTTCTCCGCATTCCAGCGCCGGACACCCTGACATACCCGCCACGCCGCACGCGCCTATGATGTGGGTTCTCTGCAATGCGCTTCGCGCGCGCTCTCGAGAACTCCGAGGAGGACACTGAGATGGCCTATCAAATCGCGGTCGTGGTCGGCAGTCTGCGCAAGGAATCATTCAACCGTCAGCTCGCGCATGCCGTGACGACGCTGGCACCCGCCGACTTTTCATTCGAGTTTCTCGACATCGGTGGATTGCCGCTTTACAGCCAGGATTACGACGCCGATTTCCCCGAAGTCGCGCGTCAGTTCAAGCAGAAAATCGAAGCCGCCGATGCGCTGCTCTTCGTGACGCCCGAATACAACCGCTCGATTCCGGGCGTGTTGAAGAACGCGATCGACTGGGGATCGCGGCCGTGGGGCAAAAATTCGTGGAGCGGCAAACCGGGTGCGGTGCTCGGCACCTCGCCGGGCGCGATCGGCACTGCCCTCTCGCAGGCGCACCTGCGCAACGTGCTGGCGTATCTCGATGTCGCGACGCTCGGTCAGCCCGAGATGTTCGTCAAGCACGACGTCAGCCGCATCAACGAGAAAGGCGAGATCGTGAACGACGATACGCGCAAGTTTCTGCAGACCTTCGTCGATCGCTACGTGGAGTGGG
The DNA here is from genome assembly GCF_905220255.1 of Paraburkholderia sp. J69-1. Taxonomy (NCBI): domain Bacteria; kingdom Pseudomonadati; phylum Pseudomonadota; class Betaproteobacteria; order Burkholderiales; family Burkholderiaceae; genus Paraburkholderia; species Paraburkholderia sp. J69-1. The sequence continues at coordinate 382,900 of NZ_CAJMZG010000007.1, read as the reverse complement.
TGAAGCGTCAGCTTGGACGCTGAGCGTTTTTTCCAGAGTCGAAGAACGCGATGGCGCACGAGCCTGCGCCATCGCCGTCTCAATCCCCTGCTTAATGCAGCGTAGGACCGATACCCTTCACCGGCTGATCGGGCGCATCTGACGCGCGGTGATCGTGCGAATCCTCTTCGTATTCGATGAATTCGTCGGGGATACGCGGCGCGGCGGCGGCCGATGTCTGGGTGGCCTGCGGCGCGCCAGGCACATCGACGCGCGCGCGCGTTTCATGCGGATTGTGCGCGGCCGCCGACGTGCCCATCACCGCGCCCGCACCGGGTGCGCTTGCTGCGGTGAGAACCGTGGCTTCGGCATCGTTCACCGTGCGCGCGTCTGCGGCCATGTGCTCGGGGCTCGCTGCGGTGGGCGGAATCGGCTCGGTGGCTTCAGCGGGCGTTGCGCGTCGACGCATGGCGTCGGCGATACCGGCGAGCCCGAGTTCATCGAGCGCCGAATGCTCGCGCATGACCGGATCGGCATCCGCCGATGCCCACGTCCAGTTTCCGCCGCGAATCGCCACTTCGAGCGCCTGTTCGTCGCGCAGCGTTTCGCGTGCGAGATCGGCGTGCGCTTCGTCGCTCACGCGCACGCCGAGCAGCACGTTGCCGTCCGGCGTGGCCGTTGCCGCCGGCGCTGGCGCGTGCGGCGCGGGTTCGGGCACGGCGCCGGCGTTGGCGCGCACGTCGCCGGTTGTGGAGAAGAAGCTCGACACCAGCCGCTCGATGCCAGCCAGCACGCCGGCCTCGTGCACGGGCAACTCGATATCGCTTGCCGGAAATCCGCGCTGGAGCAGCGCTTCCTGCGCATGCTGCGCGGCATCGTAGGTCTTGAACAGACCGGTCACGGTTTGTCTCATGGCTCACTCCTCGTCGTCACTGGGCGATGGTGGCAAGTCCGGCTCGCGCACGCGTTGCGTGCAGCACGTGCAGGCAGGCGCGCCGGCGGGATCGTTTGCACATCCGGGCGATGTCGCAAGCCGCATGCCACGGATGATCCGCAATTCAGACTATAGAAGCCAGCCGCACGATCCGCGCGCTATTTCGATTCAGAGCGTCGATTCAGCGTGTCGATTCAGAGCGTCGCATCCCGCTCCCGCCGCGCGCGCGTCTGGCGCTCGCGCTGGATCGCTTCGAGCATCTTCTCGAGCAATGCGATATCGAATGGCTTGGACAGCACGCGCACATCCACATGACGCGCGCGTTCGAGTTCTTCCGCGTAGCCGGTCACGAGAATCACGGGCAGCGTCGGCTCGCGCGACTGCAAGGCTTCGGCGAGATCGATGCCGTTCATTTCGCCCGGCATGTGAATATCCGATAACACCAGATCGAAACGCGGCGCGTCGTTTTCTTCGAGATTGTCCGCATGGGACGCGCGGGCAGCGCGCGCCGCATCGACGAGCGTGAGCGCGCTGGCCGCGTCGACCGCGCAGGTGACGTGATGGCCCATCATCTGCAAAAGCGCCTCGGTGCCTGCTGCGACTTCGTCGTTGTCTTCGACGAGCAGCACGCGCAGGCCTTGTGGCGGATTCGCGCTGTCCTCGCGCACTTCGGGCTCGCGCTTGACCGCGGGCGCGGCTGCGGCGCGCGGCAGATACAAGTGAACCGAAGTGCCCGCGCCAATCGCGCTGTCGATGGCGGCAAGGCCGCCCGAACGCTCGCAGAACGCGAACACCTGCGGCAGACCGAGACCCGTGCCCATGCCCTTTGGCTTGGTCGTATAGAGCGGTTCGAAGGCGCGCGCAAGCACATCGTGCGACATGCCCACGCCGGTATCTTCGAGCGACACATGCACGAAGTCGCCGTCGAGCGGAAAGCCCTCGCCCGGCCGGAACGCCATATTGCGCGCGTGCACGGTGAAGCGCCCGCCGTTGGGCATCGCGTCGCGCGCGTTGACGGCGAGATTGATCAGCGCGAGTTCGAATTCGGCGACGTCGACCAGCACCGGCCACACGTCCTCATCGACATCGACGACGAGCGAAACCTTCGCGCCCAGCGACGCGCGCAGCAATTCGCGGCTGGCGGGCAGCCAGCGGCCCACGTGAATCGTCTCGTTGCGCAGCGGCTGCTTGCGCGCGACGCCCAGCAACTGGCGCGTCAGTGATTGCCCACTTTTGAGCGCGCGCTCGACCGCCGACAATTCGCGCTCCAGACCCGCCGCGCCGCGCCGGCGCGCGATCTGCACATTGGCCGACACGATCATCAGCAGATTGTTGAAATCGTGCGCGACGCTGCCGACCAGGTTGCCGAGCGCTTCCATCTTGCGCGACTGCCGGTAAGCCGATTCGATCGAGCGACGCATCGACGCTTCGGCCTGCCAGCGCTCCCAGGCTTCCTCTTCGGCGGCGAGGCGGCGCAGCGACAGCCAGATCACGCACCACAGCGCAATCGACGGCGTGAACATCGAAATCAGCAACACGCTCAGATGCCGATACCACCCGGCCCAGACCGCCGCCGAGCGATACGCGCAGGTCACATAAACGGGATACGCGCCCACGCGCCGGAACGCCACGATGGCATTGCCGCCGAGCAGTTGCGAATGCATGCGCACGACGCCCGAGTCCTTGCCGAGCGCGAGCGCGGCGGCGAACGGCGTGCCGGGCGTGACCGTATCGGGAATCGTCGGGCGCGCGCCGGATGCTGCTACAGGCGCGGAAGCCGCTGTCGGCGAGTTCAGCGTCGCGCGCGGCGGCGGCTCGAACGCGAGGATCGCGCCATCGCTGCGCACGAGCCCGAGCGCCATCGGCGAATCGTCGCCGAGCAGTTCGCTGTAGAACTTGTTGAAGTAGCGCGGACGCAGCGCCACCGACACGAGGCCGGCGAATTGCCCCGCCGCGTCGCGTCGCGCGATGCCGGTGTTGAATACGGTCTCGCCGCTCACCTGCCCCACCATCACGCGCGAAACGTGATCGACCACGCGTCCGGCGCGAATGCCGACGAAATCGTCGCGCGTGGCGATCGAGACGGGCGGCGGCGGCGAGTAACGGCTGCTCGCGAGCAGATTGCCGTTGCGCCCAAAGATCGACACGGCGGCCACTTGCGGATAACCGCCGCCGATCGCGTCGAGTTTTTCGTGGATCTGCGCTTCGTTCGCGCGAATGCCCTCGTCGTCCAGTTCCTCCACGCCATCGACGATGCGCGCGTCGAGCGCGTCGTTCATGTCGAAGACTTTCAGCGCGTGCTCCTCGGCCACGCGCACGGTGCGCAGCGTGGTGTCGGTGGCGTCGGCTTCGCGGGTGCGCAGGTCGCTGTAGGCCATCGCGGCCACGTAGACGCAGGGCAGCACGATCGCGGCGAGCAGGAGCGCGATCAAGGTGCGGCGGCGGACCGTGAAGTCGTGGCTGGGCGCCGCCGGAAACGGCGCTTCGTCGGTGCGCGACGGCAGCAGCGAACGGTCGTCTGGCCCGGGTGGCCGGTCGGAAATCATCGTACGGAAAGGGCTGGAAGCGGCGGCGGAGCTTTTTGAGATCGCAGATGACATGATAAACGACCCGGCTCGCGCCGCCGCGTTCGGGGCCTCATCGATAAATGCCCGCTGGAAGAAAAATTCACCCGATTCATGCGTAATTTGAGCAATGAGCGATGCGAATCGAATCGCGTTGCGCCCAGGTTGCACCTTGCTCGCAAAGTAAGGCGATTTTTCTGTCAGAACAGGCGATTGCGCGAAAATCCATCGAGCGCAAACGTACACAAAAGGATAATCATCGGACTTTATTTAAGGGATCGATCAATTATTTTCCCTAAATCGCGAAAAATAAGTCATTTTCATTCGTCGATCATTTATCGGCGAGTTGCATTTGTTTCCGTTTGCTTCGAGAATCGCGGACACGATGAATAAGACACCCGAAAATGGGTGAATTGTTTACCGCGCCGTTTTGGTGTTTTCGATGCGTAAGCCGAAAGGACGCGGTGAGAAACGGGGTTGCTACTGTCAGGCTGGCGAGGTTCGCCGCTGCTGCCATCCGTGCCGCGTTACACCGATACGCGCACGCAGGCCTCTGCTGCTTCTTCGACTTGTCCCGACGCCCGGCCGAATCGCCCAGAACGCTGCCGCATGGCGGCTGAAAGTAAGTTGGCGTAAGCCGGCAATTCCATGCTTTACGCATAAAATGCGCGCACCGCTAAAGTTTTTGCGCGCGCCGCCGTCAATACGTCTTAACGCATTCCGTCCAACGCACTCTCAGCCTGCCTATCCATGTCCTTGCCCATCGTGATCGCCGACGATTCGCTGCTAGCCCGCAAGGTGCTCACGAAGGCGCTTCCCGAGGACTGGGACGTCGAGATTTCCTACGCGTCGAACGGACGAGAAGCGCTGGCGCATTATCGCGCCGGGCGTGCACCGGTCATGTTTCTCGACCTCACGATGCCCGATATGACGGGCTTCCAGGTTCTCGAAGCGCTCCAGCATGAGGACCTGAATACCTTCGTGATCGTCGTTTCCGCCGATGTCCAGCCGCGCGCCCAGGAGCGCGCACTGGCGCTCGGTGCGATGGCGTTCGTGCCGAAGCCGGTCACCCAGGAAGCGCTGCTACCCATCCTGAAGGAGTACGGGTTGTATGCCTGATCGAGTGTTCACGGAACTGCAGCGCGACGCCCTGCAGGAAATCGCCAATCTCGGCATGGGTCAGGCGGCTACGCGCCTGTCGGGCCTGCTCAATGCGTTCATCGAACTGTCGGTGCCGCGCGTGCGCGTGGTGGCGGTGCGCGAGGCGGCGCAGGCGCTGCGCGAAATGACCGGCATCGATGGCCCGGTCACCGCGGTGCGACAGGGCTTTCGCTCCGAGATCAAGGGCGAGGCGCTGGTGATCTGCCGCAGCGGCGAGATCGGCGAACTGGGTGCGCTGGTCGGCGGCCCGTTCGCGGAATCGGCGTGGGATGCGCTCACTGAACAGGAACTGATTTTCGACGTGGCGAACGTGCTGACCGGCGCGTGCGTATCGTCGATGCTCGACCAGCTCGGGCGCTTGCCGGTGTTCTCGCAGCCTGGCCTGCTGGGCGAGGCCGTCACGCTCGACGAGGTGTTCCAGCCCGGCCTGCTGGCCTGGGATCTGGCGCTGCTCGTCGAAGTCAATTTCGCGCTGGAAGACCAGCGCTTCCGCGCGCATCTCGTCATGCTGATGGCCGAGGAGTCGATTTATCATGTGAGCCGCGCCATCGACGCCATGCTCCATAGCCTATGACTACCCCTGTTTCATCGCCCTCGCTCTCCGACCTCGTCGCGGAGCGTGTTGGTTTCGGCATCTTCGTCCTCGACCGCGAGATGAACGTGCTGATGTGGAATCGCTTCATGCAGGACCACAGCGGCGTGGCCGCCGAAGACGTGATCGGCCGTCCGGTCTTCGAACGTTTTCCCGAACTGCCGCGCGCCTGGCTCGCGCGCAAGGTCGAAAGCGTGTTCCAGCTGGGCAGCTTCGCGTTCAGCTCGTGGGAACAACGCCCTTACCTGTTCCGCTTCGATCACGACCGGCCCATCACGGGCGGCGTCGACTACATGCAGCAGGACTGCACCTTCATGCCGCTGATGCGCGATCGCGAAGTGATCGCCGTATGCGTGACGATCACCGATGTCACGCACGTGAGTGTGATGCAGCGCGAGCGTGAGGAAGCGGTCACCAAACTGCGCGAATACGCCGATCGCGACGGCCTCACGGGCATCGGCAACCGGCGCTATTTCGAAACGCGTCTGGCCGAGGAGTTCTCGCGCTGGCAGCGTTATGGCGGCGAGATGTCCGTGCTGCTGTTCGATCTGGACCACTTCAAGAAGATCAACGACGAATTCGGCCACGTCGCCGGCGACACGGTGCTGCGCACGATGGCGCAGCGCGTGGCCGGCGTGGTGCGCAAGGAAGACATTTTCGGGCGCTTCGGCGGCGAGGAATTCGCGCTGCTGCTGCCGTGCACGCCGCTCGACGACGCAATGCACGTGGCCGAAAAGATCCGTCATACGATCGGCGATACGCCTGTGGATGTGCAGGGCGACGTCGTGGCCGTGACGGCCAGCGTGGGCGCGGCGTCGGCGCGACCGGGCTCGAACGACTACGAGGTCATGATCAACGAGGCGGACGCCGCGCTTTACAGCGCCAAGCGCCAGGGCCGCAACCGCTCGGTGGTGCTGCTGCACGAGCTCAATTAGCTCCTCGAGCAGGACGAAGAGTTCCGGCGCGCGTTCCCCGAGTATCAGCGGCGTCGGCGAAATTATCGGGGAAATTGAGCGAAGTTCGGTTAAAAATCGCGTGCAATGCGCGATTAAGCCGCTGGGCAAATCCTCCGAAGGCGGCGCGAATCCACCGCGCCCCGATTCCCTTTGCTTGCCCCAACCGCCCCCTGACTGCGGCAGCAGGCAAAGGTTGATATACTTTTGGCCGTTTCCGGCCTCGCACCCTGAACGGTGTTCCGACAAGGCCGGTGCCTCGCGCGTGTCCGCGCGCGCGGGCGACCCGCGACTCGCGGGCCCGAATATCTGAAACGCCCCGTCGAGGGCGCCCCCCAGCGGAGTTCGTCTTGGCCGTTTCCAACCTCGTCGTGGACGATACACAGCAGACCGATGCTGCCGCCGCTTCGTCGGGCAGTTCGTTTTATCTCGCGATGCGCATTTTGCCGCCGGCGCAGCGCGACGCCATGTATCAGGTCTACGCTTTTTGCCGCGCTGTCGACGACATCGCGGATAGCGACCTGCCGCGCGCCGAGCGTGCGGCGGGGCTCGACCAATGGCGCGCCGATATCGACGCGTGCTATGCCGGCACGCCGCGCGCGTCGCTGGCGGCGCTCACGCGCCACATCCATACCTTCGGTCTGCAGCGCGAGGATTTCCACGCGATGATCGACGGCATGGCCATGGACGCCGCCGAAGACATCTGCGCACCCGATGAAGACACGCTCGACCTCTACTGCGACCGCGTCGCGAGTGCGGCGGGCCGTTTGTCGGTGAGAATTTTCGGGATGGCAGACGAACCTGGCCGCCTGCTCTCGCATCACCTCGGGCGCGCGCTGCAGCTCACCAACATCCTGCGCGATATCGACGAAGACGCCGATATCCGCCGCTGCTATCTGCCGCGCGAACTGCTCGCGCGCGAAGGCATCGCGGCCACGAGCCCGCACCAGATTGCCGCCGATCCGTCGCTGCCGCGCGTGTGCGCGACGCTGGTGGAGCGCGCGCTCAAGCATTTCGCCGAAGCCGACGCGATCATGGACCGCACGCCGCGCGTGCAGGTCAAGGCGCCGCGCATCATGTCGGGCGTCTATCGCGTGTTGCTCGAACGCACCGTCGATCGCGGCTTCGACCTGCCGCGTCCGAAGCTCGCCAAGCCGCGCGCACGGCTGATGTGGATCGTGGCGCGCTACGCGCTCTTCTGATGCCCCGGCTCGTCCACGTGATCGGCGCGGGGCTGGCAGGCCTCGCGGCGGCGGTCCGGTTGCAGCGGCGTGGTGTGCAGATCGCGCTGCACGAAGCGGCGGGCCAGGCAGGTGGACGATGCCGTTCGTACTATGACCGCGCGCTCGCGGCCACGCTCGACAGCGGCAATCACGTGGTGCTGGCGGGTCACGCCGAAACGCTCGACTACGTGCGCGAAATCGGCGCAGTCGATGCGCTGGCGGGCCCGGACGAACCCGGTTTCGCCTTCATGGATCTGGCGGCGCGCTCGCGCTGGAACGTGCGTTTCTCGCGTTCGCGCCTGCCGCTGTGGATCGCCGACGCCAACGCGCGCGTGCCCGACACGCGCACAATCGATTACCTCGCGGTGCTGCCGCTGCTGTTCGCCAAACCCGGACGCAGTGTCGCGCAGACCATGCAGTGCGCCGGACCGTTGTGGGAGCGGCTGCTGCGCCCGCTCTATCTCGCCGTGCTCAATATCGAGCCGCGCGAAGCCAGCGCGGAACTGGCGGGCGCGATGCTGAGCGAGGCGCTGTCGATCGGCGGCGAGGCGTTCCGGCCGCTGACCGCGCGCCACGGCCTGTCGAGCGCTTTCATCGATCCGGCGTTGCGCATGTTGCAGCACGGCGGCGCGGCCATCCGGCTCGATTCGCCGCTTCAGGAGATCGTGTACGACGACGCGTCGCAGCGCGTCGCCGCACTCGATTTCGACAGTGGCCGCGTGCTGCTGGGCGCCGATGAAGCCGTGCTGCTGGCGGTGCCGTCCGCCGCGGCCGCCGCGCTCGTGCCGGGCTTGCCGACGCCGCAACGCCATACCGCCATCGTCACGCTGCATTTCGCGATCGAGCCGCCAACTGGCCTTGCCACGCCGATGGTGCTGGTCAACGGCACGGCGGGCTGGCTCAACGCCTCGACGGGGCGCCTTGCCGCCACGATCCACGACGCGGGCGAACTGCTGCTGCTCGCGCCCGAAGAACTCGCGCGGCGCGTCTGGACCGACGTGGCGGCTGCCGCCTCGCTGCCTGCCGATCCCGTGCCCGCGTGGCAGATCGCCAGCGATGCCCAGGCCGTGTTCGCCGCCACGCCGCAGGAAGAATTGCGCCGCCCGTCGGCGCGCACCCGCTGGAACAATTTGACGCTCGCAGGCGACTGGACCGCAACCGGTCTGCCCGCGACGATCGAAGGCGCAATCCGCTCGGGCCGCAAGGCTGCGGATCTGCTCCTGTCTTGACACCAGGATGTACCGATGAACGATCTCTCCCAGGCCCCGGCCGACGACTTCGCACCCGCGCCCGACGCCACCGGCGCCCCGATTGGCGCCAGTGCTGGCGCCGGTGTTGGCACCACCGCCGGCTCGCCCGTGCCCGCCGCCGTGCTGGCTCACGACGAAGGCCTCGCGGCCGGCCTCGACGCCGCCGTGGCGCGCGCGACCGACGCGATCCTCGCCGACCAGCGCGCCGACGGCCACTGGGTCTACGAACTCGAAGCCGACGCCACGATTCCCGCCGAATACGTGCTGCTGGTCCACTACCTCGGCGAAGAAGCGAACCTCGAGCTCGAAGGCAAGATCGCGCGCTACCTGCGCCGCATCCAGCTGCCGGGCGGCGGCTGGCCGCTCTTCACCGACGGCGACATGGACGTGAGCGCCAGCATCAAGGCGTACTTCGCGCTGAAGATGATCGGCGACGCCGAAGACGCGGAGCACATGGTGCGCGCGCGCGAAGCGATCCTGGCGGCGGGCGGCGCGGAGAAGGCCAACGTCTTCACGCGCATCCTGCTGGCGCTGTTCGGCGTGGTTACCTGGTACGCAGTGCCGATGATGCCGGTCGAGATCATGCTGCTGCCGAAGTGGTTCCCGTTCCATCTGTCGAAGGTCTCGTACTGGGCGCGCACGGTGATCGTGCCGCTGCTGGTGCTGGGCGCGAAGCGTCCGGTCGCGAAGAACCCGCGCGGCGTGCGGATCGACGAACTGTTCCACAGCGCGCCTGTCAGCACCGGTCTGAACGAGCGCGCGCCGCATCAAAGCCCGGGCTGGTTCGGCTTTTTCCGCGCCGTGGACGGCGTGCTGCGCGTGACCGATCCGCTGTTCCCCAACTACCTGCGCCAGCGCGCCATCGACGCCGCCGTGTCCTTCGTCGACGAACGCCTGAACGGCGAAGACGGCCTGGGCGCGATTTTCCCGGCCATGGCGAACGCCGTGATGATGTACGACGTGCTTGGCTATCCGGCCGATCATCCGCATCGCGCGATCGCGCGCCAGTCGGTCGAAAAGCTCGTCACGATTCACGCCGACGAAGCCTACGTGCAACCGTGTCTCTCGCCGATCTGGGACACCTCGCTGGCCGCCCATGCGCTGATCGAAACCGGCGACGCGCGTGCGCACGAAGCCGCGCGGCGCGGCCTCGAATGGCTGCTGCCGCTGCAGATTCTCGACGTGCGCGGCGACTGGATCTCGCGCCGCCCGGATGTGCGTCCCGGCGGCTGGGCGTTCCAGTACGCCAACCCACACTACCCCGACGTCGACGATACGGCCGTGGTGGTGGCCGCGATGGAGCGCGTCGACAAACTCGACAAGACCCGCAATTTCGACGAACCGATCGCGCGGGCGCGCGAATGGGTGGTCGGCATGCAGAGCAGCAACGGCGGCTGGGGCGCGTTCGAGCCGGAAAACACCCACGAATACCTGAACAACATCCCGTTCTCGGATCACGGCGCCCTGCTCGATCCGCCGACCGCCGATGTCTCGGGCCGTTGCTTGTCGATGCTCGCGCAGCTCGGCGAAACGCTGACCACCAGTGATCCAGCGCGGCGCGCGTTCAACTACATCCTCGCCGAGCAGGAGTCCGACGGCAGCTGGTACGGCCGCTGGGGCATGAACTACATCTACGGCACGTGGACGGCGCTGTGCGCGCTGAACGCGGCGGGCCTCGAGCATCACGACGCGCGCATGAAACGCGCGGCGCAGTGGCTGATCGCGATCCAGAACGACGACGGCGGCTGGGGCGAAGACGGCACCAGCTACAAGCTCGAATATCGCGGCTACGAGCGCGCGGACAGCACGGCGTCGCAGACGGCGTGGGCGCTGCTCGGCCTGATGGCGGCGGGCGAAGTGAATCACCCGGCGGTGGCGCGCGGCATCGAATGGCTGCAGGCGACGCAGCGCGAGCACGGCCTGTGGGACGAAACGCGCTTCACGGCGACGGGCTTCCCGCGCGTGTTCTATCTGCGTTATCACGGTTATCGCAAATTCTTCCCGCTGTGGGCGCTCGCGCGATATCGCAACCTCAAGCGCGAAGGCGCGACGCTCGTGAAGGTCGGTCTGTGATGGCGGCGGTGGCAAGTTTGAAGACGGGCGGCGCGCTGCCCGTGATCGCCGTGACTGGCATGGCTTTCGAAGCGGGTATCGCGGCGGGCAAAGGCCAGGACGGCATCGAGGCGGTCTATGCCGCGCGCGCCGATCTGCTCGAACGCGCGCTGACGGCGGCGCTCGATCGCGGCGCGGCGGGCGTGATCAGCTTCGGCACGGCGGGCGGCCTCGGGCCGGATCTGGAGCCGGGCACGCTGGTGATCGCGGATGCGATCGAAGGCCCGTTTGGCCGCGTCGATTGCGACAAGGCGTGGAGCGAGCGCATGGCGGCGGCCTTGCTGGCCTCGCCGCTGGCGGCGCAGACGCGTCGCGGCGTGGAAGCGTCCGTGGCCGCCGCGCTTACGGGCGCGGCCGACAAGGCTGCGCTGCATCAGGCGAACGGCGCGCTGGCCGTCGATATGGAATCGCATCTGGCGGCGGCTGCGGCGGCCGCTCGCGGTCTGCCGTTCGTGGTGTGCCGTGCCGTGGTGGACCCGGCCTGGCGCAGCCTGCCGAAGGCCGCGATGGCGGGCCTGCGCGACGACGGCACGACCGCCGTGCTGCCGGTTCTGCGCGAACTGGCGCGTGATCCGCTGCAATTGGGCGGCTTGCTGCGCATTGCCGCCGATGCCGGCGCGGCGCGCAAGGCGCTGACGGCTGCCCGGCGTGTGTTGATTGAATCTGGCGCGTTTTTTCCGCGCTGATCGGCGAAACCATGCAGCGGGAATATTGAAATCCTAGGGAAAACCCCTATCTCTGGTAATATCTTAGTGTTAACCCTAGGTCCGAACCTTCGAGGTCTGGGGACGGATCAAGCATGGGAGTACCAGAGAATGAATTTTCATACCCGCAAGTGGGTCAAGCCTGAAGACCTGAATCCTAACGGCACCTTGTTCGGCGGCAGCCTGCTGCGCTGGATCGACGAAGAAGCGGCCATTTACGCGATCTGCCAGCTGGACAACCAGCGCGTGGTGACCAAGCTCATCTCCGAAGTCAATTTCGTGAGTTCGGCGCGTCAGGGCGACATCATCGAACTGGGCATCACTGCGACCGACTTTGGCCGCACCTCGATCACGATGCGTTGCGAAGTGCGCAACAAGGTCACGCGCAAGAGCATTCTGACGATCGAAAAGATGGTGTTCGTGAACATGGGCGCTGACGGCAAGCCCGCGCCGCACGGCCGCGATCGCATTCGTTACGCCGAAGAGGCGTACGAGCGTTATCGCCAGACCGTGCATACGTCGGCGGACGCCACGATGCTGGCAGCAGCTAAAGAGGCTGAGAGCATGGAGCAGCACGAAGACGAAGCGGTGCATTGAGCGGCTTCGTTTTACTGGCTTCGCGTTGAATAAAAAAACCCGGCAAGGTCGATGACCTTGCCGGGTTTTTCACATCTGCACGACCCGCCATTCAGGCGGGCCGCATCACATCAAATTCAAGGCGCCGATGCCGGTTGCGCGGGCGTTGCCGCGGCAGGCGCCGAAGCCGCCTTGGCCGGCACTGCGCCGGACGCCGCCTTGGGCGCGGAAGCCGCAAGCGGAGCCGACGCGGCAGCATTCGCACCCGCAGCCGGTGCAGCCGCACTGCCCTCGCCCGGATCATCGTAGTTCGGCAGGCCGTTCTTGTTCGACGCTCCCGAGCCTGCAGCATCGCCCTTCGATTCGCCCGGATCGTCGTAATTCGGCAGACCGTTATTCGACTTGCCCGCGCCGCCGCCGTTATCGTCGGTGGCGCCCGGATCGCCGTAATCCGGCAACGGCGCGTTGGCGCTTTGCGAACCGTTGATCATCGACTGGCGTTGCTGGCGGTACGCGTCGCGCACGAACGAATACTTGTCGAGCGCCGCCTGCTGCAGCAGGTCGGTTGCGCCCAGCAGGTCCGCGCGCGTGCTGACGAATTGCGCGATATACATCGGGTTGCGCACGGCAGGCTCGATGTAGTTGAGCAGGTTGAACTTCACGTCCACACCCATGCCGATGCCGTCGCGAATCGAGCTCGGCCCGAACACCGGCAGCACCAGATACGGACCGGCCGGCACGCCGTAGTGGCCCATCGTCAGACCGAAGTCCTGATGGTGCTTCGGCAGGCCCGCAGGCGTGGCGAAGTCGATCAGGCCGCCCAGACCGAAGGTCGAGTTCATCGCGAGACGCATGAGGTCTTCGGTGGCGTCGGTGATCTTCAGTTGCAGCAGGTCGTTGGCGAAGTTGCTGATATCCCCGAGATTCGAGAAGAAGTTCGAGATCGCCTGGCGCATCGGTTGCGGCGTGACTTTCTGGTAACCCTTCGCGATCGGCTGCGCGATATGGGTGTCGAGCGCGTCGTTAAACGTAAAGATCGCCCGGTTCGCGGGTTCGAACGGGTCACCCGGCTTGCGCTCAGGACCGGTTGCGCAGCCCGACGTCACGAGGAGCGTCAGGCTCGCTGCCGCCATGGTGAGCGCGGCTTTTTTCTTCATCATTGATCGATCCCCTGCATTTGCGATCGTGCGCGCTTGACGCGCGGCTTGCCCATCAGCACCGGTTGGAACACCACGGCGCCGATCAGCGTACATAACAAGGACAGCGCGAGCAGTTTGCCCATGCTCGACGTGCCCGGATGGTGCGAAAGCCACAGGCTGCCGAACGCCGTGGCCGTGGTTGCGGCCGAGAACAGCACCGCATGTGTGAGGCTCGAGTGCAGGAGGCCGGTTTGCCCCGCGCGCCATGCCATCACGAAATAGATTTTGAACGCGACGCCGACACCCAGCATCAGGGGAAGCGCGATGATGTTGGCGAAATTGAGTTGGATACCGAACACAACGCACAACTCGAGTGTCACCAGCGCCGATACCAGCAGAGGAATCAGCGTGCGCAGCACGTCGCCGAAATGGCGCAGCGTGATCCACAGCAGCGCCGTGATCAGCAGTACCGACCAGCCGGCCGCCTGCAGGAACGCAAGAATGATGACGTTGGCCGAATGCAGGATCGAGATCGGCCCGCCGATGGCGTTCGGCTCGGCGGCCTTCACGGCGTGCGAGAAGCGCGCGAGCATGACGTCGTCGTTCGGATCGACGCCTGCGGGCACGCGCGGCGCGACATCGACGATCGCCTGGCCCGTCACCGACGATACCCAGTCGTGAACCATCTCGGGCGGCAGGTTTTCGCGCGTGATTTCGGACGGCTGCAGCAGGCGTTCGAGCTGCGCGAAGGCGAGCTTGAGCGGCTGGCTGAAGGCGGTTTCGGCCTTGTCGCGCACGGCGGGGCTGGCGGCCGCGAGTTTCATCAGACCATCCGACAGATGTTGGGCTTGCGCCGCGCCCGGACCCGGATGATCGCCGGCCGCAAGCGCAAGCTGATTCGCCGCGCGCTTGAGCGTATCGACGCGCACGGCGTCGGTCACCGGCGACGACGGCTGCTGCGTGAGCGCCGGCATCAGCTGCTGCGAGGCGCTGGCGATCAGCATGAGCTTTTGCTGCTGATCGGCGGGGATCAGCGAGCTGAGCGTGGTCGCGCGGCCGACTTCCGGCAGCTTGCCGAGCTTCGCGGCGATCTTGTCGGCATCGGCCAGCGTAGGCGCGAGCACGCTGACATCGTTGATCGAAATCACCGGCGAATTCTTCAGTGCGATGAGCGTCGCCATCGACTCCGTGTGCGGGTCCTTCAGATGCAGCGGATTGAAGTCGAAGCGCAGGAAATACAGCAGCGGCGACGCGCCCAGCACGACGATCAGCGTGCCGATCAGCACCGGCTTGCGATGCTCGGCGAGCCATTTATCCACGGGCGCGAGAAACGCGAAGCCCGGCGAAGCCCGCTCGCCCTTCGGCTTGAACACGCTGATGAGCGCAGGCAGCAGCGTCATGTTGGCGATATACGCGACGAACATGCCCACACCGGCGATCTGGCCGAGTTCCGACAGACCCTTGTACGCGGTCGGCAGGAACGAAAAGAAACTTTCCGCCACGGCGATCGCCGCGAGCGTGAGCGGCACGCCGATCAGGCGCGCGGTCTTGAGCAGCGCAACATCGAGGCGATCGTCCTGATAACGCTCCTCGCGATACTTCACGCCGAACTGCACGCCGAAGTCCACGCCCAGCCCCACGAACAGCACCATGAAGGCGACCGACAGCATGTTGAGCGAGCCGATCATCAGCAGACCCAGCGCCGCCGTGACGGCGAGGCCCACGACCAGCGTGATCAGCACCGCGCCGATCAGACGGCCCGAGCGCAGCGCGAGCCAAAGAATCAGCAGCACGACGATGGCGGTGATTGCGCCGTTGAGCGCGGCGCCGTCCTGCACCGAGGCGAATTCGTCGTCGGCGAGCGGCTGTTCGCCGGTCAGGCGCACGCGTGCGCCGTATTCGGTGTCCAGATGCAGCGAGGCGGCAGTGTCGCGAATCGCCTGCGTTGCGTTCGCGCCCGCCTTGAGCGCGCCGAAGTTCAGCACTGGCTGCACGGTGACGAAGGAGAACGCGGGCTTCGTCGCCGCGTCCTTGTCCACCAGCGCGCGCCACGAGAACGCGGCGGGTTTGCCCGCGAGCACCTGATCGACGGTATCGGCGGCGCTGCCGAGCAAGGCGGCCATCTGCGGCAGCTTCACCTGGCCGATGGTCAGCGGCAGTTGCAGCGTGGTCGTGAGCGTGCCGGCGAGGCCTGCGAGACTCGGGTCTTTCGCCAGTTGATTGATCAGCGGGCGCGCCTGCACGAGCTGACCCGTGGTGGACAGCACGGTGGGCGTCGACGGGAACAGCAGGCCGTTGTGTTCGAAGAACGGGCCGCCCGCAGGCTGCGAAACGGCGCTGAATTCGCGCGTGTCCTGTCCCAGGGCGCCGGCGAGCTTGTCGGCGGCGGCATCCGCGAGTTCGGGCGCCTGCGCCTCGACCACCACGAGCAGCGAGCCGCTGCGCTGCGGGAACGCGCGATCCTTGGCGTCGCCGAGCGCGGCCCATTCGGCGTTGTTTTCGACGAGGCCGCTGATGTCCGTGTTGATCTTGAAATGCTTCGCGACGTACGCGCCGCTGAGCACGGCAAGTACGAGCGCGAGTGTGATGACCCACGCCGCGCGGCGCACAGACCAGGCGACGAGGTGGATGATGAATGGCTTCAGCATAAAGGCGAGGGGGCCTTGTCGTTTAACTGTTCTTGAATGAAGCGCTCAAGTATACCGGCCCCGCCCAGTGAGGCGCGCCTCGCGCACACGAGCGCAACCGGCAAAGCCGTTATACTGGTTCGGCCGGGGCGGGATCGTCTCGCTCGTTGCGCCGCAACCTGCCCTTCCCGCCGGCACCCGATATTCACTGTTCCAAAAACGCGTATGAAACGTTATCTGACCGCATTTCTCGCCGCCGCCTTCCTGTCGGGCGTTTCGGGCGCCGCCTTCGCCCAGTCGTCGCCGGACGCTGTCGTGAAGGCCGCCGTCGAAGGCACCGTCAAGGCGATGCAGGCCGACCCGCAAGCCCGCGGCGGCGACATGGCCCAGATCACGAAAGTGGTCGAGACCCATTTCGTGCCCGCCACCGATTTCCAGCGCACCACGCGTATCGCGATCGGCAAGGCCTGGACCACGGCTACGCCCGAGCAACAGCAAAAGTTGTATGAGCAATTTCAACTCCTGCTTGTGAAGACCTACGCATCGTCGCTCGCGCAACTGCGTGACACCCAGGTCAACTTCAAGTTCGCACCGTCGAACACGGGGGCTGCCGCGAAGGACACCGTCGTGCAGTCGCACGTGCTCAGCAACGGCGGCGACGACGCAATCGACTACCGTCTCGAGCGTTCGGGCAACGGCTGGAAGATCTATGACATCAACATGATGGGCGCGTGGCTGATCCAGGTGTATCAGACCCAGTTCGCCGACCAGATCGCCAAGGGCGGCATCGACGGTCTCATCAAGTTCCTCGTCGATCACAACGCGCGCAGTTAATTCAGCGTAGCTAAACCAGCTTAGACGTTCAGGAAGTTTTCGCACGGCGCGTGCTCGAAAGAGACGCGCCGTGTGTGTTTTGGCGCGCGTTACTGCGCCTCCTGTTGTTTCGTTTTCTCGTTGCCTTTGCCGTTGCTCCAGCAACTTTTTTTGAGGCGCTTACTTCCTGCGATTCTCCACCGCGAACTTGATCAGTTCCGCCTGCCCGTCGATATCGAGTTTGCGCTTGAGATTGAGCCGGTGCGTTTCCACCGTGCGCACCGAGAGCCCCGCGCGCTGCGCAATCTGCTTGCTCGACAGCCCTTCGGCGAGCGCATCGAGAATGTCGCGCTCGCGCGGCGTGAGGCGCTCGATGGGCGTTTCCTTGAGCGACGCCTGAATCATGCGCGCGCCCAGTCCCGCGCTGAAAAACGTCTGCCCCGCCAGCACGGCCCCGATCGCGCGCACGATCTCCGCGCCCGGCGAATCCTTCAGCACATAGCCGCTCGCGCCCGCGCGCAGCGCCTGCGTCACGTACTCGACGTTATCGTGCATCGACAACATCAGCACGCGGATCGCCGGAAAGCGTTCGTGAAAAATGCCGGCGAGCGCGATGCCGTTCATGCCGGCCATGCCCACGTCCATCAGCGCGAGATCGGGCTCGAGCGCGGCGGCGAGTGTGATGGCTTCGTCGGCGTTACCGGCTTCGCCCGCGACTTCGAGGCCCGGCACGGCTTCGAGCCGCGCGCGCAGACCGTCGCGCACGAGCGGGTGATCGTCGACGAGAATAAGGCGCGCGGCCTTCGCTGCTTCGTTCATGGTGTCTCTGTGTGTTTCGGTGCTGCGCTGATGTGTTTCGCCGGAATCGGCACCCACGCGGTCAGGATCGTGTGTCCCGGTTTCGAGCTGATGTCGAGTTCGCCGCCCAGCGGTTCCAGCCGTTCGCGCATGTTACGCAATCCCATGCCGGCGCGCGGGTCGGCTTGCGCGAGCGCTACGTCGAACCCGCGGCCGTTATCGGCGATGGCGAGCGTGACGCCGTCCTGCGCGATATCGAGCGTGAGCATCGCGCGGCGCGCGTGAGCGTGTTTGACGATGTTGGTGAGCGCTTCCTGGGCGATGCGGAACAGCGCGGTGTTGACGGCATCGGGCAACGGCGCGCTGCGCGGGTTGCCGTACGCGCCGCCCTCGCCCGTCTGCGTAAAGCCGATTTCGATGCTGGCTTCGCTGGTTGGATCGGCTTCGTCGGCTTCGTGCGCTTCATCGGCCAGTTCGCGCGTCAGTTGTTCGAGCGCGGCGGCCAGGCCCAGATCGTCGAGCATTGCCGGGCGCAGCGCGTGCGAAATGCGGCGCACTTCGCGCAGCGTGTCGGACAGCCGCGTGAGTCCGGTCGAAAGCGAGGTTTCCGCGGCGACCACCCGCGTTTCGCCGCGCTCGAAACGCGCGAGCGCCGATTCGAGCAGCAGTTTCGCCGATACGAGCATCTGGCTGATGCCGTCGTGCAATTCCCGCGAGAGCCGCGCGCGTTCCTGTTCCTGCGATTCCACGACCTGCTGCGCGAGCCGCTTGAGCTTGGCGTCGGTGCTGCGATATTCGCTCACGTTGAGCACCAGCGCGCCGAGCGCGAACACGCCCACGCCCGCGAGCGCAATCACGCCGAGCCATTGCAGCGTGCGTTCGATATTGGCCGATGCCCGTTCGTCGATATGCGCGAGCGCGGTATCGACATCGTCGAGATAAATGCCGGTGCCGACCATCCAGCCCCAGCGCGGCAACGCGACCACATAGCCGAGCTTGGGCGCGAGCTTGCCCGTCGACGGCCGATGCCACATGTAGCGCACGTAACCGCCGCCGTGCTGCGCTGCGGCCACGAGTTGCTGGATCGTCAGCGAGCCTTGCGGATCGCGCAGATTCCACAGATCCTGGCCGACCAGTCCCGGCTCGCGCGGATGCATCAGCGAGCGGCCGTGCATGTCGTAGACGAAGAAGTAGCCGTCGGGGCCGAAGTCCATCTTTTGCAGCACGGCGAGCGCGGCGCGCTGGCGCGCGGTATCGTCGGCGGGTGTGGCGGTATTGGCCGCGCTGGCGTCGGGCGCGTAGAGCGGCTCGATCGCACTGGTGGCGAGCTCGACGTAATGACGCAGCTCGATTTCCTTGCTCGACAGATACGCGGCCTGCATGGTGGCGTGTTGCGTGCGCGCAAGCGACGTCGCCTGCTGCCTCACGCCGATGCCGATGCTGGCGATCGCCGCGAGAAACGGCACGACTGCGAGCAGGAAGATCTTGGTCTTCAGGCGGTCGTTGAAGAAAAATGGGGCGGGCATGGCGGCGTTCGGGAGCAGAGTGTGCAAGCATACCCGGGCGCGCGTTCGCGGGTTGGCGAATGCCGCGCGCGCCGCACGATGATTGCGCGCGCAACTTTTTTCTTTCGAGAGCCGATCCGATGATTCAAGCGATGACTGTGCGCGCGTTGGCGGTCATATCGACTGCGCTGTTGCTTGGCGCGTGCGCTGGCGGACCGGCATCGCCTGGCACGGTGCAGATGGTGCAGATGGCGCAGAACGTGCCGCTCGTCATCGCGCATCGCGGCGGCACGGCCGACGCGCCCGAGAACACGCTCGCGGCGATCCGCACGGCGCTCGCCAATCACGCCGACGCGATCTGGCTCACGGTGCAACTGAGCCGCGACGGCGTGCCGGTGCTCTATCGCCCCGCCGATCTCGCCGCGCTCACCGACGCGCGCGGCCCTATCGCTTCGAAAACGGCAGCAGAACTCGCGAAGGTCAACGCGGGCTGGCAGTTCAAGGCGCAGGATGCCTGGCCTTATCGGCGATCGCCTGTCGGCATTCCTACGCTGGCGCAGGCGCTGTCCGTCATTCCCGTCGATACCCTCGTCGTTCTCGACATGAAAGCGCTGCCCGCTGCGCCGCAGGCCGCCGCCGTGGCGCAGGTCCTGGACGACGCCGATGCGTGGCATCGCGTGCTGCTCTATTCCACCGAAGCCGCGTATCAGCAGGCCTTTGCGGCGTGGCCGCGCGCACGCGTATTCGAATCGCGCGATGCCACGCGCGGGCGTCTGGCGACGGTTGCGCTTGCACATGCGTGTGAAGCGCCGCCTGCCGCCGGCGCGTGGACGGCATTCGAATGGCGTCGCAAGGTCGATCTGACGGAGCGCTTCACGCTCGGCGAAGCGCATTCGACGGTCAACGACGCGCAATTGTGGACGCGGCAAGCGGTGCAATGTTTTCGAACGCAGCCGCGCGTGCATATCGTTGCGATTGCCGTGAACAGTGCGGCGGACTACAAGGCGGCCGCCTGTGCAGGCGTGGATGCCGTGCTGGCGGATTCTCCACGGGAGATGACCGCGGTGCGCGACGCCTTGAAGAAGGGCTATCGCTGCCCGTGATCCGCTGACACCCTACGTGATACTACGTAGCAACCTTACGTAGTTGTCCGGTTGTGGGCCGCGCATTGAAAGCGAATACTAGGCGCCCATAGCGTGCGCCACGGTGCGCCACGCTCCATGCGTTCTTTGTCTAGTATGAAGAACGCGTGCAAAAGACCACCCATCAGACTAAAAACATAAAACAGGAGACGTCATGAGTCGGACATCCAGTTTTGTCGTCTGGACGCTTGTCGCGCTGCTTGGCGCGTTCGCGTTCGGCACCATCGCGCTCGCGCACGGCGAACGCATTTCCGCACTGTGGATCGTGATTTGCGCGGTCTGCGTTTATCTCATCGCTTACCGCTTCTACTCGCGCTTCATTGCGTCGACGGTGCTGCAACTCGACGGTCTGCGCATGACGCCGGCCGTGCGTCACAACGACGGGCTCGACTACGTGCCCACCAACAAGTACGTGCTGTTCGGCCATCACTTCGCGGCGATTGCGGGCGCGGGTCCGCTGGTCGGCCCGGTGCTGGCCGCGCAGATGGGCTATATGCCCGGCATGCTGTGGATTCTCGCGGGCGTGGTGTTCGCGGGCGCGGTGCAGGACTTCGTGGTTCTGTTCCTCTCCACGCGTCGTGACGGCCGCTCGCTGGGCGACCTCGTGAAGATGGAACTCGGGCCGATCCCGGGCGTGATCGCCCTGTTCGGCACCTTCCTCATCATGATCATCATTCTCGCGGTGCTCGCGCTGATCGTGGTGAAGGCGCTGACGAACTCGCCGTGGGGCACGTTCACCGTGGCCGCGACGATTCCTATCGCGATCTTCATGGGCCTTTACGTGCGCTACATCCGCCCGGGCAAGATCGGCGAGATTTCGATCATCGGCTTCATCCTGCTGATGGCGTCGATTGCGTTCGGCCAGCACGTGCACGATTCGCCCACGCTCGCCGCCTGGTTCACGTTCACGGGCACGCAGCTCACGTGGATTCTGATCGGCTATGGCTTCGTGGCATCGGTGCTGCCGGTGTGGCTGCTGCTCGCGCCGCGCGATTACCTCTCGACCTTCCTGAAGATCGGCACGATTCTCGCGCTCGCGATCGGCATTCTGATCGTCGCGCCGGAACTGAAAATGCCCGCGTTTACGAAATTCATCGACGGCACCGGTCCGGTGTGGTCGGGCAACCTGTTCCCGTTCCTCTTCATCACGATCGCGTGCGGTTCGGTGTCGGGCTTCCACGCGCTGATCTCGTCGGGTACGACGCCCAAGCTGCTCGATAACGAAACCAACGCGCGCTTCATCGGTTACGGCGCGATGCTGATGGAATCGTTCGTGGCGATCATGGCGCTGGTGGCCGCATCGGTGATCGAGCCGGGCGTGTACTTCGCGATGAATGCGCCGCTCGCGGTGCTCGGCACCTCGCCGGATGCGGTCGCGCAGACCGTTGGCCATTGGGGCTTCGTGCTCACGCCGGACATGCTCACGCAAACCGCGCATGCCGTGGGCGAAACCACCATCGTCGCGCGCGCTGGCGGCGCACCGACGCTCGCCGTGGGCATGGCGCAGATCCTGCATCAGGTAATCGGCGGCGAAGCGATGATGGCCTTCTGGTATCACTTCGCGATCCTGTTCGAAGCGCTGTTCATCCTGACGGCTGTGGATGCGGGCACGCGTGCTGGCCGCTTCATGCTGCAAGACCTGCTCGGCACCTTCCACCCGGCGCTCAAGCGCACGGAATCGCTGCCGGCGAACCTGATCGCCACGGCGCTGTGCGTGGCCGCTTGGGGCTACTTCCTGTATCAGGGCGTGGTCGATCCGCTCGGCGGCATCAACACGCTTTGGCCGCTGTTCGGCATCTCGAACCAGATGCTCGCCGGTATCGCGCTGATGCTCGCCACCGTCGTGCTCTTCAAGATGAAGCGCGAGAAGTTCGCCTGGGTTACGGCGCTGCCGACGCTCTGGCTGCTGATCTGCACGCTCACGGCTGGCCTGCAGAAGATCTTCGATAGCAACCCGAAGGTGAGCTTCGTGGCGCACGCGCAGAAGCTGTCGGCGGCGCTCGATGCGGGCAAGATTCTCGCGCCGGCGAAGTCGGCCGAGCAGATGCAGCGCATGATCTTCAACGACTACGTGGATGCGGCGCTCTCGGGCCTGTTCATCTTCGTGGTGGTGAGCATCGTGGTGTACGGCCTGATCGCGATTGCGCGCGCGCGTCGCGTGGATCGTCCGACCGTGCAGGAAACGCCGTACGAAGCGCTGCCTGCGGGCGCGACGGTTGCGGCACGCCACGGCGCGCATTGAACGCACGCTTTAACGGAGCGCACCATGTTCTCGGAACTACGCGACAACGTGCAGACGGCCGGGCGCTATCTCGGCCAGGCCATGCGGCTGATGGTTGGTCTGCCCGACTATGACGGCTACGTTGCGCACATGCGCGCGACGCACCCGGATCGTCCGGTGATGACTTACGAAGAGTTCTTCCGCGAGCGGCAGAACGCGCGGTATGGATCGGGCGCGGGGAAGTGTTGCTGAGTCCGAACTAATTTCGGCGCGTGTTTCTGGCGCTCCAAAACAAAAAAGCGCGATGGCGAAAGCCCTCGCGCTTTTTTTCGATGTGCGGATGAGCGGATGAGCGCGAGCGGAGAAAAGCTCCCGCAAACCCTCACCTTCGGCATCGACGGATATCGCCTTGATACAAACAAAAAGGGCGCAACGGCTCACACCGTTGCGCCCTTTTCCGTTCCTCGCGCTACCTGAGCGCGAAAAACCTTAGCTTGCTGCGACCGTCACCGGCTTCTTCGTCTTGGCCGAGTTCTTGATCTCGTCGAGCTTGATCTCAACGTGACGCGAGAACACGTATTCAGCCGGACGTTGCGTATCCAGCGGGATGTCCTTGACGAATGCGCCTTCGGTCTTCGGGCCGCTCAACGCAACCTTCAGTGCCTTCAGCGGATGCGCGACCGTGTCCATCACGGCGGTCGCCTCGAAGCCGCAGTGGACCATGCAGTCCGCGCACTTCTCATACTTGCCCGTACCGTACTTGTCCCACTCGGTCGTTTCCATCAGTTCCTTGAAGGTCTTCACATAACCTTCGCCGACCAGATAGCACGGCTTTTGCCAGCCGAACACCGTGCGCGCCGGGTTGCCCCAGGGCGTGCATTCGTAGGTCTGGTTGCCGGCCAGGAAGTCGAGGAACAGGCTCGACTGGCTGAACGACCACTTCTTGCCGTTGTTGCCGCGCTTGAAGATCTCGCGGAACAGGTTCTTGGTCTTGTCGCGGTTCAGGAAGTGCTGCTGGTCCGGAGCGCGTTCATACGCATAGCCCGGCGACACCGTGATGCCGTCCACGCCGATGGCGTGCGCCGTGTCGAAGAACTTCGCCACGCGTTCCGGCTGCGCGTCGTTGAACAGCGTGCAGTTGATGTTCACGCGGAAGCCGCGGCGCTTGGCTTCCTTGATGGCCGAGACGCACTTGTCGTACACGCCTTCCTGCGACACCGAGTGATCGTGCGCTTCGCGGTCGCCGTCCAGGTGGACCGACCAGACGAAGTACGGGCTCGGCTCGTAGTCGTCCATCTTCTTTTCCATGAGCAGCGCGTTCGTGCAGAGATACACGAACTTCTTGCGCGCCATGATGCCCTTGACGATCTGGGGCATTTCCTTGTGCAGCAGCGGCTCGCCACCGGCGATCGAGACGACCGGCGCACCGCATTCGTCCACCGCACCGAGACATTCCTCGAGCGACAGACGCTGGTTCAGGATGGGATCCGGATAGTCGATCTTGCCGCAACCGTTACATGCGAGGTTGCAACGGAACAACGGCTCGAGCATGAGCGCGAGCGGATAACGCTTATTGCCGCTGAAATGCTGGCGGAAGATGTACGTGCCAACGCGGACTTTCTGGAGCAGCGGAATAGACAAGAGGTGTCCTCCTTAAACTTCGCGCGCGACGAGCGGTTGCAACAGCTTCGACGGCAGCTTGAATTCGACTTTTTCTTCACGGCCCGCCATCGTCGACACCTCGACAGGCCCCAACGCGCGCAGCGCGTCGATCACGTTTTCTACCATTTCCTCGGGAGCCGAGGCGCCGGCCGTAATACCGACCGTCTGTGCGCCTGCGAACCACTCGGCCTTGACTTCCGAGCCGTCGGCGACGAGGTAGCTCGGCAGGCCCGATTCGCTGCCGATTTCCCGCAGACGATTCGAGTTCGAGCTATTCGTTGCACCGACCACCAGCAGCACATCCACTTGCGACGACAGATCGCGCACGGCGGCCTGACGGTTTTGCGTGGCGTAGCAGATGTCGCGCGTATCCGGGCCGACGATGTCGGAGAAACGCTTGACGAGCGCGTCGATGATGCCGCGCGTATCGTCGACCGACAACGTGGTCTGCGTCACGTACGCGAGCGGCGCGTCGAGCGGCAGGTCCAGCTTTTGCACATCGGCTTCGCTTTGCACCAGCAGCACGGTGCCGGGAATCTGGCCGATCGTGCCTTCGACTTCGGGGTGACCGGCGTGGCCGATCAGGATCAGCGTACGGCCAGCCGCCACGTATTGACGGCCTTGAACGTGAACCTTGGTGACGAGCGGGCAGGTGGCGTCCAGCACGTCGAGCTCACGCTCTTCGGCTGCGCGCTCGACCGTCTTCGCCACGCCATGCGCGCTGAAAATCGCGACGGCGCCTTCGGGCACTTCGTCGAGCTCTTCAACGAAACGGGCGCCCTTGTTACGCAGGTTCTCGACCACGTGACGGTTGTGGACGATTTCATGGCGCACGTAGACCGGCGCGCCGTGCTTCTGCAATGCGCGATCGACGATTTCGATAGCGCGGACAACCCCCGCACAAAAGCCGCGGGGTTGGGCAAGGATCACTCGCATAGGGTGGCGAACTCCGACTGCCGCGGTTACGAGGAAGCCGTGTCAGACTCGCTCGCCGCGGCGATCATATTAATAAGGTGCTAATAAATGCATGCATCCGCCTGGGGGGGGCGGAAAAACCAGACGCGCATTTTAACCCCATCGCCGCACCTTTGCTGCGTAGCGCGCGAGAAGGTGCGGCGCGCACGCGACGATAATCGGCATCGACGGGATTTTGACCCCGATTTTCACGCGTTCCAGCGGTCATGCCGACGTTGTATCGGCCCCACGCTCAGGCCCGTGTGGCGGGACGGCGGCGTGAAAACCGCGCCATTATGCGTTCTGCATCGAAAGATTGCTGAAAGTAATGGGCGGGCAACATCGGGCAATATTCCGAAACCCTGCCCGGCCATCCGGGACGCAGGGCCTGGCGCGGTGCAACATGACGCGGGAACCCTTAAACTAGCGTCCCCGCTGTCGGCGCGCCTGGCGCGAGGCGGGCCCGACCCCAATCCGGATACCTCGATGGAACCCGACCACTACGACGAATTTCCGGTAGCGAGCATTCTGCTGCCGAAGGCGCTGCGAGCGCCTGTCGGCGTGATCTACCACGTCGCGCGCACGCTCGACGACATCGCCGACGAAGGAGACTGGAGCCGCGAGGAGCGCCACACGCGCCTGGCGGATTTCCGCGACGGGCTCGACGCCGTGGCCGAAGGGCGCCCGGCGCCCGTGCATCCCACGCTGTTCGCCAGGCTCGCGGACGTGGTGCGCCGCTGCCGCCTGCCGCTGCAGCCGTTCTACGACCTGGTGTCGGCGTTCGATCAGGACATCGACACCACGCGCTACGCCGACCGTCACGATCTGCTGGACTTCTGCCGCCGCTCGGCGAACCCGGTCGGGCACCTGATGCTGCATCTCATCGATGAAGCCACGCCCGACAATCTGGCCGATTCCGACGCCATCTGCACCGCCTTGCAACTGATTACGTTTCTCCAGGACGTGCCGGCCGACTGGCGGCGGGGGCGCGTCTATCTGCCGCAGGCCGACCGCACGCGTCTGAACGTGACCGAAGCGCAGATCGCGGCGGGCGTGGTGGACGATGCCTGGCGCGCGCTGATGCGGCACGAAATTGCCCAGGTGCGCGCGCTGATGCTCAGCGGCGCGCCGCTGGCGCTGCGCGTGCCGGGACGCTTCGGGCTTGAACTGTGCAGCGTCGTGCACGGCGGGCTGCGCATGCTCGACGTCATCGAGCGTGCCGACTACGACGTATTTCGCGCGCGGCCCGCGCTGCGCGCATCCGACTGGGCCGTGGTGCTGATGCGCACGGCGGCCATGTGGCTGTCGCGCCGTGTCGGCGTGCGCGCGCCTTCGATCAAGAGTAATAACGCATGATGACCACGATTCTCTTTGCCGTGTCCTGTCTTTCGCTGCTGATCTGGCTGGTGCTGCTGCTCGGCCGCGGTGGCTTCTGGCGCTCGCGTCCCGCCGATCCGCTGTCGGTGATCGAGCCCGCGGCGGGCTGGCCGTCGGCCTGCGCCGTGGTGCCGGCGCGCAACGAAGCCGATGCGATCGGCGAAGCCGTCACCTCGCTGCTGCGTCAGGAATACGGCGGCGATTTCCACGTGATCGTGATCGACGACCACAGCACCGACGGCACCGCCGAAGTCGCACGCGCCGCCGCGCTCGCGCTGCAGTGCCCGGAAAAGCTCACCGTCATCACCGCGAAGCCGCTGCCGGCGGGCTGGTCGGGCAAGGTCTGGGCGCAGTCGCAGGGCATCGAAGCCGTGCGCACGCTGGGTCTGGACGCCGATTACCTGTTGCTCACCGACGCCGACATCGGCCATCCCGCCGATGCGCTCGCGCAACTCGTGGTGCGCGCGCAAGCCGAAAAGCGCGACCTGGTTTCGCTGATGGTGCGTCTGCGCTGCGACTCGGTCTGGGAAAAGGCGCTGATCCCGGCCTTCGTGTTCTTCTTCGCCAAGCTGTACCCGTTCGCGTGGGTCAACGACGCGCGCAACAAGACGGCGGCAGCGGCGGGCGGCTGCATGCTGGTGCGCCGCAAGGCGCTGGAGGAAGCGGGCGGTATCGAGTCGATCCGCGCGGAACTCATCGACGATTGCAGCCTGGCCGCGCGTATCAAGCATCGCGGCGAAGGCCATCATCCGATCCGCCTCGATGTCGCGGCGAAGAGCGTGTCGCTGCGCCCGTACGATTCGTGGAAGGACATCTGGAACATGATCGCGCGCACCGCGTTCACGCAGTTGCATTACTCGGCGTGGCAGCTGGCGGGCACGATTCTCGGCATGACGGTGATCTATCTGGCGCCGCCCGTCGTGGCGCTGGTGCTGGGCGCGAAGGGCTGGCCCGCATGGCTCGCGTGGGCAATCATGTGCTGCTCGTATTCGCCGATGCTCGCTTACTATCGCCGCTCGCCGCTGTGGGCGCCGTTCCTGCCGCTCGTCGCGCTGTTCTACGTGGGCGCGACGTTCGCCTCGGCCTGGCGTTTCTGGCGCGGCAAGGGCGGCCAGTGGAAGTCGCGCGTGCAAGCGCCTGCGCAGGGGAGTTGATTGGTGTGCGCTGTCGTTTCTACGGCAGCGCCTGTCAGAGTGAAAAAAGCCGCGTGCAACACGCGGCTTTTTTTTGGGGGGAGAAATGATATCGACGGCGCGCTCAGCGCTGCGTCAACATCATGTACATCTGCACGACCATGTCGGGCGAGAACGTGAACGGCACCCAGCCGTGGCCGGTGTGGCGCATGACCAGCAGACGGTCGCCGTTCGATTGCTTCTGCACGGCCATCATCGGGTTCTTCGTCGACGCGAAGCGCCAGCCCGGCGGAATCTCGGGCGGCGGTTCGGGCTGCATCGAAGCGCGCACGTTCGCGAGTTCCTCGATCAGCTGGCTCACCTGCATCGGATGCAGCGACACCGTCTGCCCGCCGATCGTCATCGTGATCTCGTTCTGCGCGGGACGGCCGACTTCCAGCGTGGGGCGCGTCGCGCTCGACGCGGGCAGCGCCGGCGCTTCGGGCAATTCGGGCAGCTCGAACAATTCCGGCAATTCCGGCGGCGGCACGAGCTCCGCAGCGACGGGCGCTTCGGCAGGCACCTCGGCGCGCGCCTCGGGTTCGGCCGGCGCGATAGCGGCGGCAGCGGTCGATGCGGTCGTTTCCGGGGTCGCTGCAACGGCCGCGGCGGGCGCGTGGGCCGCGCTGGCGGCCTGAATGAGTTGATCGACGCCTGCGTCGATCGCGCCGATCTGGTCTTGAAGATTCATGCGAGCTTCTCTGGTAAGACCCGCGATTTTACCCACAGAGCGCGCGAACGGGTCGGCGGTCGTTGTAAGCAGGACGCAACAACGTTGTAACAATTGGTCGTGCGGCCTGCTTCAAGGCACCCAAAACGCCTTATTTCCCGCTCAGATAGCCGGCCTCGCGGAACCACGCGAGCGCGTCCTTGAGCCCTTCGCGGTAAGGCCGCGCGCGATATCCGAGCTCGCGTTCCGCCTTCGCCGAGGTGAAGTACATCTTGTTCTTCGACATCTTGAGCGCATCGACGGTCACGAACGGCTCGCGCTTCGTGATGCGCGCCACGGCTTCCGCGCCCATCGCCAGCGGATACAGCGGCCAGCGCGGCAGCGCGATGGTCGGCGGCTTGCGCCCGACCATGCCGGCGATATCGGCGAGCATCTGTTGCAGCGGCAGATTCTCGCCGCCCAGGATGTAACGCTCGCCGATGCGCCCGTGCTCCAGCGCGAGGAAATGGCCATTGGCCACGTCGTCCACGTGCACGAGGTTCAGGCCCGTATCGACGAAAGCGGGCATCTTGCCGGTCGCGGCTTCGACGATGATGCGGCCCGTGGGCGTGGGCTTGACGTCGCGCGGGCCGATCGGCGTGGACGGATTGACGATCACGGCGGGCAGGCCGTCCTGCTCGATCATGCGCTCGACAGCGCGCTCGGCGATCACCTTGCTGCGCTTGTAGACGCCAATCGCCTGATCGGCCTTGAGCGGCGAGGTTTCGTCGGCGGAATTGCCGGAGTTCGTGACCTTCAGCGTCGCCACGCTGCTGGTGTAGACGATGCGCTCCACGCCCGCCGCGAGCGCGGCGCGCATGGTGGCTTCCGCGCCTTCGAGGTTGGCGCGCTCGATTTCGAGCGGATCGGGCGCCCACAGGCGATAGTCGGCGGCCACGTGGAACAGGTAGCGCACGCCGTCGAGCGCCTTGCGCATCGAGGCTTCGTCACGCATATCGCCGGTGACGATCTCGACGTCGAGCGATTCGAGGTTCTTGCGCGGGCTCGTCGCGCGCACCAGCAGGCGCACGGCAAAGCCTTTTTCCAGCGCGATGCGGGCGACGGCCGAGCCGACGAAGCCGGACGCGCCGGTGATCAGCACGAGGTCCTTGTTAGCGCGGGAAGTGTCGGTCATTCTGGTTTCGCATTCGGGTTCGATGATGGGCGCCGGGCTGCGGAAAGTCGCGGCCGGCAGCCGCAGTGGCACGGATTGTACGTGGCGCGCGCGTGCTGCGCTGCGGCGACCGGCAGGCGCAAAGGCCTGGAAATCGCGTCTACAATGCCGACCGTGTGTTGCACGCAGGTCGCATGCAAGGGAAACAGGAGATCGAACGATGAGCGAACCGGATCTGGACGCACGCCTGGAAACGTACTACGTGCGCGTGCACGGAACGGTGCAGGGCGTGGGTTTTCGTCACGCGACGGTGCGCCAGGCGCACGCGCTGCGCATCCGCGGCTATGTCGCCAATATGGAAGACGGCACGGTCGAAGCCGTGATCCAGGGCACGGCGAACCAGGTGGATCGCATGCTTTCGTGGCTGCGCCACGGCCCGCCCGCCGCGCGCGTGAGTTCGGTGGAGAGCGAGGAGCGCTCCTCTGAAAAGCGTTACGAGCGTTTCGAGCAGCACTGAAACGCTACTAAACGGCTAAAAAAGCGGTGCGCCTTCATCGGCGCACCGCTTTTGCGTTTTTTGCAGCGCCTTTACGGCATTTTCATCGCATCAGGCGACGGCCAGCAGGCTTTCCGCGAAGCCCCAATCCTTCTCGATCCACTGCCGCGCGCAGCTGAAGCCCGCATCGGCGGCAATCGCGGGGATTTCATCGGCGTGATACTTGTGGCTGCTTTCGGTCCAGATGGTCTCGCCGGCTTCCATATCGATGTCGATCCGCGCCGCGCCTACATGCGCGTGCACGTGACGCTTCGCGCGCAGATGCATCTCGACGCTGCGCGCGTCGGGATTGAAGCGCGCGACGTGCTCGAAGTCGTGCAGGTCGAAATCGGCGTCCAGCTCGCGGTTGATGCGCGAGAGCAGATTGAGGTTGAACGCGGCGGTCGCGCCGATGCTGTCGTCGTAAGCGGCGATCAGCGTATCGACGGGCTTTACGAGATCGGTGCCCAGCAGCAGCGTGTCGCCGGGGCGCAGCATCGCGCGGATCTCGCGCAGAAAACGCGTGGCCGCAAGCCGCGCGAAGTTGCCGATCGTGCTGCCGAGAAACAGCACCAGCAGGCGCTCGCCGTTCTTGCGCTGGCGGCTGACTTCGGCGAGACCGGCCAGATAGTCGCGCTCGTAACCGACGATGGAAATGCGCTCGATATCGGCCAGTTCGCGGCGGCACAACTGCAAGGCGGTGCGCGAAATCTCGATCGGACAATACGACGTCGGGCGTTTGCGGCACAGCGCTTCCAGAATGCGGCGCGTCTTGCGCCCGCTGCCGCTGCCGAGTTCGGCGACCGTCACATCGGCGGGCAGGGCTTCGACGATTTCATTGGCGTAGCGCGTGAGCAGGCGTTCTTCCGAGCGCGTGACGCCGTATTCGGGCAACACCGTGATGACTTCGAACAGCGCCGAGCCGACTTCGTCATACAGATACATCGACGGCAATTCCTTCTGCGGCGCGTGCATGAGGCCGCTGCGGACATCGGCGGCGAAGCTGGCAAGCGCGGGAGATTGGGGATCGGGGCGGGAGGCGGGCAGGGTCATGCGGGCTCCTGGATCGTGGGACAGCAGGCGTGCGGTGCGCGCAACCGTCGTCCGCACGATGGGAGCGACGACGGTTCGCGCCCCGAACGAAGGGCGGTTCTCCAGCGAAGACTTCCGTTCTAGTCCATCGCGCCGGGCAATACACGGACTAAATTGCGATTTTCGCTGCGGCAGCGGAGGGCGCATCGGCCGTGCCCGCGTTCCGGCGCGGCCTGCAGCGCATTAGAATGCCGGCTGGCGCGCAGTGACAGACAGCGCTCCCAATTCAATAACCGATTCAAATGACAACGTCTTTTCCGGCGCCGCCTGTTTTTTGCATGGCCGCAATCCGCCGATGAACACCAATGACACCGGGCGCGGCATCGCGCTTTCCGTGACCGCATCGGCGCTGTTTGCGCTGATGTCGGCGTACACCTTGTTGCTCGCGCCGCTTGGCGGCCTCGACATCTTCGCCTGGCGCGTGATCTGGACCGTGCCCGGCGCGCTCGCACTGCTGGTGGTGCGCAAGCGCCTGCCGCAGTTGCTCGAACTGGTCATGCGCGCGATACGCCAGCCGCGCATCGCGCTGATGCTGGCCACCAGCGCCGCGCTGCTCGGCCTGCAGATCTGGGTGTTCCTGTGGGCGCCGCTGCACGGGCGCATGCTCGAAGTGTCGCTCGGCTATTTCATGCTGCCGCTGGTGATGGTGCTGGTCGGGCGCTATTACTATCACGAGCGCCTGGAGCCGCTGCAATGGATCGCGGTGGCCTGCGCGGCCGTGGGCGTCGCGCACGAACTGTGGGCCACGCACGCGTTTTCATGGCCGACGCTGCTGACGGCGCTCGGCTATCCGCCGTACTTCGTGCTGCGCCGCAAGATTCACGCGGATTCGCTCGTGACCTTCGCCATCGAAATGATCCTGCTGCTGCCCGTGGCCTTCATCGAAGTCCATACGGGCGGCTCGCTGGCGCTGGTGAGCAGCCACGCGTGGCTGGCCTGGGTGCTGCTGCCGGGGCTCGGTCTGATCAGCACGATCGCGCTCGCGACCTATCTGAAGTCCAGCCGGCTGCTGCCGATGGCGCTGTTCGGCATCCTCGGTTATGTCGAGCCGGTGCTGCTCGTGGTCATCTCCGTCACGCTGCTGGGCGAGCATCTCGGGCTGCGCCAGCTCGCGACCTATGTGCCGATCTGGATCGCCGTGGCCTTGACGGCGCTGCACGGCGCGCGCCTCGTGCGCCATTCGCGCTGAGCGCGTAGACGGCTTTTATCGCGCCGCGTGCCCGCGCGGCGGATTGATGCGCGTAGGGCCGGCCTTGGCTTCGATGGCCTCGCGCAGCGCGGGGCGCCAGCCCAGACCGAACAGCGCCTCGGCGAGCACGAAAAGCGGCCCGATGATCAGGCCCGCCAGATCGTCGACGAAAGCCGGCTTGCGATGTTCGTAGGCCACGTGGCCGATGAACTGGAACGCCCAGCCCACCACGAAAAGCCCGATGCCGCCCGCGAGCCACATCGCCGTGCCCTGCTGCGCGAACCACGCGCCGATGCTCAGGCACACCGCCGCGACCACGGCCATCATCAGGCCGAGCGGTACGTCGAGCACGAGGTAATAGAGCATCGTCGCGCCGAACAGCAGCCACGCGGGCGAGAGCGGCACGGCCGCGAGCGGCCACGCAACGCCTGCGAACACCGGCCGCGAAAGCAGCACCGCGAGCGCCAGCACGATCATCGGAATGCCGACGAAATGCGTGGCGATATTGCGCGAGTCGCGATGATATTCGGCGTATTGCGTGAGCTGATCGGTCAGGTTTCTCATGGATGTCCCCTTGTCTCTAAAGTCATTATGATCGTCGGGCGCACCGCCGCAGACCTTCGGCTAGCCGACAATCTCGACTCGATGACTTCACGCTCCGACGATTCCGCCATCACGAACGCCGCTCCACCTGGACTGCCGCTCGACTCTGTCTCGCCGTGCCTCGCGGCGGCGCTGGCGCGCAGCACGTGGTTCGCCGGTCTGCCCGAGCCGTTGCGCGCCGGTTTGATCGCCGGTGGCCGCGTGCGCACGTTGCGCGCGGGCGAGCGGCTGTTTCTGCGAGGCGACGCCGCCGACGGCGTCTATTGCGTGCTCGACGGCGCGGTGCGCATCGGCGCGGCGAGCGCGTGCGGACGCGAGGCGCTGCTCGCGTTGATGGGCCCGGTGAGCTGGCTTGGCGAGATCGCGCTATTCGATTCCGGCGTGCGCACGCACGATGCCTATGCCGAGCGCGACACCACGCTCTTTCACGTGCCGCGCGCGGCGCTGGCGGCGCTGCTCGACGAAACGCCCGCGTATTGGCATGAATTCGGCTTGCTGCTGGCGCAGAAGCTGCGCCTCGCCTTCGAGGCCATCGAGGAAAGCGCGCTCCTGCCCGCCGCGCCGCGTGTGGCGCGCCGTCTGCTGCTGCTGGCGGCCGGTTACGGCGAAGCGGGTCTCGACGCGGCCAGCGACGCGCCCGACACCGATGCGGCCCGCCACGTGATCCACGTCCCGCAGGAAGACCTCGCGCTGATGCTCGCGCTGTCGCGCCAGACCGTGAACCAGATCCTGCGCCAGTTCGAGCGCGACGGCCTGCTGGTGCTGCGCTACGGCGAAATCGAGATCGTCGATGCCGCGCGTCTGGAGCAGCAGGCGCGCTGACGCGGCGATCGGCATTGCAGCCGCGCGCCTTTTGCCCCGACAATGACGCGGCTTACAGCGCGCCTGCCCGCGCTGCCGAACCCGTCTTTCAACCGGCCGCCTGCGCGCGGCGCTTTCCGATACCGCTTCATGACCGACCGCGTCATTGCCGCCTTCGATTTCGACGGCACCATCACCACGTCCGACAGTTTCCGCGCCTTCATGCTCGATACGGCAGGCAGCACGCGTTTCGTGCTCGCCGCGCTGCGCTGCCTGCCGTGGCTCGCGGGCATCGCGCCCGGCTGGTCGGATCGCGGCCGCACCAAGGCGCGCTTCCTGAAAGCCGCGCTCGGCCCGGTGCGCCGCGAGGCGCTGGACGCCGCCGCACAGCGTTTTGCCGCTAACGGCCTGCGCGAGCTGCTGCGCCCCGAGATGCTCGAGCGCATTCGCGAACATCAGGCGCTGGGCCACGAAGTGGTGCTGGTGAGCGCGTCGCCGTCGATCTATCTGCGCAAATGGGCGCCGACGGTGGGCATC
Organism: Paraburkholderia sp. J69-1; assembly: GCF_905220255.1. Taxonomy (NCBI): domain Bacteria; kingdom Pseudomonadati; phylum Pseudomonadota; class Betaproteobacteria; order Burkholderiales; family Burkholderiaceae; genus Paraburkholderia; species Paraburkholderia sp. J69-1. Next base: position 348,862 of record NZ_CAJMZG010000007.1, on the reverse strand, counting down.
GACACCGTGCTGGCGAGCGAGCTGGAATGGCGCGATGGCGTCTACACTGGGCGGCTCGCGGGCCGCAACTGCTGGGGGCCGGAGAAGGTTGCGCGGCTGCGCGCCTGGTGGGGCGATAACGCGCCCGCCACGCTCTACGCCTATGGCGACAGTCGCGGCGACCTGGAAATGTCGCAACTCGCCAACCACGCATGGATACGCGGCGAAGCGCCGTTCCCGTCGCTCGCGCCGGCTGGCGACTTCGGCGCGCCGGCGTGAGCCGGTAACCCTGTGAGCGACTGACAGGCGAGCGGACACGAGACATCGAAAACAACTGAAGGAGACGACCCCATGAACGGACAATGGACCACGGTGAAGTCGCGCGACGGCGGCGAATTCCGCGCCTACACGGCGCTGCCGCCCGAAGGTAGCGGCCCCGGTCTCGTGCTGCTGCAGGAGATCTTCGGCGTGAACGCGAACATGCGTGCGACCGCCGAGCGCTACGCCGAAGAAGGTTACGTGGTCATGGTGCCCGACCTGTTCTGGCGTCTGGAGCCGGATGTCGATCTGGGCTACGAAGGCGCGGACATGGCGCGCGCGCTCGCGCTGCACGATCGTTTCGATGTCGATCTCGCGCTCGACGATATCGCGCAGACGCTCGGCGCGTTGCGCGCGCATCCTTCGCAGCGCGGCAAGGTGGGCGCGCTGGGCTTTTGCCTGGGCGGCAAGCTCGCGTATCTGGCAGCGGCGCGCACCGACATCGACTGCGCGATCGGCTATTACGCCGTGGGTCTCGAGGCGTATCTGAACGAAGCCGAAACGATCCGCTGCCCGCTGATGCTGCACTTCGGCGGCGAGGACAAATGGTGCGACGCGGCTTCGCGCGCGCGCATCGAAGCCGCGCTGGCGGACACGGCGGGCGTCGAGCTCTACACGTATCCGGGCTGCGATCACGCCTTCGCCTCGCCCGCGCGCCCGCAATTCGACAAGGCCGCGGCGATGATGGCGTACTCGCGCTCGCTCGCAATGTTGCGCCGCGTGATGGGCCCGATCTACGACTTCAACGCGCTGTGGGAAGAGCACTGCTACCACGAATTCGTCGCGCGCAACCCCAACGACGTGATGCCGACGATGGTCGCGCAGCCCTACGTCAACCACATCCCGACGATGACGGGCGGCGTCGGCCACGACGAACTCAAGCGCTTCTACACGCACCATTTCGTGCACTCGAATCCCGAGGACACGCGCCTGATTCCGATCTCGCGCACCATCGGCTCCGATCGCGTGGTCGACGAATTCATTTTCTGCTGCACGCATGACCGCGAGATCGACTGGCTGCTGCCGGGACTCGCGCCCACCGGCAAGTATTTCGAAGTGCCGATGCTGGCCGTGATCTGCTTTCGCGGCAGCAAGCTCTACAACGAGCACATCTATTGGGATCAGGCTTCGGTGCTGGCGCAGATCGGCGCGATCGATCCCACCGGCCTGCCGATTGCCGGCATCGAAAGCGCGAAGAAACTGCTCGACGAAACCCTGCCGTCGAACACGCTCATGCCGGCGTGGAAAAGCAGCGAAGGCAAGCCGTTCTAAGCCGGCCTTCCACGCGATGGATCGCGCTGCTTACTGAAACGGATTGTCGATCACGCCGGGCTTCGCGTCCGGCTCCTCCTTCACCTGCGCGGGCAGATGCGGGTCGGCCTGCAGCTTCGCCACCACGTTATCGAGCGCCGCCTTCAGCGCGAGCGCGGCGGCCAGCCCGCGCCGGTCGCGCGTGATGTCGAGCGTGCCGGCCAGCGTCACGCGCGTGCTGCCGTTGGTGAGCGTGAGCGCGTCGCCCTGCACGTTCAGGACATCGTCGTCGTTTGCGTATGCGTCGAACACCTTGTATTCCTCCTTGAGCGCGATGCACGTTGGGCTCGCATTATAAAAAACGCAGCGCACGGCCAGCAAACTGTCTGCCGATGCCCGCCGCCCAGTCTGTATCTTCGAATCTGACAGCCAAAACGGTAGAGCGCTGTGCGTGAATGTGAAGCCATTGTCAGGCTGGCAACGCCGCGCTGACGCAGATCAACACCGAATCGCGAATCCGCTGCACTTCACGGCAAACCGATGATGATGACGCACCTGTTGCCTGAACAAGGAGTGCGTCATGGGAATTCTAGACAAGGTGGCCGAAATCGCCGTCGTGGCGGTGAAACTGGCTGAAGCGAGCGCGTGCGGCGACGCATCGGCAATCATCGATACACGGGCCTGACGATGCGGGTTTCGCGTATTGCGCAAAGGCGGGGCGCGTGCCTCGCAGTGGTGATGAGTGCGTGCGTGTCGCTGCTCGCGGCTTGCACGTTGACGCCGTGGCAGCCGCTCAGCCGTTCCAGCGACGATAGCAACGCCGACGACGCTTCTGCCGCCACCGAGGCCAGCGCGCCCGGGCCGGCTTCGGCCACGCCGGTGGTCGTGCCCACGTCCAGAGTGGTGGCCGAGGTGCCTGCCACCGCGAGCAAAGCCGCCGCCGCGAAGGACTTCTATCGCGTGAAGACCGGCGACACGCTTTATCACATCGCCGCCGCGCACGGCCAGCGTTCTGCCGATATCGTCGCGTGGAACAAGCTGCCGGCTTCGGGACAGGTGAAAGTGGGGCAACTGCTGCGGGTTGCGCCGCCGGTGAAGAGCGCGGCGGCGCCCGCTCCGGCGCCTGTGCCGGTCAAGCAAGCGTCCGCGACGCCTGCCGCGCCTGCAGTGCCCGAGCCTGCGGCCAAACCTCGCGCGCCCGCCGCGCCCGCCCCGGCCTCCCGCTTCGTCTGGCCGATGAACGGCAGCGTGGCCACGTCGTTCGCGCCGGGCAAGTCGCGCGGCATCTTGATCGCGGGCGCGCCCGGCGAGCCGGTCAAAGCGGCCGCTGCGGGACGCGTCGTCTACGCGGGCACGGGCATCCAGGGCTACGGCAAGCTCATCATCGTCAAACACGACGCACGTCTCGTGACCGCCTATGGCCGCAATGGCCGCTTGCTCGTCAAACAGGGCGAATCCGTCAAGCAGGGCTAGACGATTGCCACCAGCGGCGCCGATGCCGCGGGCGTCGGCACGCTGCTCTTCGAAGTGCGCGAGAAAGGCAGGCCCGTCGATCCGCTGGGCAAACTGCCGCGCGCGCAATCGTGAAGATCGTTGTGGAGTCCGTATCGAAATGAAAGCCATCAACCGACGACAATTCCTCGCAACCGCCTGCACGGGCTTCGCAGGCCTCGCAAGCCTGACCGGCCTGAGCGCCTGCACCGCCACGCCCGCCAGTTCCGCTTCGGCCGATGCGAACCTGCACGCGCGTCGCGAAATCGATGCGAACGTGGAAGCGGCGCTTGCGCGTCTCTACAGCACGGTGAAGGGCTCGCGCGAACTGTTTTCGAAGGCGCGCGCGGTGCTGGTGTTTCCTGAAGTGATCGGCGCGGGTTTTGGCGTGGGCGGCCAGTACGGCAAAGGCGCGCTGCGCGCGAGCGGCCGCACGGTGGGCTATTTCAGCACGACCTCGGGTTCGCTGGGCTTCCAGGTGGGGGCGCAATCGCGCGCGATCTTCTACGCCTTCATGACGCAGGGCGCTTACGATCGCTTTCGCCGCAGCAGCGGTTGGGCGGCGGGCGCGGACGGCACCGTCGCGCTCGTGAAGATGGGCGCGAACGGCACGATCGACACGTCAACGGCCGTCAATCCGATCGAGGCCATCGTGCTCACCAACGCGGGCCTGATGGCGGGCGTTTCGCTCGAAGGCTCGAAGGTTTCGCGGCTCGACCTTTAGGCGCGTAGCCGCGGTAACGACTCAACCGGCGCGGTGCAGCAGGCTGTCACCGCGCTTTTTATTTCACGCGCTCACCAGCCCCATTTGCGCACGGTAAAGGCGTGGCCGTTGAAGGCCACGTTCGTCCTGGCGGCGACATCGGCGGGAATGCCGGGGAATGCGATGCCTGCCTGCGCGCCCAGATCGCGCACCGGGCGGATGTCGTAACGGTCGGCGCTGGCGTTATCGGCGACGATCGCGAACGCGAGTTTCTGCGACGGCACGTACACCACCTTGAAGATCTGCGTGGGCACCAGCACGCGCGTCGCGCCGATCGTCTGCAATTGCGCGCCGGTGAACAGCGGGCCGGTCACGACATAGGCTTCGCCGTATTTATCGGCGAGCTTGCGCACGGCCGCTTCGATATGCGCCCACAGACGCTGGTTGTTGTCGCGGTTCTGGGGAACGATGTTGGCCAGAGAAAACGACTCGGCCATCGCCTGCGGATTCCAGCGATTGCCCGCCGGGCTCATGTGACCGCGATCGAAACCGCTGCGCTTGTAATCGGCGAGCGTCGCGCCTTCGCCGGCCGGCAGGCGGTCGTCTTCGAAGAAGCGGTTGGTGCGGGTCATGTCCTTCGCGGCGTCGAGGTGATCGCGCGTCAGGTGTTCCGCCGACCAGAGTGGCCCGTGCGTGATGCCCGAGTGCAGCACGACGAAATCCGAATAGCAGAGCATGTGCGTCTTCGGCGCCATGCGCGCGTTCGTGAGCGTGGGGAACTGGCCGTCGGGGACAAATGCGGAACAGGCGGGTGCGGCGAACGCATGGCCTGCGAAAGCCATGGCGAGACAGGCAAACAGCTTCTTCATCGGCGAATCGGAAAGGCAGAAAGCGCGCGGGCGTGGCGCAGGCTTGCGCGCGGCGTCGCGTCAGGTCAGTAAAGGGCCTGAAAGTATAGCGGGCAGGCTCGTGCGCGGCCATATCGCGTCATGTGCAGGTCATGCGATGCGGATCGGCGCAAAGAGGGACGGCACCGCCGCGAGGCGGCGGTGCGGACGTGAACAGGCGATAGGGTGTTGCATAGGTGTTGCGAAGCGCGGCGTGCCGGAACGTCACGCGATCAAGCAGGAAAGCGGCTGGAACCTGGCTGGGAGTGAACCCTCGGAGCCCGAGGAGCCCGAACTCAGCCAGCAAAGAGCGCGTTTTCAGCGTGGACCTTCTGCCGATCCACGGCTTGCAGGCGCCACTGGCCTTCCATTGGCGAATGCGAGGTTTCGCACGACCACGTGGCGTCGCCGTGCGCGGAACTGATTTCCTGGCGGCGGTTCACGTGCAGGCCGCGCAGGGTGCAAAGCGGTTGGTCGGCGAGCGGCGCGCACAGCGCCGTCACACCGTTGGCATCGTGCATCTCGCCCCATTCGGGAAGATCGATGCCCGCGTGCGACTCGCGCGACCAGCGTTGCTGGTCGGTATCGAGCCAGAGCACGGCGTAATCATGATTCACGGTCGGATCGGGACCGTTGATCAAAATCGTCAGTCGCATGTGAACTCCGAAAAGAGCGCGTGGGCGGACGCGCGACAGTCTGGGCCAAGGGAAATTCTCAGTCTAGGACGTATGTTTCCATCCGCAAGTCGTTTATTCACATATTGGGACAACTCAATCTTCAGATTAGGCGATGAAGGCGGGCGGACGTCTGTGACACGCCGTCGCTCAAGGCTTCGAGGCCGTTTGCGGGCATTTCGTTCAACGCACTATCGGCGAGATTGAAAATGGCAATTGGGAACGCAAACGGCATTTCCTAGATTGATAGAGCGGCGGAGTCCGCATAGCGTCTTGCTGCACCGCACGAAGATGCGTCGCGCCGCGTCCCCAAATACAGGATGGAGGCATAGATGACACAGCTCAAAGGCTCGAAGACCGAGCAAAATCTCAAGGACGCCTTCGCGGGCGAATCCCAGGCGAATCGCCGCTATCTCTACTTTGCTGCCAAGGCCGATGTCGAAGGGCAGAACGATGTCGCCGCGCTGTTCCGTTCGACTGCCGAAGGCGAAACCGGCCACGCGCATGGCCACCTCGAATATCTGGAGACGGTCGGCGATCCGGCGACGGGCTTGCCGTTCGGCACGTCGCGCCTGAATCTGCAGGCGGCCATCGCGGGCGAAACGCACGAATACACCGACATGTATCCCGGCATGGCCAAGGCCGCGCGCGACGAAGGTTTCGACGAAATCGCCAACTGGTTCGAAACGCTCGCCAAAGCGGAACGCAGCCACGCCAACCGCTATTCGAAAGCGCTGGACGCTTTGGTCGAATAAGTTCGCGCACGGCACGTCATTACTGGCGCACGCGACGCACTGGCGGCGCGCGGTCCAACCGCGCGCGCGTGCATGCGTGCGCATGGCGTGCCTTACATCAAATAGAAAAAGGAGACGTCATGCCCCACAAGGAAGGCAGTCTCGAAGCGCCTACGCGGCATCCGCTCGACTGGCAAAGCGACGCGTTCTACGATCAGGCGAAGCTCGACGACGAACTCGCGCGCGTGTTCGATATCTGCGCGGGCTGCCGGCGTTGCGTGTCGCTATGCGGCGCGTTTCCGGCGCTGTTCGATCTCGTCGATGAAACCGATACGGGCGAAGCGCATGAGGTCGATAAGGCATCCTATGCAAAGATCGTCGATCAATGCTATCTCTGCGACCTCTGCTATATGACGAAGTGCCCGTATGTGCCGCCGCATCCGTGGAATGTGGATTTTCCGCATCTAATGCTGCGCGCGAAGGCAATTCATTATCGCAACGGCGAGGTGCAACTACGCGATCGCGTGCTGTCGAATACGGATGCGTTAGGGCATCTCGCAGGCATTCCCGTTGTGACGCAGACCGTCAACGCGGTGAACGCCACGAAGCCGATGCGCGCCGTCATGGAAGATGCGCTGGGCGTGGATCGCCACGCATGGCTGCCTTCGTTTGCCACGCGTAAATTTCGCAGCGCGGCGCGCAAGACCACGTCGAGCGAGGTGCGCGACGGCGAGCGCACGCCCGGCAAGGTGGCGATCTACGCAACCTGCTACGTGAATTTCAACGAACCGGGCATTGGCCACGACTTGCTGGCGGTGCTCGATCACAACGCCATTCCCTATGTGCTGGTGAAAAGCGAAGCGTGTTGCGGCATGCCGCTGCTCGAGCAAGGCAATCTGGAAGGCGTGGCAAAGAAACAGGCCGCGAATATGCCGGTGCTTGCGCAATACGCGCGCGAAGGCTATGCGCTGTTAGGCGCGGTGCCTAGCTGCGTGCTGATGTACAAACACGAACTCCCGCTGATGTTCCCCGACGATGCCGATACGCGCGCCGTAAGCGACGCGTTCTGGGACCCGTTCGAATACTTCGTGGCGCGCAATCGCGATGGTCTGCTGAAGACCGATTTCACCACGCCGCTAGGCAAGGTGTCGTATCACGTACCGTGTCACGCGCGCGTACAGAATATCGGCCGAAAAACTTCGGACCTGCTTTCGCTCGTGCCGGAAACGAAGGTGACGGTGGTCGAGCGTTGTTCGGGGCACGCCGGCACATTCGGCGTGAAAAAGGAATTTCACGCGATGTCGATGAAGATCGGCACGCCCGTTTTCAAGCAGATGGCGCTAAGCGATCCCGATTTCATTTCATCGGACTGCCAGCTTGCGGGACATCATATTGCGCAAGGCATCGAAGAGAACCAGCTCGCGAATGCGGAGAGCGGCGCACCGCCGCTTGCGCACCCGCTTACGCTGTTGCGAAAAGCCTATGGCATTTGATACGTACTGCGATGCAAATATCAAGCGAGAGGAACATCCCATGACGATCGCCAGAGATTCGCTGCTGTCGCTGGAATCCTATGCGAAACAGCGCACCGCAATGCGCAGCCAGATTATCGAGCACAAGAAGCGCCGCGCCGTGGCGCTGGGCAATCACCTGACCTTTCTGTTCGAGGACGAAGCGACCATCCGCTATCAGATTCAGGAGATGCTGCACATCGAGCGGATCTTCGAGGAGGATGGCATCCAGGGCGAACTCGACGCCTATCTGCCGCTCGTGCCCGATGGCAGCAATCTGAAAGCGACGCTGCAGATCGAGTACGACAACGAGATCGAGCGGCGAGCCGCGCTTGCGCGTTTGATCGGCATCGAAGACCGCGTGTTCATGCAGGTGGCAGGTGAGCCGCCCGTGCACGCCATCGCCGATGAAGACCTCGAACGCGATAACGCCGAAAAGACCTCGGCCGTGCATTTCGTGCGCTTCGAATTCACGCCTGCGATGATCGATAAACTGCGCGCGGGCGCGGCGTTGTCGATCGGTTGCGATCATCCGCATTACCGTTTGCCCGCGCAGTCGATCGAGGGCGCCGTGCGCGCGTCGCTGGTGAGCGATCTCGCGTGAGCGTGCGTTAAACGTCCTTGCGATACATGACGAAGCCGGGTTTATCGGCGACATCGTCGTAGAGGCGCATGGCCGTGTGATTCGTCTCGTGCGTGTGCCAGTAGACGCGCTTCGAATTCGAGGCCTTTGCGTGCGCATAAACCGCTTCGATCAGCGCGCGTCCCACGCCTTTGCCGCGCAGATCTTCGGCCGTGAAAAGATCCTGCAGATAGCAGATCGGGCCGTCGAGCGTGGTGTTGCGGTGATAGATGAAGTGCACGAGACCCACTACGCGTTCGCCGTGCAGCGCGATCAGCGCATGCATGGGTTCGTAGCCGTCGAAGAAGCGCGTCCACGTGGTTGCGGTAATCGGCTCGGGCAGCGCGGTGGGGCCAAAGCGGCCATAGAAACGGTTGTAGCCGTCCCAGAGCGGACGCCATACGTCGTAATCGGCAGGCGTGACGGCGCGCACCTCGATCGCTTCAGTCATCATGGTTCTCCTTGTCTTCAAGCCGACTCGCGGCAATGTTCGGCAATCGATAACAGACGCCAGCGTAGGCGATTTGTGGCACCATTGTTAGTCCCACCCACGCGACAAAAAATGGAGCCACGAGATTGGACTACGCGCTGATGATGTCGGCCTACGAGCGCCGTGCGCGCGCGAGCGCGGCGCGCCGCCTCACGCAACAGGACCTGCTTTACGAAAGCCTGCGCCGCGCGATTCTCGACGGCGATATTGGCCGTGGTACGCGTCTCGCTTCCAGCCGCACACTCGCGGAAGAACTCGATATCGCGCGTAATTCGGTGCTCTATGCGTATGAGCGGCTGGTGGATGAGGGTTTCGTCACGGCCACGCGGCATGGTTCGGTGGTCAACGATGTGAAGGCCACGGCGGCGCAACCGTCGGCGCAGATCGAGCCGTCCGCAAGCGCCGCGCGCACGCTCTCGCGGCGCGTGCGCGAGCTGCCGCCACGTCGTGCGGCCAGCGGCGCTGCCGCGGCGTTGCGGCCCGGCGTGCCCGCGCTCGACGCGTTTCCGCTCGTGCAGTGGCGCGCGGCGGTGGAGCGTGCGATGCGCGAAGTGGACGCGAGCGAGCTTGGCTATGGCGATAGCGTCGGCCAGCCGGCCTTGCGTCAGGCGATTGCGCAATATGTGCGCGTGTCGCGCGGCGTGCGCTGCCAGCCCGATCAGGTTTTCATCACCGATGGCACGCAGACGAGTCTCGACATCAGCGCACGTTTTTTCGCCGATGTAGGCGAGCGCGTGTGGATCGAGAATCCAGGCTATCTGGGCGCGCGTGTGGCGATGCTCGCGGCGGGATTGTCGCTTGTGCCCATTCCGGTGGACGCTGCGGGTATGGCCGCGCGCGAAGAGGACTGGCGCGATGCGCCGCCGCGCCTCGTTTATCTCACGCCTTCGCATCAATATCCGCTGGGCTGTGTGCTGAGTCTCGAACGGCGTCTGGCGCTGATCGAACATGCGCGGGCGTGCGGCGCGTGGATCATCGAAGACGACTACGACAGCGAACTGCGCCACGACGGGCCGCCTTTGCCCTCGATTCAAGGTCTCGCCGACGATACCCCCGTGATCTACCTCGGCACTTTCAGCAAGACGCTGTTTCCCGCGCTACGCATCGGCTTCATGATCGTGCCGCGCCAGATCGTCCCGCAGATGGAAATGGCGCATCGCACGCTGGTACGGCAGGGACGCGTGGCGGAGCAGCTCGCGTTGGCGGATTTCATCGAGAGCGGGCGCTACGCCAGGCATTTGAGGCGCATGCGCAAGCTCTATCTGGCGCGTCGCGACGGACTCGTGGCGGCCATCGAAAAGCATCTGGGCGGGCTGATGACGGTGTCGGCGGACGCGGGCGGCATGCATTTGAGCGTGCGCCTGGATGCGCCTTTCGCCGATGTGGCCGTGAGCGAAGCGGCGAGGGAACATGGTCTGGCGCTTTCGCCTTTGAGCGCTTACTGGCTGGGCGCAAAGGCCGCAACAGGTGCGAATAGTGCGGATCACGTACCGTATAACGGCTTCCTGCTAGGCTATGCAGAGGCCACGCCTGAGGCATCGGATCGCCTGATGGAGACGCTGGCGAAGGTGATGCGGGAGATGTCCGCCAACCAGGCGCTCTGACCGGATGGCGCGAATGATGCCGATGTTGTCATTTCCGCTTCTATACCGCCTTCGTGCGCAGCCATAGAATCTCTACCTACTCAATCGACCCACCGCGAGACAACGATGAGCCGTCACGACCGAAGCTTGCTCGACAATCCCACATGGTTTGCATTGACCACCACGCAGGCGAAACTCGCTCGCGGCACGGGAGCGGCGCGCCGCTACGATGTTGCGGTGGCGCCGTTCGCGGGTCTGGAAGCCATGACGGAAGAGGCGCTTGGCGCACTCGGCGAACTGCTTGCGCGCGATGAATTCGCCGTGCTGCCATCGACGACGGATCTTCCGGAGGTCGCTGGCATCCACACCGAGCGGATGTTTTCGCTGGTGCAAATGGCAGACGAAGAAAGCGTTGCAATGCCCGAGCACAGCGACGTCATACGGCTCGAAACGAAAGACGTCACCGCGATGCTCAATCTGGTTGAGCGCGCGAAGCCTGGACCATTCGGTATCCGAACGATCGAAACCGGAAACTACATCGGTATTCGTGACGGCGAAAAACTCATCGCCATGGCGGGAGAGCGCATGCGTCTCGACGGCTTTGTCGAAATCAGCGCAGTCTGCGTGGACGACGATTATCGCGGCAGGGGCATCGCCGCGCGTTTGATGAACCTGCTTCGCAACGAGATTCGACAGCGCGGCGACACCCCATTTCTTCACGTGCGCGATGACAATACATCGGCCATCGCGCTATACGAACGGCTGGGCTTCAAGGCGAGAAAGACCTTCGCGCTCTACAAAGTGCAGCACGCGCTCGATCAGAACATCTCCAGTACGCGGTGATACATCATGCCGATTTCCAGAGCGGGCCGACGCCACGCCGGTCCGCCTGGAAAACGCGCGTGACGTACCTGTGAAAACAGCTCGAACGACGCGCGCTCGCCCGCGATGGCCTGCGCGACCACGCGCCCCGCGATGCCGGTGAGCGCGACGCCGTGCCCGGAAAAGCCTTGCACGTAGTAGTAATTCGGGTCCACTGCGCCAAAATCCGGCGCGCGATTACGTGTGACGTCGACGAATCCGCCCCACGCATATTCCACGTTCACGCCTTCGAGTTGCGGGAATACGCCGGTCATGCGCGTCTTCATCGCTTCGGTCAGTCGCGCTGGGGCCGCGCCCGTGGAATCTGCCCGGCCGCCGAACAACAGGCGATTGTCTGCCGACAAACGGAAATAATCGAGGAAGAAGTTGTTGTCGCAAATCGCGGCGCGGCCCGGCATGAGCGCATCGGCGCGCTCGCGGCCCAGCGGTTCGGTCGCGATGATGTACGAGGCGATGGGCGCGATGCGCGCTTCCACGGGCGCGGGCAGCACGCCGCCGGGCGCGGCGTTGCAGCACGAAACGACGAAGCGGCAGCGTACTTCGCCGCGCGCGGTTTTTACCACCGGTTTCGCGCCGCGCACTACATCGAGCACGCGCGAATGCGCGAACAGTTGCGCGCCTTCCTTGCGCGCGGCAGCGGCAAGCCCGAGGCAATACTTGAGCGGATGCAGATGACCCGACACCGGGTCGAACACGCCCGCCAGATAGCTTTGCGAATTCACGCGCGCACGCGTGGCATCGGTATCGAGCCATTCGAGCTTGTCGTAACCCCAACGCGTGCGCGCCGCCTCCATCCACGAACGCAGACTGGGCACGCGCTTGGGCTTCGTGGCGACCGTTGCAAAGCCCGAGGTGAAATCGCACTCGATCCCGTAACGGGCGATGCGCTCCTTCACGAGTGCGACGCCTTCGATCGACAGCGCCCACGCCGCACGAATACCTTGCGGACCAAACTGCTTTTCCAGCACTTCGTCTTTCGCGAAGCCCACCAGCGTTTGCCCGCCATTGCGGCCCGACGCGCCCCAACCCGGCCGATGCGCGTCGAGCACCACCACCGACAAGCCGCGCGCACGGCATTCGAGCGCCACCGACAAGCCCGAGAAACCCGCACCGATCACGCAGACATCCGCGTCGACAACGCCTTCGAAAACCGGGTCGTCGTCGGCGGGGCGCGTGGCAGTGGCTTCGTAATAGGAGTGGCGGGCGAGCACGTCCGCCTGGGCGTCGAGGTCTAGTTTCATCGAGGGTTATCCGTTAAAGCAGGTCCATCAAAGCAGGTCTTTCATGCGATACCACGCCATCGCCAGCACGAGGGCAGGGGTGCGCAGTGTCGCGCCGCCGGGGAAGTCGCGATGGCGGATCTTGCCGAACAGGTCGAAGCGCGCGGCCTGGCCGTGGATCGCTTCGGCAATCAGTGTCCCTGCGAGCCCGGTCGTATTGACGCCGTGGCCTGAAAAGCCTTGCGCAAAATATACCGTAGGCGAGAGGCGGCCAAAATGCGGCGCGCGATTCATGGTGATATCGACAAAGCCGCCCCACGCGTAATCGACCTTCACATCGGCGAGTTGCGGGAAGGTCTTGAGCATGTCGCTGCGCATCGCTTCGCCCAGATTTCGCGGCTCGAAAGTCGAATAGCTGACCTTGCCGCCCCAGAGCATGCGCGTGTCGGGCGCGGGGCGGAAGTAATCGAGCACGAAGCGGCTATCGCAGACAGCCGCCTGCGCGGGCATCAGCGCGGCCATGCGATCCTTGCCGAGCGGTTCGGTGGCGATCACATAGGTGCCCACCGGCATGATCTTGCGAGCGAGTTCCGGCGCGAGTTCGCCCAGATAGGTATTGCATGCGAGCACAACGAATTTCGCGCGCACCTTGCCTTGCGCGGTTTCGATCGTGTGGCCGTCGTGTTCGTTGCGAACGCGCGTAACGGCGCTGTCTTCGAAAATCTGCACGCCGGCTTCGCGTGCCGCGCGTGCGAGACCCAGCGTGTAATTGAGCGGATGCAGATGGCCGCTATCGGGATCGTAAAGACCGCCGGGATAGCGCGCCGATTGCACGTACTGGCCCACGCCATCGCCATCGACATAACGAAAGCGGTCATAGCCAAAGCGCTGCGCGGCTTCGTCGCGCCAACGCTTGAGATCGTCCACGTCGCGCGCTTTGTTGGCGGCGGTGAAATAGCCTTCGGTGAGCGCGCAGTCGATATTGTGCTTCGCCACGCGCGACTTCACGATGTCGAGCGTTTCGAGCCCCATCGCCCACATCTGCTGCACTTCGCTTTCGTTCATGAACTGCCTGAACGTGTCGATACCGCAGGCGAAGCCGCCAATCAGCTGTCCGCCGTTGCGCCCGCTTGCCGCCCATCCGACCTTCGACGCTTCGAGCAGCGCCACGCGATAGCCGCGTTCGGCAAGATTGAGGGCGGTCGAGACGCCGGTGAGGCCCGCGCCGATCACGCAGACATCGGCGTCGAGCGTGCCTTGCAGTGCGGGATGGCGGGTGGCGTCGTTGGCCGTGGCTGCGTACCAGGACGGCGCGTGAGACTGATTGGCGAATTTGAGCATAGAAAAGACGTATGAAATAAAGCGGGCGGCGATGCGGACGTTCCGCAGGCGCGCCGCCCGCTCTCCACTCCTTAGAACGAGTAGATGAACTGCGCTCCCAGCAAGTCATTGCTCTTGCTGTACGAACCGTCGTTACGCAGGAACACGTTCTGCGAAGCCCAGTCGTGGCGATATTCGACCTTCACCGTGATCTGCTGGGTCGGGTAGAACAGCAGGTCGAGCGCTACGTCCTGACGCACGGCGCCCTTGCACTGGAAGCCCAGGCCGCCATTGGCTTCCGAATTTGCCAGGCAGTCCGCACCAATGCCGAAGCCGTTGTACGGGTCCATACCGTTGCCGTTGAGCGCCACGCCGCCGCCGCCGCCGCCGTTCTTGCTATCCACGAGCAGGTCGTAACGGGCGGTCACGCCCATGCGGCCCACCACCGGCGCATTGAACTTGCGGTGCGCGAGCAGCGAGAAGCCGTACCACTGCGCGTTGCCGCCGTTGTACGCCGCGCGCTGCTGCTGGCCGTAATCGACTTCGGCGTTGTACTGGATGTCGGCAGCGGTGTAGCTTGCGTCGACTTCGCCAAAGAAGAAGTAGCCGCCCGAACTCGTGGCCTGACCGCCCGGCCCGTAGACCACCTGGCCTGTCGTCGAATCGGTGGCGCTCGACAGCGTCTGACGACCGATATTGATCGAGCCGCCGATATCGAGTGCGCTCGACATCGTGTAATCCGCGCGCGCCGTGAAGGTCGGGATCTTGTTGCTGGTGGTGATCGGGTCGCCCAGCGCGTTCGTGCCGGTCTGCGTGACCGAGCCGTAGGTGCGGTATTGCTCGTTACCCAGCATGAACTTGAAGGCCCACTGGCTGCCGTCCGGCGTGTAATTCCAGCCCACGCCCACGTAGCTGCCCGGGTCCGAGAAGTCGTACAGCAGGTTGTGCGTGAGGGTCAGCATCTGGTTCGACTGCTGCACCTCGTAACCGCCGAAGCTCGGCATCAAACCGGCCACGAAGGTCTGCGTCGCGGTGATCGGCACCGTGACGACCGCCGTATTCAGGATGTTGTTGCCGATGTCGCCATGCTCGTTGGCCAGCAGCGTGATGCCGTTGCCGCGGTTGGGCATGAGCGTGATTTCCGCCGACGGCGCCATCGGGCCGACACCGAACGTCTTCTTGATGTCGAGGTAAAGATCGCCGAACGTGCTGTTGAAGTAGTTGTACGAGCTTTCGTGGTTTGCGAACAGGAACGACGAAGAGCCTGCCGCGCGGTTATAGATATACGACGGGTCGATATAACCGGTGATCGACAGACCTGCGATCGGGCCGGTCGAGGCGGCATCCGAAAGCGAATCGACCTTCAATTGCTGGCTCGCGATCTGCTGCTTCATCGAGTCGACATCGTCGTTGGTCAGGTGCGCAGGCGCCTTGCCGTAATCGGGCGAGGAGATGTCGACTTCAGGCGCGGCCGCCGTGGTCGTGGCTCCCGACGCGGCTGCCGCGGGCGCAATAGCCAGCTTCGACGAACCCTTTGCCGTGGTCTTCGATCCGGCGAGTTCGCTCTTGAGCGATTTCACCTCTTTTTGCAGGGCATTCAACTGCTGCTGCAGGGCCTTGATCTGATCGCTGGTCGAGTCCGCGAATGCGAGCCCCGGCAGTGCCCCGGCCACCAGCAGACAGATTAACTTCTTCTTCATCGACATTCTCCTTATGGGTCGGTATTGCAGGCGTTTCGACACGTAGTTCTTCTATTTCAATGGTGCTGTTCTGTACTGCTGGCCGTTTTATTGCGGCACGCGTCATCGCGACGCGTGCCGTATTTCTAGCTAGTCAGACTCGCGATTCAGCAATCACGCGGCGCGGCGGCCGATTGGCGCGCCCACTGCACCGGCCGGCGTGCCAGCCGTTGCGGTTTCAGCCGGATCGGGCAGCGCAAACGCCATCTGCATATCGCGCATGCGCTTCTTTTCCCGCGCGCTCATCAACTGATTCACGGCGATCACGCCAATCGTCACGGCCGAGATAAAGAGCGTGGCGAGCGCATTCATTTCCGGGTTCAGACCGAGACGCACACGCGAGAACACCACGAGCGGCAGCGTCGTCGAGCCCGGGCCCGAAAGAAACGCGGAGAGCACCAGATCGTCGATGGAGAGCGTGAACGAGAGCAGCCAGCCCGACAGCAGCGCCTGCGAGATCAGCGGCAATGTGATGACGAAGAACACCTTCAGCGGCGTGGCGCCCAGATCGAGTGCGGCCTCTTCGAGCGACTTATTCATCTCCTTCACCCGCGACTGCACGATGATCGCCACATACGACACGCACAGCATCACGTGACCGATCCAGATCGTGAGAATGCCGCGCCCTGCGGGCCAGCCGATCATCTGCTGAAGGGCCACGAAAAGCAGCAGCAGCGAGATGCCCTGGATCACTTCAGGAATCACCAGCGGTGCATTGATCATGCCGGTGTAGAGCGTGAAGCCGCGGAATCGACCCATGCGGGCGAGCACAAAACCCGCCCACGTACCGATCACAACCGAAGCAAACGCCGTCATCAGACCGATCTTCAGCGAGAGCCACGCCGCCGAAAGCAGCTCGTCATCCTGCAGCAACGCCGCATACCACTTGAGCGAAAAGCCCGACCACACCGTGACCAGTTTCGATTCGTTGAATGAATAAACAATGAGACTGATGATCGGGATATACAGAAACAGAAAGCCGAGTGTGAGAACACTGGTGGAAATCGCGCGATTGGGCTTGATCATTTGCTTTCCTCCAGTTCCTTGACCTGGTAGTACTGAAAGACGGCCATCGGCACGAGCAGCAGCAGCACCATGGCGACGGTGACGGCGGAGGCCATCGGCCAGTCCATGTTGTTGAAGAACTCGTCCCACATGACGCGGCCGATCATGAGCGTGTCCGCGCCGCCGAGCAGTTCGGGAATCACGTATTCGCCCACCGCCGGAATGAACACGAGCAGGCTGCCCGCGATAATCCCGTTCTTGGACAGCGGCAGCGTGATCTGCGTGAACGCCACCCACGGCTTCGCGCCCAGGTCATACGCGGCTTCGAGCAGCGTGAGATCCATCTTGCAGAGGTGCGCGTAAAGCGGCATCACCATGAACGGCAGATACGAATAGACCATGCCGATATAGACACCCGCATCGCTGTGATAAAGGCGCAGCGGCGAGTGAATCAGGCCGATGGCAATCAGCGCGTGATTGAGCAGGCCGTCGTCCTTGAGAATGCCGATCCACGCATAGACGCGAATCAGGAACGAGGTCCAGAAAGGCAGCATCACGCCCATCATCAGCAGATTGCGCGTCGCGGGATTCGAGCGCGCAATGTAGTAGGCGATGGGATAACCAATCAGCAGACAGAAGAACGTCGATACCGCCGCCATCTTCAGCGAGCTGATATAGGTGGCGATATAGAGGCTGTCCTGCAGCAGGAACGCATAGTGCGAGAGCTGCAGGGCGAGATGCACCATGCCGTCCTTCATCTCGACCAGGTTTGAATAGGGCGGAATGCCCATGACCTGATCGGCGAAGCTGATCTTGAGCACCAGCACGAAAGGCAGCGCGAAGAACAGCGCGAGCCAGATGAACGGCACGCCGATCACAGTGCTGCGGCCCGACGGCACGAAGCGCGAGAGGATGCGCGCGAGCGCGCCGCGCCGGGCTACGCCTTGCGGCGCGCCGGAAGAGGAAGTCGAGGGAACGGAACTCATTTAGTCATCCTCCTCATCATGCCGTGAGCACGACGCCGCTGGCCGGCGACCACGAGACAAAGACATCGTCGTTCCAGGCCGGTGCGCCATCGTTCATCAGTTGCGAGCTGGAGAGATTCGACACCACCACCTTGCCACCCGGCAGACGCACGTGATAGAGCGAATAGCTGCCCATATAGGCCACGTCCGAGACCACGCCACGCGCCCAGTTGTGCGGCGTACCCGGCTTCTCGCGCGTCACGCGCACGCGCTCGGGGCGCACCGAAATGCCCACCGGCATGCCCAGCGGCCCGGTCACGCCATGGCTCACATACATGCGCGTTTCGAGGTCTTCGCTTTCGACGAAAATATGATCCGGCTCGTCCTCGACGACCTTGCCTTCGAACAGATTGGTCGAGCCGATAAATTCGGCGGAGAAGCGGCTATTCGGAAACTCATAGACTTCGCTGGGCGAACCGATCTGCACGATGCGGCCTTCGCTCATGACCGCGAGGCGGTTGGCCATCGTCATCGCTTCTTCCTGATCGTGCGTGACCATCACGCAGGTGACATCGACCTTCTCGATGATGTTCACCAGTTCGAGCTGGGTCTTCTGGCGGATCTTTTTATCGAGCGCCGACATCGGCTCGTCGAGCAGCAGCAGTTTGGGGCGCTTGACCAGCGAACGCGCCAGTGCAACACGCTGCTGCTGGCCGCCGGAAAGCTGATGCGGCTTGCGCTTCGCGTAGCGGCTCATCTGCACGAGATTGAGCGCATCGGCCACGCGTTCCTTGATTTCGTTCTTGGGCACGCCTTCCTGTTTGAGGCCGAAGGCGACGTTCGATTCCACGCTCATATGCGGGAAAAGCGCGTACGACTGGAACATCATGTTGACGGGGCGGCGATACGGCGGCAGCGTCGCGAGGTCTTCGCCATCGACAAAGATCTTGCCGGAGGTGGCGGTTTCGAGACCCGCGAGCATGCGCAGCAGCGTGGACTTGCCGCAACCCGAGCTGCCGAGCAGCGCAAAGAGCTCGTTCTTCGCGATGTTCAGGCTCACGTTATTGACGGCGACGCTGTCGCCGAACTTCTTGACGACGTTTTCGATGCGTACGAAAGCGTCGCGGGAGTTGGCCGTCGCGGCAGCGCGCGCGGCTTCGGAGGCATTGACTTGGGACGTCGAATTCATGATGTAACTGGTTCCTTTCTGATCGCGGTACTGCCCGTTCTTGCGTGCCGCGTATAAACGCAGGCATGAGCCGTCCCGCACGGGGCGCTAAAGCGACTCGCGGACGTCAGTACTGCGAACGGAGCTCGTTGGAGACTGGCGCGTCGTCGTTAATCGGGGGCGGCGCGCTCAGCCGGACTTCGAACAGCGGACTTCTGGCGGAGAGGGGTCGAGCGATCCCTCATCCGCGCTTTGTCTCCTTCCATCTCCTGCGGGATTCAGCCGTTCGTCGACGGTTGTCTATCTGATATCCCGACGGGGTTAGGCGCTCAGTGGCCCGTCTTCAACTGCGACCAGAGACGGTTTTCGAGGCGCAGGATTTCGGCCGGCATCGGCTTCATCAGCGTCATCTTCTTGAGGACTTCGTCGCCCGGATAAACGGTCGGGTCCTGTGCCACGCCCGGCGTCACGAACTGGCGCGCCGCCTTGTTGGCGGTCGGGTAGAAGACTTCGTTGGTGATCGCGGCGTTGACCTTCGGGTCCGAGATGTAGTTGATCCACTTCATCGCGGCTTCGGGGTGCGGAGCGTCCTTCGGCACGACCATCACGTCGAACCACAGCAGGCCGCCTTCCTTCGGATTGGTGAACTTGATGTGATACGAACGCTTCGCTTCTTCGGCACGGCGGTGAGCGATGCCCACGTCGCCCGACCAGGCGAACGCGACGCAGATGTCGTTGTTCACGAGGTCGTTGATGTAGCCCGACGAATTGAACTGCGTGATGTACGGACGGACTTTCTTCAGCGTTTCATACGCGGCCTGATAGTCGGCCGGATTCGTGCTGTTGGGGTTCTTGCCCATGTATTGCAGCGTGGCGGCAAAAGCGTCGGCGGCCTGATCGAGGAACGAGACGCCGCAACCCTTGAGCTTCGAGAGATTGGCCGGATCGAAAATCAGCGACCAGCTATCGAGCGGAGCACTGGCGCCAAGGGCTTTTTCGACGGCTTCCTGGTTGTAGCCGATACCGTCGGTGCCGTACGCCCAGGGCACGCCGTACTGGTTGCCCGGATCGGCGTCCGCAATCATGTGCATCAACACAGGGTCGAGATTCGACAGATTGGGGATCTTGGACTTGTCCAGCTTCTGGTACACGCCGGCCTGAATCTGCTTGGCCATGTAGTTCGAGGTCGGCACCACGATGTCGTAACCCGAGCTGCCGGCCAGCAGCTTGGCCTGCAGCGTGTCGTCGCTATCGTAGTTGTCGTACTTGACGTGAATACCCGTCTGCTTTTCGAAGTTCGGGATCGTGTCTTTCGCGATGTAGTCGGACCAGTTGTAGACGTTCAATGAGTCGTCTGCGGCGCGAGCCGGCTGGCTCGCCGTGAGACCCGCGCAGACTGCGAGCGCGGCCAGTGCGACGGCATGACGAAGATGTCTGACACTCATGTTGATTTCCCCAGATGATGAAAGTCGGCGGGCGGCGCCCGCACCCCGTTGTGCGCCGCCGGCCCTTACAGAAGCAGCGTTACGAAAGTCCCAGTTGCTGCGCGGTTGCGTCGATGGCCTTTTTCGCCTTCGACACGATTTCGTCGATCTCGCCGCGCGTAACCACCAGCGGCGGCGAGAGCAGCATGCGGTCGCCCGTGGCGCGCATGATGAGGTTGCCGTTGAAGCAGAAGTCGCGGCAGATCGTGCCCACGTCGCCGCCATTCGCGAAGCGCTTGCGCGCCTTCGGATCTTCGGCGAGCTGCAGACCGGCCACGAGGCCCGCACCAGAAATGTCGCCGATGATCGGATGATTCGCGAAGGTCTCGCGCAACTGCTGCTGGAAATACGGGCCCGTGTCCGTCTTCACGCGCTCGACGATCTTCTCGTCGCGCAGCAGCTTGAGGTTCGCCACGGCCACGGCGGCCGCCACCGGATGGCCCGAGTACGTGAGGCCATGATTGAAGTCGCCGTTCTCGATCAGCACCTTCGCCACGCGATCGTGCAGG
This sequence comes from Paraburkholderia sp. J69-1, assembly GCF_905220255.1. Classification (NCBI taxonomy): domain Bacteria; kingdom Pseudomonadati; phylum Pseudomonadota; class Betaproteobacteria; order Burkholderiales; family Burkholderiaceae; genus Paraburkholderia; species Paraburkholderia sp. J69-1. The sequence continues at coordinate 328,327 of NZ_CAJMZG010000007.1, read as the reverse complement.
CCGACTGCGCCCATCGGCACATAACCGCTCGTCAGGCCCTTGGCCATCGTGATGAGATCGGGCTCGAAACCGAAATGCTGATGCGCGAACCATTCGCCGGTGCGCCCGAAACCGCCGATCACCTCGTCGGCGCACAGCAGAATGTCGTACTTGCGGCAGATACGCTGGATTTCCGGCCAGTACGTCGATGCCGGGAAAATCACGCCGCCCGCGCCCTGGAACGGCTCGCCGATAAACGCGGCGACGTTCTCTGCGCCCACTTCGAGAATCTTCGCTTCGAGCTGCTGTGCACGTGCGAGGCCGAATTCCTCCGGCGTCATGTTGCCTTCGGCTTCGCCGTAGAAATACGGCTGGTCGATGTGCACGATGTTCTCGACCTTCGAGGGCATCTGCTCGTGCATATAGCCCATGCCGCCGAGCGTGCCGCCCGCAATGGTCGAACCGTGATAGCCGTTCTTGCGCGAGATGACGACCTTCTTCGAAGGCTTGCCTTGCGCGAGCCAGAATTGATGCACGATGCGCAGCACCGTGTCATTGCCTTCCGAGCCGCTGTTGCAATAGAAGAAGTGATTGAAGGGCTCCGGCGAAAGCTCCGCGAGCAGCGCGGAAAGCTCGATCACCGGCGGGTGCGTGGTCTTGAAGAAGGTGTTGTAGTACGGCAGTTCCTGCATCTGCGTGTACGCGGCATCGGCCAGTTCCTTGCGGCCATAACCCACGTTCACGCACCACAGACCCGCCATGCCGTCGATGATCTGATTGCCTTCCGAGTCCCACAGATACACGCCCTTGGCCTTCACGATCACACGGCTGCCGCTCTTGTTGAGCGAGCCCATGTCCGAGAACGGATGGATGTGGTGCGCCGCGTCGAGCGCGCGATATTCGGCCGTGCTGCGGGCGCCTTGCGTTGCTTGCGCGCGCAACGTCGTCGGCACTTCCTGGAGTGCGCTGGCGGGGGCGTCGATCCGATAGTTCATTTCTCTGTCTCCTTTCTATTACACGTGCAGCAGCAGGTGCTTGCGTTCCCACGAGCTGATCACGCGGAAATACGCTTCGTATTCGGTTTCCTTGAGCGCGAGGTAGGCGCGCACGAACTTCTCGCCGAGGATGTCGTTCAGCGGTTCGCAACCGCTCATCAGCGTGAGACCTTCTTCAAGGTTGCGCGGCAGTTGGTACGGCAGCGCATAGCCGTCGCTCACGAGCGGTTCGGTGGGCTTGAGATGTTGCGTCATGCCCAGATAACCGGCGGCCAGCGTGGCGGCAATCGCGAGGTACGGGTTCGTGTCCACGCCCGGAATACGGTTTTCCACGCGGCGTGCAGCCGGCGACGAATACGGCACGCGGAAGCCCACGGTGCGGTTGTCGTAACCCCAGGCCACGTTGATCGGCGCGGCCATGAAGCGCGACAGACGGCGATACGAATTGATGTACGGCGCGAAGATCGGCATCAGTGCCGGGGTGTACTTCTGCAGACCGGCGATATACGCATGGAACATGTCCGTAGGCTTGCCGTCCGCGCCCGTGAAGAGGTTCTGGCCGCTTTCCGCCGAAACGAGACTCTGGTGAATGTGCATCGCCGAGCCCGGCTCGTTCTCCATTGGCTTCGCCATGAAGGTGGCGTACATATGGTGACGCAGCGCCGCTTCGCGCACCGTGCGCTTGAACAGGAACACGCGGTCGGCCAGACCCAGCGGCTCGCCGTGCATGAAGTTGATCTCCATCTGGGCCGCGCCCACTTCGTGAATCAGCGTATCGACTTCGAGGTCCTGAATATCGCAGTACTCGTAGATGTCTTCGAACAGCGGATCGAACTCGTTGACCGCTTCGATCGAATACGCCTGGCGGCCCGTTTCCGGGCGGCCCGTGCGGCCGATCGGCGGCGCGAGAGGAATATCCGGGTCCTTGTTCATATCGACGAGATAGAACTCCAGTTCCGGCGCGATGATGGGCTTCCAGCCCTTCGCTTCATAGAGTTCCAGCACGCGGCGCAGCACACGGCGCGGCGAGATTTCAACCGGCGAGCCGTCGAAGTGCACGCAGTCGTGGATCACCTGCGCGGTGGGATCGGTGGCCCACGGAATGATGCGGATGGTCGAAGCATCCGGCACGCAGACCATGTCCGGGTCGGTGACGCCGGTGAGGCTGCCGTCTTCCGGGTAGTCGCCGGTCACGGTCTGGATCATCACGGCCTGTGGCAGGCGCATGGATTCACCCGATTCGAACTTGCTGCGCGGAATGATCTTGCCGCGCGCGATGCCGGCCATGTCCGGGATAATGGCTTCGATTTCGGTGATGTGATGTTTCTTCAGGAATTCGTCGATGTCGTGCATGTTCGTTCTCTCTATTCTGTGTGGGCCGGCGTCAGACCTGCGCGGCGTGCGCGCGAGCGGGTTGGCGTGCGGCCCCGCCCGGCGCTCGGGCCAGCATGCGGGCGCGGCAGGCTTCGCCAAAGGCGCGGAAGATAGCGGTGGAAAGGGCGTTTTGCGCGTGCAGCCATTCCGGATGCCACTGAACGCCCAGCGCGAAAGTGCTTGCGCCCGCAACGGTAATGGCTTCGACCAGTCCGTCGGCGGCCGTTGCGTCCGCAACGAGTCCGTGACCGAGTGTGTCGATACCCTGACTGTGCAGCGAATTCACCTGCGCTTCGCGTGCGCCGCCTGCGAGCTTGTGCAGCAGACCGCCTTCCAGCAGCGCGATGGTGTGCGCGGGACCGTATTGCGTCTCGAGCGGATCGGCCTTGTTTTCACGGTGATCGTGCAGGCCTTCCACCGCGTGCACTTCCTGGTGCAGCGTGCCGCCGAAGACCACGTTCATTTCCTGAAAGCCGCGGCAGATGGCGAGCACCGGCACGCCGGCGTCGATGGCTGCGCGCAGCAGCGGCAGCGTGGTGGCGTCGCGTGCGGGATCGTGCAGCGTGCCCGCAGCGCTTGCCGGGCCGCCGTAACGATGCGGCTCGACGTTCGAGTAGCTGCCGGTGAAGAGCAGGCCGTCCACGGCGTCCAGAATGTCCGCCGTAGCCTGCCGCTCGCCCAGCGCGGGCAGCACGAACGCGAGCCCGTCCGAACCGTCCACGGCGGCGGCGATGTACTTCTCGCCCGCCACGTGCGACGCGTGCGGCCCCATCATGGTGCGATCGGCAGTAACTCCAATCAATGGTTTGGTTCGCATGACTAACGTCTTATTTCTTCTTCCTGTCGCAACGCATTTGAATCGGTTTTCAGCGATGCTTCAGGCGTGACATGACCTTGCAACCGTGCAGGACACACGGCCGCAAACCTTGAGATGCGGAGCGCAGCGGCGCTAACGGATCGCGCTGCGCGTGGAGATCATGTACGCGGTTCGTTTCCTGCCGGTGTGGGGCGCGACGGTGTTCAGGCGTGCGCATCCACATCGTTCGCGCGCAGCAAGACAACTCGCAGGCGATCGACGGCGAATGAAACGAACGGCGCAGGAAGGAGAGGCGCTAGGGCAGCAGCGACGCGACTTCGTCGGTATGCACCGCAATGAAGGCGCGTGCAGAGACGGCGTTATGGCGACGGACGGACCGACGGGAAAGGATTGTGAAGACGGACAGAAGCGGACGAGAGGCAAGCCTGCCGCTACTGCCATCGGCGATGGCGGCGCAGTCACTGCGAAGACACCTCGCATGACTTCGATCCCATCTCACCAGAGGGCCACGGACTCTCACAATTACACTCGACTGGGTGTGTTGATCACGGTTGATTTGGATGCACGGCATGAAAACTGCGCTTGCCGGCATCACACATAGGTGTCGTTCGATGTATTGAGCATTGATTGCTTGCTGCTACGCAATGTATTGCGTTTTTCATCGTTCGATCGACCTGTGTTTCAGCATATACGAGCCAAAAAGGCCGTCAATTATTTTTTTACGTTTTTTATGTCAGCACTTTCCCCAAGACTCCTGCAAACGTCGCGCAGTACGAAATATGCAGCACTGTATTTATATTTCGAATAACTTACAGGGGTTAGTACTGACGCAAAAAAAAGCAAACTGATTAGAATATTCAACACGTCACCGCACCGCCGTGTTGTTGTCCGTCGTCTTTTCAGCGTGCGCTTTCACTGAATTTCCTGACCCAACCGGTTCATCAAACGTGTCCGAGTCCGTTTCTGTTTCCTCTGAAGTTGCCACGCGTCTGCGCTACGTGCGCAAGCGTTATGGCTTGTCGCAACGCGAGCTGGCCAAGCGCGCGGGCGTCACGAATGGTGCGATTTCGCTTATCGAGCAAAGTCGCGTCAGTCCCTCGGTAGGATCACTCAAGAAGTTGCTTGAATGCATCCCGATGAGTCTCGCGGAATTCTTCACATTTGATCTCAACGAGGGCGCGAGCGTGGTCTCGCGCCGCGGCGAGATGCCGAACCTCGGCAACGACGCCATCGAGTTCTATCTGGCGGGCGCGAACGTGAAGGACCGCAACATGGGCATCCTGCGCGAGGTGTATCAACCGCTCGCCGATACCGGCCCCGAAATGCTATCGCACGCGGGGCACGAAGGCGGCGTGGTGGTGGCGGGCCAGATCGAACTGACCGTGGACGGCACCACCTGGCTGCTCGACCCCGGCGACAGCTATTACTTCGAAAGTCGCTTCCCGCACCGGTTTCGCAATCCCAGCGCAAACGAGGTCTGCGAAGTGGTGTCGGCGAATTCGCCGCCTACTTTCTGACGCTTCGCATCCCGCGTTTCTGCGCATATCCGGTTCGTCGTGCCGCCGCAGCCTATCGTGTGCCGCTTCTCCAAAGCGGCGCGAAGCGCGGCGCGCAGGATGGATCGTCAATCATTGAGGCATCCTGATGGAAAAGAAAACTCTCGCTTATTGGCAGGACAAGGCCGCGACGCTGTCGATCGAAGGTCGCGCATTCATCGACGGCGCGTATCGCGACGCCTACTCGGGCCGCACCTTCGACTGCGTGAGCCCGATCGACGGCCGCGTGCTCGCCAACGTGGCCGATTGCGGTGCAGCAGATGTCGATGCAGCCGTTGCAGCGGCGCGCCGTGCCTTCGACGCAGGCGTGTGGGCGGGCCTGAATCCGCGCGCGCGTAAAGCGATTCTGCAGCGCTGGGCCACCCTCATGCGCGAGCACCTCGACGAACTTTCGCTGCTCGAAACGCTCGACGCCGGCAAGCCTATCGGCGATACCACTTCGGTGGACGTGCCGGGCGCGGCCTATTGCGTGGAATGGTTCGCGGAAGCCATCGACAAGGTGGGCGGCGAAGTCGCGCCGGCCGATCATCATCTGGTGGGTCTCGTCACGCGCGAGCCGATCGGCGTGGTGGCGGCCGTGGTGCCGTGGAATTTCCCGATCCTGATGGCGTCGTGGAAGTTCGGCCCCGCGCTCGCGGCAGGCAATAGCGTCGTGCTCAAGCCTTCGGAAAAGTCGCCGCTCACGGCCATTCGCGTGGCGCAACTCGCTCACGAAGCGGGCATTCCCGCGGGTGTATTCAACGTGCTGCCTGGCGGCGGCGAGCCGGGCAAGCTGCTGGGCCTGCATCGCGACGTGGACTGCATCGCCTTCACCGGTTCGACCAACGTCGGCAAGCAGATCATGCAGTACGCGGGTCAGTCGAACCTCAAGCGCGTGTGGCTCGAACTGGGCGGCAAGTCGCCGAACATCGTGCTGCCGGACTGCCCGGATCTCGACCGCGCGGCCAGCGCGGCAGCGGGCGCGATTTTCTACAACATGGGCGAAATGTGTACGGCCGGTTCGCGCCTGCTCGTTCATCGCGACATCAAGGACGTGTTCCTCGCAAAGCTGGTGGAAGCCGCGAAGGCGTATAAGCCTGGCAATCCTCTCGATCCGAACGTGTCGATGGGCGCAATCGTCGACAAGATCCAGATGGAGCGCGTGCTCGGTTATATCGAGGCGGGCCGCAAGGAATCGAAGCTGCTGATGGGCGGCGAGCGTGTGAACGAGTCGACGGGCGGCTTCTATGTCGAGCCCACCGTGTTCGAAACGCATCACGACGATCGCATTGCCCGCGAGGAAATTTTCGGGCCGGTGCTCTCGGTCATTACGTTCAGCACCATCGACGAAGCCGTGCGTATCGCCAACGACAGCGATTACGGCCTGGCCGCAGCCGTGTGGACCTCGAACCTCACGAGCGCGCATGAGATTTCGCGCCGTCTGCGTGCGGGTACGGTCTGGGTCAACTGCTACGACGAAGGCGGCGACATGAACTTCCCGTTCGGCGGTTTCAAGGAATCGGGCAACGGTCGCGACAAGTCGCTGCATGCACTTGAAAAGTACACCGAACTAAAATCGACGCTCGTGCGTCTGCGCTAAGTTTGCATTAAGTCTGCGCCAAGGCAGTCTGCGTGGCGGCGCGTCAAGGCGCGTCGCCACGTTCGCCCTTCAATACACGGGACCGGCCCGATAACAAGTTCCCGCACATGAACGACACGATCCACGGCGACGGCGCGATCCGTCGCGGCGCGCTTTACGGCTCTTCCATCGAGAACACCTACGCAGGCGTGCTGTCGTTCATGCGCCGCAATTACACGCGCGATCTGAGCGGCGTGGACGTGGCCATTTCCGGCGTGCCGCTCGATCTCGCCACCACGTTCCGCTCGGGCGCACGACTTGGGCCGTCGGCGATCCGCGCGGCCAGTGTGCAGTTAGCGGAACTGCATCCTTATCCGTGGGGCTTCAACCCGTTCGATACGCTGGCCGTGACCGATTACGGCGACTGCTGGTTCGATGCCCACAATCCGCTCTCGATCAAACCCGCGATCATCGAGCATGCGCGCACGATCCTGCGCTCGAACGCGAAGATGCTCACCTTCGGCGGCGATCATTTCATCACCTATCCGCTGTTGATTGCTCACGCGGAAAAGTACGGCAAGCCGCTTTCGCTGATCCACTTCGACGCGCATTGCGATACCTGGCCCGACGATCATGCGGACAGTCTCAATCACGGCACGATGTTCTACAAGGCCGTCAAAGAAGGGCTGATCGATCCGAAGACGTCGGTGCAGGTGGGCATCCGCACGTGGAACGACGACTTTCTCGGCATCAATATTCTCGACGCGGCGTGGGTGCACGAAAACGGCCCGCGTGCCGCGCGCGAGCGCATTCTGGAGATCGTGGGCGAGCGCCCAACGTACCTTACCTTCGATATCGACTGTCTCGATCCGGCTTTCGCGCCGGGCACCGGCACGCCCGTGGCGGGTGGTCTGTCGTCGGCGCAGGCGCTGGCGATCGTGCGCGGTCTGGAGGCGGTGAACCTGATCGGCGCCGATGTGGTGGAAGTCGCGCCCGCCTACGATCAGAGCGAGATCACGGCGCTGGCCGCCGCGCATCTCGCGAGCGACCTGCTGTGCCTGTGGCGCCAGCGCAAGGTTGCGGGCAAATAAAAAACGCGCCGCCGCTCACAGCGCGGCGCGCCTTGCGATTCAGCGCTCGACCAGCAGCCCGAGATTGGCACGCACGCGCTGAAGCATCTCGCCGAACTGCTCGGCCTCTTCCGCTGTGAAGCCCGCCAGGGCTTCGTCCTGCACTTCGTCACCCACCCGCCGCGCGGACGTGAGCACGCCCGCCGCCTTGGGCGTGAGGCTCACCCGCAACTCGCGGCGGTCGTCCGGGTTCGCTTCGCGCACCACCCAGCCGCTTTCTTCCATGCGTTCCAGCAGCCGTCCCGCCGAAATCGGCGCGACTTCGAGCCGTTCGGCGAGGCTCGCCTGATTGATGGGGCCATAGTGGGCGAGGTAGGCAATCATGCGGCACTGCGCGCGCGTGAGTTCCAGCGATGACTTCGCCAGCTCGTCGTAGCGCTTGCCGTACAGGCGGCCCACGTCGACGATCAAGAAGCCGAAGCGTTGTTCGAGGTCGGTAGTCATGCCGCGATTATAAGTGGCGGGCTGGGTGGGCGTTTCACCGGTGGGCGCACTGCAGCGCACGCGAATCCGCCACGCAAAGGCCGGATTCTTTCCGATTGCGCAACAGGGGCCGATTCGTATAATAAGCATGCTTATCATTTTTCAGAATCCCGCTTTCGAACCCCTCATTCGAATCCACGATGACCGCAGTCCCGCATGGCACGGCCGCGCAACGTGAGGCCGCGCCCCTGAACCGCGGCATGATTACGCTGTCGATCATGCTCGCCACGCTGATGCAGACGCTCGACAGCACGATTGCCAATGTGGCCCTGCCGCATATGCAGGGCACGCTATCGGCGTCGCAGGACGAAATCACGTGGGTGCTGACCTCGTATATCGTCGCGGCGGCCATTGCCACGCCGCTCACGGGCTGGCTCGCGGACCGCTTCGGCGTCAAGCAGTTGCTGGGCGCGGCAATCGCGGGCTTCACGGTGGCTTCGGCCTTGTGCGGTTTGTCGGAGACATTGGGGGAGATCGTTGCGTCGCGGCTGCTGCAGGGCGTGTTCGGTGCGTCGCTGGTGCCGCTCTCGCAGTCGATCCTGCTGGACATCAACCCGCGCGAGCGTCAGGGACAGGCCATGGCGGTCTGGGGCATGGGCGTGATGGTCGGGCCGGTGCTGGGGCCCACGCTGGGCGGCTGGCTCACCGACAGCTACAACTGGCGCTGGGTGTTCTTTATCAACGTGCCGGTGGGCGTGTTCGCGTTCTTCGGCGTCTCGACCTTCCTGCCCGCGCGCGAACGCGCCGGCCAGACGCGTTTCGATGTATTCGGCTTCGCCACGCTGGCGCTGGCGATCGGCGCCTTGCAGGCCTTGCTCGATCGCGGCGAACAACTCGACTGGTTCGGCTCGCTGGAAATCCGCATCGAGGCGCTGGTTTCCGTGCTGGCGTTCGCGTTCTTCGTGGTGCATACGGCCAGTTCCGGGCCGACCACCTTCTTCCGCTACCAGCTCCTCAAAGACCGCAACTTCGCCACCGGCACGTTCTTCATCTTCGTGATCGGCGCCGTGCTGTACGCCACGCGCGCGCTGCTGCCGCCGATGCTGCAGAACCTGATGGGTTATCCGGTCGCCACCACGGGCCTCGTGACGGCGCCGTCGGGCGCGGGCACGATGATCGCCATGCTGATTGCGGGCCGCCTGCTCAAGCATGTCGATGCGCGCGCCATGCTGCTGTTCGGCTTTGTGGTTTCCGCGTACGCGCTCTGGCAGATGATGCAGTACACGATCGTGCTGTCGGAGTCGGATATCGTGTGGCCGGGCGTGGTGCAGGGCTTTGGTCTGGGCTTCGTGTTCGTGCCGCTTTCGGCGCTGACGTTCTCCACGCTCACGCCGCAATTGCGCGCCGACGGCACCGCCACCTACAGCCTGATGCGCAATATCGGCAGCAGTATCGGCATTTCGATCGTGCAGACCTTTGTGACGCGCGGCACGCAGATCGCGCATTCGGATCTCGCCGCCAACGTCACGCCGTTCAACCCGATGATGCAGCCGATGCTCGCCGCCGGTTCGCGCTACGATCTCGCCGTGCTCAACCAGTCGATCACGCAGCAGGCGACGATGATCGCCTACCTCAACGACTTCAAGATGATGTTTGTCGCGACGCTGCTCGTGATTCCGCTGCTCGTGCTGATCCGGCCTTCGGGCGGCGGTGCGGCCGTCGATACGAGCCACGCGGCGATGGACTGACCGCCACGCTTTCTTCACCGCTGCCGCGCCTTTCCGCAAGGAAGCGCGGCGCCGCTTTTACCGCTACGCCGATGCTCTCCGCTGTCTCTATCCTGCTTCCCGTTTTTGGCCTGATCCTGGCCGGTTTCGCCTGCCGCCGCTTTGGCGTGCTGGGCCCCGCGGCCGCCTCCGAACTCAATCGCTTCGTGGTCTGGCTGGCGCTGCCCGCGCTGCTGTTCGATATCCTTGCGCACGCAACGTGGCACGAGCTGTATCAACCCGCATTTCTGGCGGCGTTCGGCATCGCGGGCCTGGTGGTGTTCGCGGTCGTGGTGGCCGTGCGCCTGTTCCTGCGCCGCCCGCTTGCCGATGCGAGTATCGACGGCCTCGCCGCCGCGTATCCGAACACGGGTTATGTGGGCTTTCCGCTGTGCATGATCGCGTTCGGACCGTCGAGCCTCACGCCCGTGACGATCGCCACGATCCTCGTGGTGTGCGTGCTGTTCGCCATCGCCATTGTGCTGATCGAAACCGGCCTGCAAAGCGAGCGCCGTCCGCACCGGTTGCTGATCAAGGTGGCGCGTTCGCTGATGCGCAATCCGCTGCTGGTGGCGCCCGCCCTGGGCGCGATTGCCTCGGGCGCGCATCTGACGATGCCCGCAAGCGCCGAGACCTTCCTGAAGCTGCTGGGCGGCGCGGCCAGCCCTTGCGCGCTGGTGAGCCTGGGTCTATTCCTCGCCGAGCGCCGCGCGAAAAGCGATGCGCCGCCGGAATCGTCGTGGTGGATCACGCTGTCGAAGCTGGTGGCGCAGCCCGCGCTGACGTGGTGGCTTGCGGACCGCGTGTTCGGCCTCTCGCCGCAACTGGTGGAAACGGCCGTGCTGCTCGCCGCGTTGCCCACCGGCACCGGGCCGTACATGCTCGCGGAGTACTATCGCCGCGAAGCACACGTAACGGGCCGCACGATCCTGCATTCGACGCTAGGCTCGCTCGTCACGCTCACGCTGATTTTGCTGCATCTGCACCACGGCTAGACGCGCGGTGTAAAACCGCCACGAGTGCGCGCGGCACGATGTTTGCGGTACGTGAGCCATGCATCGATCAGGAGAAAGGCGATGAGATGGCTTAAAAACAGCAGCGCCGCGCGCGCAATAGGAGTTGGCCTGCTCGCCGCGCTGACTTTGGGCGCGAGCGCTTGCACGTTAGGCGGCGCGGCGGCGGGCGGCTACGTGGGCAACAAGGCCACCAACGGCAGCGCAGTGGGAACGGTGGGCGGCGCGGTGGCCGGTGGCGTGATCGGCCACGAACTCAGCAAGTAATCTACGGATCAATGCGGCGTCAGCGGGCTTTTTCGTGGCGAGGTTTTGCGTGACGCATTGACGCCGCATTGTTCAGATTTATTTCACCGCGCCCAGCGCAAGCCCCTTCACCATATATCGCTGCAACCACGCGAACACCACCGAAACCGGCAGCGTAGCCGCGAGCGTCGCCGCCATCACCAGTTCCCATTCCACGGTGTATTTGCCGGCCACCATATCGGTGACCTGCACGGTGAGCGTTTTGTTCTCCGGCGAGCGGATCAGCGTGTACACCACGGCGAATTCATTCCACGCGCTGATGAACGTGAAGATGGCCGTCACCACCACGGCCGGAATCGCCAGCGGCAGGAACACGCGAAACACCGCGCCCGAGCGGCTGCATCCTTCGAGCCACGCCGATTCCTCCAGATCGCGCGGCACCGTCTGGAAATACGACGACAGCATCCACACGGCGAAGGCGATATTGAAAGCCGCATACGAAACGATCACGCCAATCTTCGAATCGACGAGATTGCCGTCGCCATAAGGAATCATGGCGGCGAGGCGGAACAGGCCCACCACCAGCAGGATCGGCGAGAGCATCTGCGTGACGAGCAGGAATTGCCGGTACACGCCGCGTCCGCGAAACGGAAAACGCGCGAGCGCATACGCGGCGGGCAGGCTGACGGCCAGTGCGAGCGCCGTCGACAGGAACGAAATCACGATGCTGTTGCGCAGCGCCACGCCGAAATTCGCGGCCTGCCACATATCGACGTAATTTTCCCAGCGCCAATGCACGGGCAGCCAGCGCGCCGGATAGACGAACACTTCGTTGGCCGGTTTGAACGACGTGAAGAACATCACCGCGAACGGGAACAGCACGGCCACCACCAGCGGCGACAGCGCGAGCCAGCACCAGAGCGAGCGTTTGAGCTTGCGGTTCATGCGAGGTCTCCTTCAGCGCCGCCGCGTTTGGCCTGCACGCGCAGATACGCCACCGAAAACGCGAACAGGATCAGCAGCATGATCAGCGAGACGGCGGCTGCTTCGCCGGGACGTCCGAGCCGGAAGCCGAGTTCGTAGAGATACGTCACGAGGATGTGCGTGCTGTCGTCCGGGCCGCCTTGCGTCATCACCCAGATGATCGGGAACGAGTTGAACACGTAGATCACGTTGAGCAGGATCGCCATGTTGATGAAGGGTTTGAGCAGCGGCAGCGTGAGTTGCCGGAACTGTTGCCACGCGCTGGCGCCGTCGATGCGCGCGGCTTCGTAGATGTCGCCGGGCACGGAAGAAAGGCCGCCCAGGAAGATCGTCGTGGTGAAGGGAATCGACACCAGAATGCCCACGGCGATTTCAACGGGAAACGCGTACTCGGGCGTGGCGAGCCAGTGAATCGGCCCGGCGATCAGGCCGAGCTTCTGCAGCGTGACGTTGACCATGCCGTAATCGTCGTTGAAGGCCCAGCGCCAGACCACGGCAGTCATGGTTAGCGAAACGGACCATGGCAGCATGACGATCGTGCGTGCGATGCCGCGTCCATAGAAGTCCTGATTAAGTACCAGCGCGACGGGCACGGAAATGCCGACCGTACCCACCACCACGCAAAACGTCCAGATGACGGTGTTTTTTAGCGCGCTCAGAAACACCGGGTCGCCGAACACGTTATAGAAGTTCTGCAAGCCGCTGAAATCGCGGATCTGCCCGAAGCGCGAGACATCGTGCAGCGATTGCCAGACGATGTTGAAGATCGGATAGCTGATGATGAACAGCGCGAGCACGAGGCTCGGCACGATCAGCAGCCAGGGAGCGCGGGGCACGGCGATATTGCGTTCGGCGCGGGTGGGGCGGCTTGGACGGCTCATGCGGGTGCTTGCGCGTGTGGGGTCGGTCGCGGCGCCTGGCGCCGGAGTGGCGGGCGGCGTCTGCTTCAGGGGACCGGTAGTCATGTCGTGATGCGTCCGGTGTGGCGTGAGGTAATCCGGAAAACCGGTGCGTGGCATGGCTTCGCGCCATGCCACGCACCGGTTCGGCTACGTCATTTGCCGAGCGACTTGTTCGCTTCCGTCGCGGCCTGGTTCAGCGCATCGGCAGGCTTGGCCTTGCCGAGGTAGATCGACTGCATGGCGTTGCTCACGGCCTTCGCGGTGTCTTCCCAGCCAGTGACCGTGGGCGCGAACTTCGCGTGCGGCAGCAGCGCGACGAAAGCCTTGGTGTCCGGGTCCTGGAAGGCCGGGTCGGTTGCTTCAGCCTTGGTGGTGGGCAGGAAGCCTTCCGTGCTGGTGAATTCCACGCGCGGCTGCTTCGTGAACAGGAAGTCGAGGAACTTCCAGGCGCTCTTCTTCACCTTCGAGTTCTTGAACATCATGATCGAATCCGTGACCGCGTAGGTGGCGGGCGTTGTCGCAACCGGAATCGGATCGATGCCGTACTTGATGTTCGGTGCTTCCTTCTTCAACTGCTTGGCGAGGAACGGCGCGGAGATCATCATCGCCACGCGGCCCTGCTTGAAGAGGTTCTGCACGTCTTCGCGGCTGTAGCCGGTCACGCCCGGTTCCGTGAGACCTTCGTCGATCATGGTCTTGTAGAGCGTGGCGGCCTTCACGCCGGCGGCCGAATTGAAGGCGGCTTTGTTGTCCTTGCCGACCACGTCGCCGCCGTTCGTCCACAGCGCGTAATAGAAGTACACGTCGGTTTCGATTTCCTTGCCTTGCAGGCCGAAACCGGCGATGCCCTTGGCCTTGAGTTTCTTCGACGCGTCGATCACGTCGCTCCAGGTCTTCGGGCCATTCGGATAGCCCACCGAAGCGAGCATGTCCTTGTTGTAGTACAGCGCGCGCGCCGAAGCGGCGATCGGCAGGCCATAGATCTTGCCGTTGATTTCACCGGGCGCCAGGAACGGGCCGATGAAACGGCCCTTGAAATTGGCGTCCATATAGGGATCGAGCGGCTCGGCAATGTCATCCTTCACGAAGTCCAGCAGCCAGCGCGTACCGATGATGGCGAGGTCGGCATTCGCGCCGCCCGAGATATCCGTCTGCAGTTTCTGTTGCAGCGAATCCCAGTTCACGTCTTCGATCTTGATGGTGGTGCCGGGATTGGCGGCCTCGAACTGCTTGGCCATTTTCTCGAAGTACGGGGCGGTGGCGTCGCTGTAGTGGGCGACGGTCACGCGAACGGTATCGGCATGCGCCGCGACGGTAATACCCGCGAACGCGAGTGCGACGGCGAGCTTGCCGAGCGTGGTGGATGCACGTGCCTTAAACGCCATTCTGTCTCTCCTAACGTGGTTATCTGGCTGGCCTTGCGTTGTTTGAAAAAATCCTACAGGATGAAAAAAGCGTTGTCACCTGGGAATCGCGATATTGTTTTCGGCTCCTGAATTTGCATAAGATGCCGTAAAACATGGGGAAATTCGCGTATTCCAATATTTGGGATGCCTGTGTGTCAATTCATTTGCCGCGCTAGTCAAACGATTGAAAACGTAACGCTGTTGGAAATTTACAGGCCCGGCTTGCATCTGCGCCGCGCCGGAAATCATCAAGCGGAGAGTCGGCCATGAGTCGGGTGGTGCTGGTGACGGGCGCGTGCGGTGGGATTGGCCGCGCGCTGTGCAAACGATTCGTCGATGCGGGCGACACGGTGCTCGCGCTCGATCGCGAAGCCGCGGCGGTGCAGCAACTGGCCGATGAATTCGGTGCCGATCGCATGGAGGCGCTGGCCGCCGACGTGAGCGACGCGAGCGCGCTGGCGCACGCCGTGGCGCGTGCCGTGGCCGCGCGCGGGCCGGTCGATGTAGCCGTGGCGAATGCGGGCGGCGCGCTCGGCACTACGCTCGCGCGCACGGACGCGGCGAGCTGGCGGCGCGACGTCGACCTGAACCTCAACGGCACCTTCTACACCGTGGAAGCGGTGCGCGCATCGATGATCGAGCGCCGGCGCGGCGTGCTCGTGCTGATCGGCTCCGTGAACGGTTTGAGCGCGCTCGGCCATCCCGCGTATAGCGCGGCGAAAGCCGGTCTCGTGAGCTACACGAAAGCGCTCGCGATGGAACTCGGCCCGCACGGCATACGCGCGAACATCGTTTGTCCCGGCACGGTCAAGACGCCCGCGTGGCATTCGCGTGTGGCGCAGCATCCGCAAATCTTCGAAGAACTAAAGAAGTGGTATCCGCTAGGCGATGTCGCCACGCCCGACGATATCGCCGATGCCGTGCAGTTTCTCGCCTCGCCGCAAGCGCGCGTGATTACGGGTGTCGTGCTGCCGGTGGATGCGGGGCTGATGGCGGGCAATCGCCTGATGGCGAACGAACTCACGCTCGACGAAATCTGACGAAAGAACGTACACGCGAAAGCACACACGCACGCATACGCACGCACACGCACGAGGACAGCATGGCAGCGGTACAACTGAACGGCATCTACAAGCGCTACGGCGATACCCAGGTCGTGCATGGCGTCGATCTCGACATCGAGGACGGCGAATTCGTCGTGCTGGTCGGGCCTTCGGGTTGCGGCAAGACCACGCTGATGCGCATGATCGCGGGTCTCGAAGATATCAGCGGCGGCGATCTCACCATCGGCGGCACGCGCGCGAATGCCTTGCCGCCGCAGCAGCGCAATATTTCGATGGTGTTTCAGAGCTACGCGCTGTATCCGCATCTTTCGGTGTACGACAACATTGCGTTCGGGCCGCGCATCCGCAAGGAACGCGAGGACGGCTTCAAGCCGCGCATCGAAGCCGCCGCGAAGATGCTCAATCTCTCGAACTATCTCGAACGTCTGCCGCGCGCGCTATCGGGCGGCCAGCGCCAGCGCGTGGCGATGGGCCGCGCCGTGGTGCGCGAGCCGTCACTGTTCCTGTTCGACGAACCGCTTTCGAATCTCGACGCCAAGCTGCGAGTGCAGATGCGCACGGAAATCAAGGCGCTGCATCAGCGTTTGCGCAATACGGTGGTGTACGTCACGCACGATCAGATCGAAGCGATGACGATGGCCGATCGCATCGTCGTGATGAATTCCGGGCGTATCGAACAGATCGGCCGGCCGCTTGATCTCTACGACAAGCCCGGCAATCTGTTCGTGGCGAGTTTTCTGGGCTCGCCTTCGATGAACTTCGTCGCGGGCAGCGTGATGAGCGACGCGCGCGGCACAGCGCTGATACTCGACGGCGGTGTGCGTATCGCGCTGCCCGAAGGACGCGCGCAGTCCGGCGCGCACGTGACGCTGGGCATTCGCCCGGAGCACATCGAAACGGGCAGCGGGGACGTGCCGTTCGCCGTCGACGTGATCGAGCCGACCGGCGCGGAAACGCACTTGTACGGGGAAATCGGCGGCAATTCATGGTGTGTGACGACGCGCGCGCGGCCCGGTATCGAACCGGGCCAGCGCATGACGCTGGGCTTGCCGCTCGCGCACCTGCATCTGTTCGACACCGAAAGCGGCAAGCGGCTCGATTGATGTGGTGAGCGCCGGGCCTGTGCCCGGCATGCAGCGGCGTTCGCATTTTCCATGGCTTATCCCTCGGCCTACTCCACGGAATACAGCTTGCCGGTCTCCAACCTGATCCATCACATCCGCAATGTCGCGGAGTCGCTGCGGCCCGCCGAACGCAAGGTCGCGGAGATGGTGCTCGCCGATATCGACTTTGCGATGCGCGCGAGCATCACCGAACTCGCGCTGCGCGCCGATGTGTCCGAGCCCTCGGTCACGCGCTTTTGCCGCGCGGTGGGCGCGCACGGCCTGCGCGACTTCAAGATGCGCCTCGCGCAGAGCGCGGCGGGCGGCGTGCCGTTCCTGGCCGCTCAGGAGATCGTCAGCGGCGACGTCACGCAGGTGGGCACGCTGCTCGACAGCGTGGCGGAAGCGGTGGCGCAAGGCGTCAAGCATGCGCGCGCCTCGCTCGATCCGGCGGTATTCGAAGCGGCGGCGACCGCGTTGGGCAGCGCGCGGCGCGTCTATTTTTTCGGCGTGGGCGCGGGGTCGGGACTGGTGGCGCAGGACGCGGCGCTGCGTCTGCTGCGCCTGGATATTGCGGCGAGCGCGTTTGCGGACGCGCATCTGCAACGCCTTTACGCCGGTCTGCTCGAACCCGGCGACGTGGCATTCGCGATCTCGCAGTCGGGCCGCAGCGTCGAAGTCAACGAGAGCATCCAGATCGCCAAGGAGCGCGGCGCGACCACCATCGCGCTGACCAATGCGGGTTCGCGGCTCGCGTGGGTTGTCGATATTCCGCTGCTGCTGCGCGTGCCGGTCGCGGATGAGCCGCATGCGCCGGGCGTGGCGCGCATCGCGCATCTCGCGATCATCGACGCACTGGCGATGGCCGTGGCGCTCGGTCTCACGCCGCGCACGCTCGAAAAAGTGCGCGATGCGCAGGTGCGCAGCGGCTCGGATAGCGTGGGCGAACTGAAGGAATAAGGGCGCGTGCGCCGCCGTCAGAAAAGCAGCCGGACATATTGAGACGTCCATAGACTTGCGCGTTATTCGCTTTGCGGTCTATGCCGTCACGTCGCGCTTCAATGAACGGAGCGCGGTGCGTGACAGGTTTTCAATCATGTCCACTCTCCAAGCTCCCGAAGTGCGCGGCGCAACCTTCGCCGATGCCGAATCCGTCTGGCAACGCGGCGACGCCGCTACGGCGCGCGCGCTCTGCGCGCAGCGAATCGATGCCAATCCGCACGATGCGCAGGCGCTGCATCTCGCCGGCGTGATCGAACTCGGCCGCGACCGGCTCGCGGCGCGCGCGCTGATCGAACGCGCACTGGCGGTGGACGAAGCGCCCGGCTTTCTCGTGAGTTACGCGATGACGCTCGGCCCGGGCGAGCGGCCCATCGCCATTCGCGCCTTGCAGCGCGCGCTCGAATTGCAGCCGGATTCGCCGATCGCGCTCAACAATCTCGGCCATTTGCACGGCGAGTCGGGCGACCGCGCCGCAGCAACGCTGTGCTTCGAACGCGCGATTGCGCTCGCGCCCACGTTCGCGGCCATCCACTTCAATTACGGCACGATGCTGTCGCAAGCGGGCGAACTGGCCCGTGCGAAGACGGTATTGCAACGCACGCTGGAACTCGCGCCGGAGCACGTGAACGCCTGGAACAATCTGGGGCAGGTGCTGCTGAATCTGCGCCAGCACGCCGAAGCGCTCAAGGTTTTCGAACATGCGCGCACGCTCGCGCCGGATTCCGTCGATGTGCTGACGAACCTCGGCTCGATCCTCACGGGCGCGGGGCGTATCGACGAATCACGCGCCACGCTCGAACGTGCGCTTGCGCTGGAGCCGGGCCGCGTTTCCGCGTGGAATAACCTCGGCAATCTGCAGCTGAACGAGGGCAACGTGGACGCCGCGCACGCCGCCTTCACGCGCGCCATCGAATTGAAGCCCGACTTTGCCGCCGCGCATATCAACCTCGGCAACGCGGCCAGCAAGATGGGCGATATCGACGCGGCGATTCACTGCTATCGGCGCGCGCTGGCCTGCAACCCTGTGCATAGCGGCGCGCATAGCAACCTGCTGTTTTCGCTGATGTTCGCTAACGACGACGGCCATGCAGTGCGCGCGGAAGCCGAGCGTTTTGCCGCGCAGCACGAAGCGCCGTTGCTGGCCGAGAGCGCGGGCGCGCGTTACGCCAATGCGCCCGATCCGGCGCGACGCCTGCGCATCGGCTATGTATCGCCGGATTTTCGCAACCATTGCCAGTCGCTGTTCACGACGCCGCTGCTGCGCCACCACGATCATGCGGCGTTCGAGATCGTCTGCTACGCGTTGGGCAGCCAGCGCGACGACATCACCGCGCGCCTCAAGCAGCACGCCGATCTGTGGCGCGACGCAGGCGAACTGGACGACGCGCGTCTCGCACAGCAGATTCGCGACGACGGCATCGACATCCTCGTCGACCTGACGATGCATATGGATGGCGCGCGCCGCTTGCTATTCGCGCGCCGGCCCGCGCCGGTTCAGGTGGCGTGGCTTGCCTATCCGGGCACGACGGGCAGTCCGTCGATTGGCTGGCGGCTGACCGATCCGTGGATCGACCCGCCCGATACACCGCATATCGACGATCAATACACCGAGCGTTCGCTGCGCCTGCCCGATACCTTCTGGTGCTACGACGCGCTAACACCGGGCGCCGAAATCACGCTGCTGCCCGCGCTGACGAATGGTTATATAACATTCGGATGCCTGAATAATCCCTGCAAGCTGACCGATGCAACCCTCGCGCTCTGGGCGGGCGTGTTCGCGGCGTTGCCCGCTGCGCGTCTCGTGCTGATGGCGCCGCCGGGCAAGGCGCGAGAGCGTCTTGGCGCGCGTCTGCGTGCGCAGGGTATCGACGCGGCGCGTGTGCGTTACGTGGGTTTCCAGCAGCGCGAGGCCTATCTGGGCACGTATGCGCAGATCGATATTGCGCTCGACACCTTTCCGGCGAATGGCCACACCACGAGTCTGGACGCCTTCTGGATGGGCGTGCCCGTGCCCACGCGCTATGGGCGCACGGCGGTGAGCCGCGCCGGGCTTTGCCTGCTGTCGAATCTGGGGCTGCCCGATCTGGCGGCGGACAACGACGCCGATTACGCCGCCGCAGTGGTCGCGCTCGCACGCGATCTGCCGCGCCTTGCAGCGTTGCGCGCAGGATTGCGCGCGCGCATGCAGGCATCGCCGTTGATGGATGGGGCGCGCTTCGCCCGCAACATGGAAGCGGCGTACCGCCAGATGTGGAGCGAATGGTGCGCAGCGGCCCGCGAAGGATGCGGGCCTTAAAGCCGGGCTAAACTGCCGCCCGCACGCGCTTTTTAAGCTTCACCGGCATGGTGTCCGGCACCATCGTGAACGCCGACACCTCGTTGATCTTCGCCGGATCGATGGCCATTTCGATCGTGAATTCGTTCATCAGCATCGACAGCGCGAGACGCATTTCCACGGTCGCGAGATGGCGGCCCGGACACACACGCGGCCCCGCGCCAAACTGCAGATAAGCGCGCACGTCATGCGCGCCCGCGTGTTCAGCATGTTCGGCGTGCTCGCCTTTGCGCATCCAGCGCCACGGATCGTAGCGCTGCGGATCGACGAAATTCTTCGCATCGACCATCGCTGGGCGCGCGACGAAGAACATGCGCGTGCCCTTGGGCAGCGCCACATCGTCGAGCACCACGTCTTCCAGCGGCTCGAACGAATGCACGGCCGCCACCGGGCGCAGACGCGTCGCCTCGATGCAGATCGCCTCGAAAATATCGAGTTCCTTGAGCGTCGCGTAGTCGGGGCAAACCGGCGCATTGCCGATCACGCGCTGCGCTTCTTCGCCCAGATGCGCCTGCAAGGCCGGATCGGCGGCCAGATACGGCAGCGTCCAGGCGATCGAATCGGCGGTGGTGTCTTCGCCGGCGAGCAGGATCGTCAGCACGTTGGCGCGGATCTGCGCGTCGGTGATGGGCGCGCCGCCGTGCTCGCCGGGTTGCTGTTGCTGCACCAGCATCGCTTCCATCAGATTGCGCGGCATCTCCGAGGGATCGTCGCGCATGCGTTCGCGGGCGCGCGCCATCATCGCATCGACGTAACGGTGCACGGCCTCCAGCGATTCATCGAGCTTGCGGTCCGCAGGCAGCTTGACGTAGCGCCAGTACGGAAACAGCGCGTTGATGCGGCCCATCACGCTCGGCAGGATGCGCTCCAGATGCTCCTGGATCACGCCATGATCGCGCTCCAGCGTGCGCGGATCTTCGCCGAAGGCCAGCGCGCACGTCACGTCGACGGTGTAGCGCTTGAGATCGTCGGTCATCTCGACGGTTTCGCCGCGCTCGGCCGCGCGCAGCCAGCGCGTGCGCAGACGCTGCGTGATGTCCGAGAGCGTTGCGTAGAACGCCTTGATGTTGGGAATCGACAGCGCTTGCATGACGAGACGCCGATGCGTTTCCCACGCCGCGCCTTCGGCGGAAAAAAGGCCGTTGCAGCCCATTTCCTCGAGCACGGCTTCGATCGGCTGATAGCGGCGGTAGCGGTGAGGACGCTCGCGCATGATCTGCTGGATCAGCTCGGTATCGGTCCAGATCGTGATGGGAATGCTGCCGACCTGGAAGCGATACGGCGTGCCGAGTTCTTCGGCCCAGCGTTCGAGGATCAGGTGCAGGCGGGTGGGCGAAAGCTGCAGCAGATTGCCGAGGAGCGGCAGGCCGCGGGGACAGGGCAGATCCGCGACCTGGCGCAGGGCAATGCGGGAACCGGTGGAGGCCGTGCTCATGAGCGCTTCCTTGTGGTCAGGGTGACGCGGCGGCGCGCTGGTTCGACAATCCATGCGCCGCGCTGGAAGGCGATTATAGCGGCGGATAAAGCTGAAGATATCGCGCCGCTTACAGGGGCGGCATCGCCGCGCCCGGCACGTAGCCGAAGCGGCGCGACAGGCGCTCGGCGGCGGCCATCAGACGCTGCGCGCTGCTGCCTTCGCGCGTGACGTCGAGGTGGCCCGACGGGCCCATCAGCGCCAGCACGAGGCAGACGCTGGCGGTGTGGTCGAACACGGGCGCGGCCACCGTGCTGATGCCGGGAATCGGCTTGTCGAGCGCGGTGTCGAGACCGTGCGCGCGGATGGTGGCGAGGCGTTCGGCGTGCCGTGCATCGTCGCTCGGCGATGTTTCGACGCCCGCGAGGCGCAGCGCGTCCTGCGCCATCAGCGCCGCGCGGACGTCGTCGTCGAGCCACGCGGCGAACACGCGGCCGATCGCCGTGTTCACCAGCGACATCACCGTGCCGGGCCGCAGGCTCACATGCAGCGGCCGCGGCGATTCTTCGAGGCGCACGACGGTCGGCCCGAGCGGCCCCGGCACCGCGAGCGCGACGCTCATGCCGGTGGTGGTGGCGAGATCGACGAGTTCGGCATCGGCTTCGCGCACTGGCGACAGACGCGCGAGACCGAGCAGGCCGAGTTCGAGGCTCAAGGGGCCGGCTTCGTAGCGGCCCGCTTCGTCGCGCGTCAGCAGGCCGGTTTTCAGCAGGCTCACCAGATGGGGAAAGGCTTTCGCGCTGGGCATGCCGGCCGCCGCCGCGAGGTCGCGCAGCGAAAGCGGCGTGCCCGCGGCGACCAGCGCGGCCAGCAGATCGCCCGTGGCGTCGAGCGCCTGGATGCCGCGCTGCGGTTTGCCGGCGGCTTCGGGCGCTTCGTTGAGGTCGGCAGGCGTGGAGGCTCGGGGCATGGTCAGGTCGATGGGAAAGCGGTTTGCGCGATCTGGTGGGCGGCGTCGCGCATCGCGCGCACGAGCGTGCCTGCGGGGCGCACGTCGAGTGCACCGCTCGCGCCGATGGCGGTCAGCGTCACGCGCAAGATGTTCTGCGCGTCGAGCACCGGCATGCACACGCTGCTGACGCCTGGGCTCGGCACATCGACGCCGGTTTCGAATCCACGCGTGCGGATCGCGTCGAGCGTGGCGGTGAAGGCGGCGTCGTGCTGCGCATGGCTGGCGGGCGCATCCGCTGCGGCTGTGCCGCGCCACACGGGCTGCGCGCTCTGGTTGGCCCACATCGCGCGCAGCGTGGCGTCGTCGAGGAACGCGCAGAACACGCGGCCCGTGGACGTGGCCGGCAGCGACATCACCGTGCCGACGTGCAGGTTCACATGCAGCGGCAGGCTGGCGTGCTCGTAACGGACGATGGTCGGCCCCTGCGGCCCGGCAATGCAGAGCGCGACGCTACAGTTGTAGGCCTGTGCCAGCGCCGCCGCGTGCGGTACGGCGGCGCGCAGCGCGGGTTGCTGCGCGAGGTGCAGCAAGCCCAGACGCAGCGCGAGCGGACCGGCTTCGTAGCGCCCGGAAAGCGCGTCGCGCTTGATCAGGCCGAGGCGCGTGAGGCTCACCAGATACGCGTGCGCCTGGCTCGATGCGATTTCGCCGGCGGCGGCGAGGTCGCTGGGCGCGAGCGGCACGCGGGCATCGGCCAGCGCGCGCAGCAGGCGCGCGCCCACTTCGACGCTCTGGACGCCGCGCTGCGACTTGCCGGCGGCGGCGTTATCGACATCGACATCGATAGCGGCACCGGCTGGGTCCTTGAGGCCGGACGGCGGCGCGTTGCGAGGGGTCTTCACTCGTTGTTCCGGGCTGAAAAAGGGTCCATGTTAACCGAATGGCAGGCGAATCCTGTGCGATCGAATATTTGCATATGGAGAGTGTATTCGCCATTGACAAATAAATCTGCCGGGGCGATCATGGCCTCACCCCGGCAGAACAGCGGCTCAACCAGAACCAGACGGGGCGAGACAAAACCGGCTGGCGCGTGCGCGCCGGTCTCATCACGTGCGCCCGCGGCGCATGCGTGCTGCCTCGCCTCGTCGCCCTCCCCAATACACGGAGACTCAGATGGCAAAGGCGTTCGCATCGCAGGCCGACCTCGAAGAAAAACAGGTCACCTTCACCCAGCTCTCGGAAAACGCTTACGCGTACACGACGGAAGGCGATCCGAATTCGGGCGTCATCATCGGCGACGACGGCGTGCTGATCGTCGATACCACGGCCACGCCCGCCATGGCGCAGGATCTCATCGCGAAGATCCGCAGCGTCACGGACAAGCCCATCAAGTACGTCGTGCTCTCGCACTATCACGCGGTGCGCGTGCTGGGCGCATCGGCGTATTTCGAGGAAGGCGCGCAGCAGATCATCGCGAGCCGCGGCACGTATGAAATGATCGTCGAGCGCGGCGAGCAGGACATGAAGTCGGAAATCGAGCGCTTTCCGCGCCTGTTTGCCGGCGTCGAAACGGTGCCGGGCCTCACGTGGCCGACGCTGGTGTTCGAGAAGGAAATCACGCTGTATCTCGGCAAGCTCGAAGTGAAGATTGCGCATCTGGGCTCGGGCCATACGAAGGGCGATACGGTGGTGTGGCTGCCGCAGCAAAAGGTGCTGTTCTCGGGCGATCTGGTGGAATACGACGCGGCCTGTTATTGCGGCGATGCGCAACTCGCCGAATGGCCCGCCACGCTCGAAGCGCTGCGCGCGCTGGGCGCGGAAAAGCTGGTGCCGGGCCGCGGCCCCGCGCTGCTCAATCCCGCCGACGTCAACAAGGGCCTCGATTACACGAAGGATTTCGTTTCCACGCTGCTGGCGCAAGGGCGCAAGGCGGTCGAGCAGAAGCTCGATCTGAAGCAGTCGATGGCGCTCACGCGTGAAGCGATGGACCCGAAGTTCGGCCATGTCTTCATCTACGAACATTGCCTGCCGTTCGATGTGTCGCGCGCTTATGACGAGGCGAGCGGCATCACGCATCCGCGCATCTGGACGGCGCAGCGCGACAAGGACATGTGGGACGCGTTGCAGGATTGAGCGGTCGTAGACGAGACGGAGAGAGACAATGATCGACTACCAATCGCTGAGCTTCGACTACGCACGTTGCCATGAACAAGGCGACGGCGTCGAGAAAAGCGTGCGTCCCGTCGTGGTGGTCGGCGCAGGCCCGGTGGGCCTCGCCACCGCCATCGACCTCGCGCAGCAAGGCATCAACGTCGTGCTCGTGGATGACGACTGCACGCTGTCCACCGGCTCGCGCGCGATCTGCTTTTCGAAGCGTTCGCTCGACATCTTCGACCGCCTCGGCTGCGGCGAGCGCATGGTCGAAAAAGGCGTGAGCTGGAACGTGGGCAAGGTGTTCCGCAAGGACGAACTGGTCTACATCTTCAATCTGCTGCCGGAAAGCGGGCATCATCGTCCGGCTTTCGTGAATCTTCAGCAGTACTACGTGGAGGGCTTCCTGCTCGAACGCGCGCAGGAATTGCCGAACCTCGAAATCCGCTGGAAAAACAAAGTGGCCGGTCTTGCGCAACGCGGCACGCCCGGTTCGGACGATGCGCATGTGGCGCTGGAAATCGACACGCCCGACGGTCCTTATGAACTGCTCGCGCGTTACGTGGTGGCGTCGGACGGTTCGCGCAGTCCCGTGCGCAAGCTCATGGGCCTCGACAGCCACGGGCGCACGTTCAAGGATCGCTTCCTGATCGCCGATGTGAAGATGGAAGCGGATTTCCCCACCGAACGCTGGTTCTGGTTCGATCCGCCGTTTCATCCGAACCAGTCGGTGCTGCTGCATCGGCAACCGGACAACGTCTGGCGTATCGACTTCCAGCTTGGCTGGGACGCCGATCCGGTGCTGGAAAAAACGCCCGAACGTGTGATTCCGCGCGTGCGCGCGCTGCTCGGCCCCGACGTCAAATTCGAGCTGGAATGGGTGAGCATCTACACGTTTTCGTGCCTGCGCATGGATAGCTTCCGGCACGGCAACGTGCTGTTTGCGGGCGATTCGGCGCATCTGGTTTCGCCGTTCGGCGCGCGTGGCGCGAATAGCGGCTTCCAGGACAGCGAGAACATCGCGTGGAAACTCGCGATGGTGCTGGAGAACCGTGCGCCCGACGCGCTGCTCGACACCTACGCGAGCGAGCGCGAATACGCCGCCGATGAAAACATCCGCAATTCCACGCGATCGACCGATTTCATCACGCCGAAAAGCGCGGTGAGCCGCGTGTTCCGCGATGCGGTGCTCACGCTGGCGCGCGAGCATGCGTTTGCGCGTCAACTGGTGAATAGCGGCCGTCTTTCGGTGCCGGCGGTGCTGCATGAATCGACGCTCAATACCGCCGATGAAGACCGCTTCTCCGGGCAGATGGTGCCCGGTGCTTCGTGCGCCGATGCACCGCTCGCCGATGCGCAAGGCAACGCGCAATGGCTGCTCAAGCAGTTAGGCGGACGCTTCACAGGG
The DNA here is from genome assembly GCF_905220255.1 of Paraburkholderia sp. J69-1. Lineage (NCBI taxonomy): Bacteria > Pseudomonadati > Pseudomonadota > Betaproteobacteria > Burkholderiales > Burkholderiaceae > Paraburkholderia > Paraburkholderia sp. J69-1. The sequence goes on along the minus strand of NZ_CAJMZG010000007.1, from coordinate 302,749 downwards.
CTGCTGTTTTGCCGCGCGGGTTCGGTGCTCGATGGCGAAACGCGCGGCGCGCTTGACGCGCTGGCGAACGGCGCCGTGCCGCTGAATGTCGTGGCGGTGCTCGAAGGCGAGGGCGCAGCGCCCGAAGGCTTGCCGGCAGGCACGAAGGTGCTGCGCGATGTGCAAGGTCTCGCGACGCAGCGTTATGGCGCGCAGGACGGCGCGTTCTATCTGGTCCGGCCGGACCAGCATGTGAGCGCGCGCTGGCATCGCGTCAGTGCGCCGCGCGTGGAGCACGCCTTGAAGCGCGCGTTGTGCGTGGCAGGTACGGCTTGAAGCGATGAGTCGAAAGACGCGCAGGCGTCTTTCGATTCAATTAAGCAGACTATTACGAATCGAATCACGAATCGAATCAAGACAATGAAGATGGGACAGGAGACGACGATGCTGAACACCCAACCCAATCTCGCGCGCCCCGACGACTTCTACGAAGCGCTGATCGACATGCATCGCGATCTCGACGACGCGCAGAGTCAGTCGGCCAACGCGCAACTGATCCTGCTGCTGGCGAATCACGTGGGCGAGCACGAGGCGCTGATGGATGCGATCCGCTTCGCGCGCGCCGGTGTGGTGGTGCCGCCCGCGAATGGAACGGTCGGTTCAGTCGGCAAGCTGGCGGCGTGAGCGATATGACGAAGGCCACACACGCAATGGCGTGTGTGTCTGCACAATCGCCGCAATCGTTTGCTTGATGTTATTCGAGCCAATTGGAGCGCTAAAAAACTCATATCACCTGTCGCGCATCCTGGCGCGCGCGCAATGCGCATTTGCACACACGCAAATGCCATGCAAATTGATTCAAGAACCCCCTGAGCGAAGCCGTAAACGGCAGTAATACGAGAATCAGATCGATCGTCCCGGAGCCCGGCTTGAACCGTGCGCCGGAGACGGCCGGCAAAGACACCGCACACGGGGAATCACCTTGAATCGCAGTCAAACATGGTCGCGCACAGCAGCGCCGGGCGAAGTCATCTATTCGGAAGGCTTCGCGGGCGAACGCCTGCTCTTCGTCATCGCCGACGGCAAAGTCGAAATCTCCACCCGCTGTGAAGAAAAACGCGTCGTGACGGCCACGCTGGGCCGAGGCGAGTTCTTCGGCGAAAGCGCGCTGCTGGGCACCGAGCCGCGCCCGAGCACGGCCAAGGCGCTGTCGTTCTGCCAGTTGACCGTCGTGCCCGCGAACATCATCGAAGACGAACTCGAACGCGTGTCGCCGCTGCTGCGCCATGTCGTGCGCACCATGATCCGCCGCGCGAAAGCGAAGGACGATCAACTCGCCACTTACACGCACGCCGATTTCATGCCGGGCGTGCTGTCCTACGCGCACGTGCTGTCGCTGCTCGCGGGTGCCGAACGCGCCGAGCCGAAGAGCGGCTGGCTGCGTCAAGGCGCAGGATCGGGATCGGGCGCGGGCGAAGTGAGCGTCGCGCTCGCGGATGTCGTGCACAAATGCCGCGCGGTGGCGGGCCATTCGCGTCCGCACGTGATGGCCATGCTGCGTCGCATGGAAAAGCTCAACCTCATTACGATGGAATCGGGCCAGACGCCCACGCATCTGGCCGGTGCCGCAAGCGAAGGCGCGCTGGGCCGTCAGTTCGTCACCTTCGATCCGGTGCGGATCATCGACCGCGCGGGCCAGGTGGCCGATCACGATCTGGATGTGTCGATCAACAGCGAACTCGAACTGATCGAACTGAGCGATCTGGAAGCGCTGATCGGCGTGGAGCGCAAGCTGCTGCTCAACAAGCTCTCGCATGGCGAAATCGCCGACGAATTGTTCGCGTTCAGAAAGTCGAAGGTGCTGAACTTTGTCGAGCAGAAGGGCGTGGCGTACTTCAGCAAGCGCGCGAATCGCGGTTCGGGCGATGTGAAGTCGCTCGACGATCTGCTGTTCGTCGATCAACGCACGCTCTTCGACGCGGTCAACGCACTCGATACTTACGATCTCGCGAAGCTGCTGGCGTCGCTCGAAGATCCGGCGGTGTCGGAGCGTTTGCAGTCGGTGCTGTCCGAGGCGCGCAAGAACGAGATTTCGTGGCTGATGCGCCGCGAGATCAAGTCCGATCCGATGGAGCTGGAAGGCATCGAGCAGCGTCTGATTACCGCTGTGCGCGAACTCAAGGCGCACGCCGCGTAATTCATCCACAAGCCGAACCGTTGGCGCGCCCGCGATAGTCGGGCGCGCCGGTTCCGCCTGCGTCACACATATTGAATATCGGAACACGCATGGATCTGCTTACTTTGTTCGGAGTCCTTCTGGGTGGTGCGGCCGTGGTGATCGGCTTCATGCTCGAAGGCGGTCACTTCGGTTCGCTGCTTCAGCCCGAAGCGTTGCTGGTCGTGCTGGGCGGCACGCTCGGCGCGGTCATGATCCAGAATACCTGGGCGCGATTCTTCGACGCGATCCGCCGCCTGCGCACCGTATTTATCCGCGCGCAACAGGTCGATGAAGCCAGCCTCGCGGCGGTGCTCGAATGGGGCGATCAGGCCAAGCTCAACGGCCTGCTTGCTTTCGAGTCGATGGACTGGAACGGTATTCATCCGTTCGCGCGGCGCGGCCTGGAATTGCTGGCGGGCGGCGTGTCGACCGCGGTGCTCGAAGACGCGCTGCATCGCGAACTCGAAGCGTATGGCCGCGCGAATATGGCCGCCGCGCGCGTCTGGCAGCAGGCGGGCGGTTATGCGCCGACCTTTGGCATTCTGGGTTCGGTGCTTGGTCTGATTCAGGTGACCGCGCATCTGGTGGAACCTTCGCAGCTGGGCACGGGGATCGCAGTGGCGTTTGTCGCCACGCTTTATGGGCTCGCGCTGGCCAATCTCGTGTTCCTGCCGCTTTACGGCAAGATGCGCGCGCATATCGAAAGCGAACTGCGTCTGCGCAAGCTTTACCTCGATGGTCTGCTCGCGATTTCGCGCAAGGAAACGCCGCATATGATCGCGACGCGTCTTGCCGGCGAAGTGGGCGCGCGCGGCGATGCGAACGCCTGGGCGCGTCAGAACGCGCAGGCCGGCGCGACGGTCAATTGAGCGCGAGCGGACTCACAAGCATGCAAACGTCACCCGACAAGCACGCGGCGCGCGACTTCACGCTGGACATTCTCGATCACGACGAAGAAGAAAACGGCGAACAATCCGGCCGCTGGCTGCTTTCTTACGCCGACCTCATCACGACGATGATGGTGCTGTTCCTCGCGCTCTACGCGATGCAACTGGCGAAGCGTCATGAACAGGATTTGCGCGTTCAGACGCAGACGCAAACGCATACTCAGCCCCAGGTGGTTCCCGCGAGCGCCGCCCAGCCTCAAGGCGTCGAACGCACGCTAATGGCCTCGCTCGATCCGCTGCGCGCACGCGGCGAGATCACCATCGCGCCGGTCGCGCATGGCGTGGAGATCGGCATCAATGCCAAGGTGCTGTTCAATGCAGGCGATGCCGCGTTGCTGCCCGATTCCTTCGACGTATTGAGCCGTGTGGCGGGCGTGCTGGCGCAAGTGCCCAACGGCAATATTCTCGTGGAAGGACATACGGACAGCACGCCGATTGCGAACGCGCGTTATGCGTCGAACTGGGAGCTTTCTTCGGCGCGCGCGGGCGCGGTGGTGCGCTATCTGGTGGAGCGCGGCGTCGAGCCGCATCGCCTCGCGGCGATCGGCCGGGCCGACAACTTCCCGCTCGTTGCCGGCACCGACCCCGCTAGCCGCGCCTTGAACCGGCGCGTGGCTATCGTCGTGCAGTACTGAATCCGGCTATCAGGCGACCTTGTCGCCTTCGCGATGCACCGGCTCGGTTTCCTTCAACTGCTTTGCGAGCCGTGAAGCCTGCAGATAGCCAGGATTGGCGGGCCGCTTGAGATAGCGCCCCGCGCCGCGCCGCGCGCGCAGATCGCCGTCGGCCCAGACCAGTTCGCCCTGCGAGACCGTATGCGTGGGCACGCCGCGCACCGTCATGCCTTCGAAGACGTTGAAGTCCACGTTCTGATGATGCGTCTTCACCGAGATCGTGCGCGTGGCTTCCGGGTCCCAGACGACGAGATCGGCATCCGCGCCTATTGCCACTGCGCCCTTGCGCGGATAGAGATTGAAGATCTGCGCCGCGTTGGTGGACGTCACGCGCACGAATTCGTTCGGCGTGAGGCGGCCCGTGTTCACGCCTTGATCCCAGAGGATCGCCATGCGGTCTTCCACGCCGCCACATCCGTTAGGAATCCGAGTGAAATCGTCACGTCCCATGGCTTTCTGCGAGGCGCAGAACACGCAATGATCGGTGGCCGTGGTTTGCAGCAAACCGCCTTGCAGACCGCGCCAGAGTGCATCGCGATGCTCTTTGGTGCGGAACGGCGGGCTCATGACGTGCGCGGCGGCGCGCGTCCAGTCCGGGTCGCGATACACCGCTTCGTCGATCACCAGATGCCCGGCGAGCACTTCGCCGAATACGCGCTGGCCTTCCGCACGTGCGCGCGTGATCGCCTCCAAAGCCTCTTTCGCCGATACGTGCACGATATACACCGGCACGCCCAGCACCTGCGCAATACGAATCGCGCGATTGGCCGCTTCGCCTTCGACTTCGGGCGGACGCGAAAGCGGATGCGCCTCCGGTCCCGTAAAACCGCGCGCCAGCAATTGCCGCTGCAACTGGAACACCAGTTCGCCGTTTTCCGCGTGAACGGTCGGCAGCGCGCCCAGTTCGAGTGCGCGCGCGAAGCTGTTCACGAGGATTTCGTCGTCGGCCATGATGGCGTTCTTGTACGCCATGAAGTGCTTGAAACTGGATACGCCGTGATCGTTCACGAGCAAGCCCATGTCGCGATGCACGCTTTCGTCCCACCACGTCACCGCCACGTGAAAGGCGTAATCGGCAGCGGCTTTTTCGGCCCAGCCGCGCCACTCGCGAAAGGCTTCCATGAGCGGCTGCTTCGGGTTCGGAATCACGAAGTCGATGATCGACGTGGTGCCGCCCGCGAGACCCGCCGCGGTGCCCGTATAGAAGTCGTCGTGCGCCTTCGTGCCCATGAAGGGCAGCTCCATATGCGTGTGCGGGTCGATGCCGCCCGGCATCACATACTGGCCACCCGCATCGACCACGGTGGCGCTCGCGGGCGCGTCGAGGTTTTCGCCGATCGCCGTGATCGTGCCGTTGTCGCAGAGCACGTCGGCGCGATAAGTCTTGTCCGCGTCGACGATGGTGCCGCCTCGAATCAGGATCGCCATGATGCTATGTCTCCTTCGGTTGAGCCTGCATTTCCAGTGTTGTTATGCGTTCATGCGTTCGCGATGCTCGGCCTGCGGCTCTTGCCGAGTTTCATCAGCACGCCATAGACGATGGCGGCAATCGCGAGGCCCACGAACCACGCATAGGTATAGAGTCCCTTGAACGCGTCGGGTACGGAAGGGAACGCGTTCGGAAAGGCCACGTTGAGAAAGCCCGGCAGATTCGGCAGCACGCCCGCAAGCAGCGCGATCACGGCGGCGGGGTTCCAGCCGTTCGAATAGGCATATTCGCCGCTTTCTTCGAAGAGCTGGTCGGTGTTCAGACGCGTGCCGCGAATCAGGAAATAATCGACCATCAGAATGCCCGCGACCGGCCCGAGCAGCGCCGAATAACCCACGAGCCACGTGAAGATATAGCCCTGCGTGGTGGCGAGAATCTTCCACGGCATCATGACGATGGCGATGCCCGCCGTAATGAGGCCGCCCATCTTGTACGAAATGCCCTTGGGCCAGAGGCTCGAAAAGTCGTAGGCCGGGCCGACCAGATTCGCCGCCAGATTGCAGCACATCGTATCGAGCGTGAGGATCACCAGCGCGATGCCCACGCCGATGCCTTCCATGCGGCTCGTCAGATCGATCGGGTCCCAGATCGCCTTGCCGTAGATCACGACTGTCGCCGACGTCACCACCACCGATACGATCGACAGCAGCGCCATCGGAATCGGCAGGCCGATGGCCTGACCCACCAGCTGATCTTTCTGCGTTTTCGCGAAGCGCGTGAAGTCCGGGATATTCAGCGCGAGCGTGGCCCAGAAGCCCACCATCGCCGTGAGGCTCGGCCAGAACGTGACCCAGAAGAGGCCGGCTTTCTTGCCGCCCGCCGCGAACTGCGAAGGCTGCGAGAGCATGCTGCCCACGCCGCCCGCCTTCGAGCACGCCCACCAGACCAGCGCCACGCACATCACCACCTTGATCGGCGCGGACCAGCTTTCGAGCCAGCGGATCGAATCCGTGCCGTGCAGGATGAAGTAAAGCTGCAGCACCCAGAACAGCAGGAAGCACGCGCCCTGGCCGATGGAGATGCCGAGAAACGGCAGCGCATCGCCTACGAGCGCGTTGTGAAAGAGGATATTCGCGAGCGTGTAGATTGCGCTGCCGCCCAGCCACGATTGAATGCCGTACCAGCCGCACGCCACGATGGCGCGCAGCATGGCCGGCAGTTTCGCGCCCTGCGTGCCGAACGACGAACGCACCAGCACCGCGTACGGAATGCCGTATTTCGTGCCCGCATGGCCGATGGCGAGCATCGGCACGAGCACGATCACGTTGCCGAGCAAGACGGTGATCACCGCCTGCCACGGCGACATGCCCTGTTCGGTCAGGCCCGCCGCGAGCATATAGGAGGCGATATTCATCACCATCCCCACCCACAGCGCCGCGAAGTGATACCAGCGCCACGTGCGCTGCGCGACGCCCGTGGGCGCGAGGTCGTCGTTGTACAACTCGCTGGCACTGTGGCGCGCGCTCGCGTCACCGCTCATTGCTGGCTGGCTCATGATGCGGATTCTCCGGGTCTTGTCGTTTGGTTTATGTTGAATGACTGGCTGGGATCAGGCCGCTTTGGGATCGGCCACGCGCGCCGGGTTGTTCGGATGCGTGGTCCAGTTCGAATAGCGGCCGTTGTCGACGCGCTCCATCGTGATGCATGCATCGACCGGGCAGACATGCATGCATAAATTGCACCCGACGCAATTGGCATCGACCACTTCGAAATGACGCTCGCCGTCCTTCGTCGCGGTGATGGCCTGATGCGAGGTGTCTTCGCAGGCGATATGGCAGAGGCCGCACTGGATGCAGCGGTCCTGATCGATACGCGCCTTGATGTCGTAGTTCAGATTCAGGTACTGCCAGTCGGTGACGTTCTGCACGGCGCGGCCGCGAATCGCGTCGAGGTTCGCGTAGCCCTTGTCGTCCATCCAGTTCGACAGACCGTCGATCATGTCGTCGACGATGCGAAAGCCGTAGTGCATCGCGGCGGTGCAGACCTGCACGCTGCCCGCGCCCAGCACCATGAATTCGGCGGCGTCGCGCCAGTCGGAAATCCCGCCGATGCCGGAGATCGGCAGGCCTTGTGTTTGCGGGTCGCGCGCGATTTCAGCGACCATGTGCAGCGCGATGGGCTTGGCGGCCGGGCCGCAGTAGCCGCCATGCGTGCCCTTGCCGTCGACGGTGGGCAGCGGCGCCATGACGTCCAGATCGACGCCCACGATCGAGTTGATGGTGTTGATGAGCGAAACGCCGTCCGCGCCGCCCTTGAGCGCCGCGCGCGCGCCGTGGCGAATATCCGTGACGTTGGGCGTGAGCTTGACGAGGCAGGGCAGGCGCGTGCCTTCCTTGACCCAGCGCGTGACCATTTCGATGTACTCGGGCACCTGGCCGACGGCCGCGCCCATGCCGCGCTCGCTCATGCCGTGCGGGCAGCCGAAGTTCAGTTCCACGGCATCGGCGCCAGTGTCTTCCACCAGCGGCAGAATCCATTTCCAGTCGCTTTCGGTGCACGGCACCATCAGCGAGACGATCAGCGCGCGGTCGGGCCAGTCGCGTTTGACCTGGGCGATTTCCTTGAGATTGACGTCGAGCGGGCGGTCGGTAATCAGCTCGATATTGTTCAGGCCCGCGATGCGCTGACCGCGCCACGTGGTCGCGCCGTAGCGCGAACTCACGTTGACCACGTGCGGATCGAGGCCGAGCGTTTTCCAGACCACGCCGCCCCAGCCCGCCTCGAAGGCGCGGTTGACGTTGTAGGCCTTGTCGGTGGGCGGCGCGGAGGCGAGCCAGAACGGATTGGGCGATTCAATACCGGCAATCGAGCAGCGCAGATCGGCCATGATGCGACTCCTTGTTTTATCGATGTGGGGCGTTTGCTTTTGCGTTGGCTTTAGTGCTTCTGCCTTAAGCGGCCTTGCCGGTTTGCGCGGCGAGATAGCGGTCGATCGCGCGGGCCGCGAGCTTGCCGTCCTGCACCGCCTGCACGGTGAGATCGGTGGCGCCATGGCCCGCACAATCGCCGCCGGCCCAGACGCCCGCGAGCGAGGTCGCGCCATCGGCATCGACGGCAATGCGCACGCCGCCTTCGCTCAACTGCAAGGCTTCGAGCCCGGCGGGCAGCAACTTCTGGCCGATGGCCTTGAGCACCATGTCCGCCTCGATACGCTCGATCTCGCCGCTGCCTTGCAGCACGCCGTTCGCATCGAGCGTGGCGCGCTCGAACTCCACCGCCTGCACCGCGCCATCGCCCACGATCCGCACGGGCTTCATCCACTCCACAATCGTCACGCCTTGCTGGCGCGCGAATTCCTGTTCGGCCCACGTCGCGCTCATCTGCGCGCTGCCCCGGCGATACGCGAGCGTGACGTGTTCCGCGCCCAGCTTGCGGCTTTGCACGGCGGCGTCGATAGCGGTATTGCCGCCGCCGATCACCACCACGCGGCGGCCCACGGGCAGCGTTGCAAGGTCGTCCGCTTCGCGTAGACCGGCGATAAAGTCCACCGCATCGCGCACGCCTTCGAGCGCTTCGCCGTCGATCTTCAGCGCATGCGTGCCGCCCAGCCCGATGCCGATAAACACCGCATCGAATTTTTCACGCAGCGCGTCGAGCGTGATATCGCGGCCCAGTTGCTGCCCTTGCGCGAGTTCGATGCCGCCAATCGAGAGCAGCCACGCAACTTCGCGCTGCGCGAAATCGTCCACCGTCTTATAAGCGGCGATGCCGTATTCATTGAGGCCGCCGGGCTTCTCGCGCGCATCGAACACGGTCACGTCATGTCCGGCGAGCGCGAGCGTATGCGCGCACGCGAGCCCCGCCGGCCCCGCGCCGATCACCGCCACGCTGCGGCCCGTTTCGCTCGTGCGGCGAAACAGCGGCGCGGCGCCTTCGCTCTCGCGCGTCATCTGGAAGTCGGTGGCATGACGTTGCAGCGCCCCGATCTGAACTGGTTCGCCATCCTGATGATTGCGCACGCAGGCGCCTTCGCAGAGGATTTCGGTCGGGCACACGCGCGAACACATGCCGCCGAGCGGATTAGCGCTGAGGATATCGCGCGCGGCGCCCTTGAGATTGCCGTTGCCGATCTTGCGGATAAAGCTGGGAATGTCGATGCCGGTCGGGCAGGCCGCGACGCAAGGCGCGTCGTAGCAATAGTGACAGCGATCGGAAGCGATGACGGCCGCGCCCGCGGAAAGCGGCGGCGCGACATCGGCGAACTGGCAGCCCAGCTCTTCTGCGCTAAGCCGTGCTGCTGCGATGCCTTGCGTGGCACGCGTATTTTTGATGGCGGAGTGGGACATCCGGATGCTCCTTGCGAGGCAAAACACGGGTCCGCCGGCTGCGCGTTGCGCGGCAGCCGGTACGTGGGAAACAGCTTTGTTATGGTGTTATTCGACTAAACGCGCATGCTCAACCCGGCTCGCTGGCGCGTTCGAGCATGGCATGCAGCAGCACGTTCGCGCCCGCTTCGATCCATTCCTCGGTCGCGTCTTCGATTTCGTTGTGGCTGATACCGTCGATGCACGGCACGAACACCATCGAGGTTGGCGCAACCGTCGCCAGATAGCAGGCGTCGTGGCCCGCGCCGGACACGATGTCGCGATTCGAATAGCCAAAGCGCTCGGCGGCGGCGCGCACCGATTTCACGCAAGCCTTGTCGAACGGCACCGGCGCGTAATAGAAAATCTGTTCGAGCTCGGTTTCGAGCTTGCCTTGTTCGGCGATCTTCGCGATGCCTTCGCGCAGTTCCGCGTCCATCTTCGCCAGCACTTCGTCCAGCGGATGGCGGAAGTCGATCGTGAAAAACACGCGGCCCGGAATCACGTTGCGCGAGTTCGGATGCACCTGCATCATGCCGACCGTCGCGCAGGCGAGCGGCGCGTGGCGCAGGCCGATTTCATTGACAAGCTGCACGACGCGCGAAGCGCCCAGCAGCGCATCGCGGCGGCGCGGCATCGGCGTGGGACCGGCGTGCGCCTCTTGGCCCGTGAGCACGACTTCGTACCAGCGCTGGCCTTGCGCATCGGTTACGACACCAATCGTCCTGTTCTCCGCTTCGAGAATCGGCCCCTGTTCGATATGCAGTTCGAACGCCGCGTGAATCTTGCGGCCGCCGCAGGGCAGATCGCCCGCGTAGCCAATGCGTTTGAGTTCCTCGCCGATGGTCTTGCCGTCCACGTCCTTGCGCGACAGACCATAATCGAGCGTGAACACGCCCGCGAATACGCCCGAGGCCACCATGGCGGGCGCAAAGCGCGAGCCTTCCTCGTTGGTCCAGATCACCGTTTCGACAGGATGCTCGGTTTCGATGCCGTGATCGTTGAGCGAGCGGATCACTTCGAGACCGCCCAGCACGCCATAGATGCCGTCGAAGCGGCCGCCCGTGGGCTGAGAATCCGCGTGCGAACCCGTCATCACGGGCGGCAGATCGTTGTTGCGGCCGGCGCGGCGCATGAACACATTGCCCATCTGATCGACGCTCACCGTGCAGCCCGCTTCCTTCGCCCATTTGACGATGAGATCGCGGCCCTGCTTGTCGAGATCCGTGAGCGCGAGGCGGCACACGCCGCCCTTGGGTGTCGCGCCGATCTTCGCCATTTCCATCAGGCTGTCCCAGAGACGCTGGCCATTCACGTGAATCGCGGTGGTCAGCGCGGCTTCGCTTACTACGTTCATGCGTGCTCTCCTGTCAATGTTCGACTGGCGGTGCAGTGCGGCGCGGCGAGTTTTTTAAATGACCGCTGTGGGGACCGCGACTGCCTTGTCTGAATGAAGCGTGTTCATGAAGCGTGCATCGGTGCCATCGTCTGGGGCGTGTTGTGCATAAGTTGCGCGATTCCAGTGCATGCACGCGACGCTCGTTCGGGGCAGTGATTTCCCGCTCGCCGAATCCTGTCCGATTGGACAGGTTGTAGGCCATAAACTTTGGGAATTCAATGCGGTATTACGAGCGAAAAGCGTGCCATCGATGTTGCAGTGCGTGAAAAACACCGCGCGGCACGCAGGTTTACCCGTGGATTCGCAACGTGTGCGATCACCTTGTACGCGTCGCGTGTCTACAATGATTCCGGCGTCGCCTCGCGATGCCTTCCTTTTCGAACGCTTCGAACGGACCGATGCCATGCGCGACGACGACACCCACACGCCAGCCGCGAACCTTGCTGTGCGCCAAAGCGCAGGCCAGGCGGCCACCAAAGCCGACAAAGCCGATAAGCCGCGCCGCAAGGCTTCGATTCGCGCGTCGAACGAATCGCATCTGCTCGCCTGTGCCGAAGCCGTATTCGCCGAACGCGGTTTCGAAGGCGCGAGCACCGCGCTGATCGCCGAACGCGCGGGCCTGCCCAAAGCGAATCTGCATTACTACTTCCCGACGAAACTCGCGCTCTACTGGCGCGTGCTCGACGATCTGTTCGAGGAATGGAATGCGGCCGCCGATACCTTCGATGCGAGCAGCGACCCCGTCGCGGCGATTGGCGGTTATGTGCGCGCGAAGATGGAACTGTCGCGGCGCAGGCCGCTAGGCTCGAAGGTCTGGGCCAATGAAATCATCAGCGGCGCGACGCATATGCAGGACATTCTGTTGAAACGCGTGAAACCGTGGATGGAGTCGCGCGTGACGCTGATCGAGCGCTGGATCGCCGAAGGTCTGCTCGCGCCGGTGGAGCCCAAAACGCTGCTCTTCATGATCTGGGCGACCACGCAGCATTACGCCGACTTCGAAGCGCAGATACGCGCGCTCGCGGGCAAGCGCGCCTTGTCGGCGGCCAGCTTCGAGGCGACCACCGAGGAAGTCGTGAAGATGATTCTGCGGGCGAGCGGGGCGCGCTCGCCCAATGCCTGATTTATTTCGTATGCCGAATCAAACCTGCATCGACGCGACATCCTTCATGCAGCGCAACGCAAACATCGACCGGCTATGGCGGATGCTGGAGATGCGATAAAGCTTTTCGCGCAGGAAACGCTCGTAGCCGGCCGTGCCATCGACCGCCACCTTGATCCAGTAGTCGTATTCCCCCGACACCAGATACGCCTCCAGCACTTCGGGCAGCGCCGCGAGTTCGGAGCCGAAGCGCGCGAGCGCGTCGTCCTCATGGCGATCGAGCGTGACTTCCAGAATCACGATATCGGCGAAACCCAGCTTGCGCTGGTTCACCAGCGCCACATAACCGTCGATATAGCCATCGGCTTCGAGCTGGCGGGTGCGGTTCCAGCACGCCGTCGTGGACATGCCGACCTGCTCGGCCAGCTCCGCGTTGGACAGCCGTGCGTTCTGCTGCAAGGCGCGCAGGATCTTGCGGTCCTGGTTGTCGAGGGTTTTGGGCTGCCGTTCGCGCGTGGTCATGGTGAAAAGAATCTTGTACAGGAAAACTGGATTCTATCGGAACAAGCTTCTGGTTTAGGGCAGTTTGCGCTGGAAAACAGGAAGCCTATCCCGCCCCAATCCCGGTATATTTTTCACATGCCTTCTCGCCTGGCACGACCCACGCGGCCACCTCCCCGCGTCGGGGCGCGCCGCCGCAGCCACAAGCCGCGGTGGACCGTCTGAGCCGATCCTCGCTGCACCCTGCGGCGGCTATCGGGCGCGGCACGCGACTATCTCGCGTCCAGCAGCGTCCGATCGGGCGGATGGCATTTGAAAACCGCGCTGTTGCGCGGTTTTTTATTGCCGAATTTCCGTTGCGCGCCTGTTGCCGGGCCGCATTTCCTCGATACGCCCTTAGCCAGAATTCCCGGACATGTCGCTCCAGTTGTATTTGTCGTTTCTCGCCGCCGCGCTGATCCTCGTCTACACGCCCGGCCCCGTCAACGTGCTCACCATGAGCCAGGCGCTGCAGGCCGGCTGGCGCCGTGCGCTGCCCTGCGTCTGGGGCGGCACGCTCGCGGTGCTGTTGCAACTGGGCCTGACGGCGCTTTGCCTGAATTCGCTGCTGTTGATCAGTGAGCACTCGCTCACGGTGCTGCGCTGGGTGGGGGCGGCTTATCTGGTGTGGCTGGGCTGCAAGCAGTGGCGCAGCCGCACGCTCGGCGGCGCGCAGGAGAGCGGCGCTGCGGAGCCCGCGCTCACTTCGCATCGCGATCTGTTCTGGCGCGGGTTCGCGACCTCGGGGCTCAATCCCAAGACGCTGCTGTTCTTTCCGTCGTTTTTCCCGCAATTCATGAGCGCCGATGCGGCGTGGAGCGCGAATCGCCAGTATCTGGTGCTGGCGGCGACCTTTGCGGTGCTGTTTGCGGGTGGCGTGGCGTCGATGGCGCTGTTTTCGCACCGGCTGCGCCATGTGCTGCAACGGCCGCGCCGCCTGCGCGCGGTGAACCGGCTGATGGGCAGCCTGCTGGTGGGAATGGGCGCGATGATGGCGGGGCTGCGCTAGGCGCGTCCCCGCTGGAACGGCCTCAGGGCGAGGTCGTGGCGGTGGTCGTGACGCTCGAAGCCGCCGCCGCAGTCGTGGCGCTGGCGGTTGCGGTTGCGGGCGTTGAAGCGGCCGCGAGGGTTTCTGCGGCGCTGGCGGGCGCTGCTGCAGCCGCCTTCATGGGCGACGATGCCGCCGAAGCCGGCGCGGCTGCCGTAGCCGCTGCCGTAGTCGAGACACTCTGGCTCGCGCCTTGAACGGCAGCGGTAGCCGGCGCGCTGGCCGGGTTGGCGGCGCTGGCCACACCCACCGCGCTCGCACCGCTTGCACCATTCGCCGTCGCTGCCACCGCAGCAGGCACGACCGGCGCGAGCAGCGTCGCCGTGGCGGCGGGCGCCACTGGCATCACCGCATGCACGTTGCTGGTCGGTTGTGTCGGTTGCGTCGGCTGCATCGCGCTCAACACTGGCGTGGCCGCGAGCGAGTCCGGGTGAAGCGCCGCTGCGCCCGTTGCCGCCGCCGCCACGGCCGCGGCAGGGACGGCCGAGGTGCCCGGCGCCGCCACGCCCGGCGCACCGGAGTTAGCCAAAGCCGTGACCGGCTCCAGACCCGACGGCAGCGGCGTGATCTTGATCGATCCGCTACCCGGCACCGGTTCGCTCTTCGCGACCGTGTTCAGATACTTCGCGACCAGTTCGAAGAAACGCGTGTAGAACGCGCCCGACTGGATCGTCTCGCTCGACACCTTCACCATTTCGTCGCTATTCGAGCGGATCGGCAGCGACACCGACCCCAGAATCGACAAACCGACGCTCGCCGACGTATCGCTCTTCTTCAGCGCATAGCCGTTCTGCACGGCGTTCACGTAGACGATGCTGGTGTTGGTCGCGTCCGCCACGGTACAGACCACGTGCACTTCCACGACGATGTGCTGATCGCTGGTCGGCTGGAAGTTCTTGGTGGCGTCGACGGTGTCGTTGTGCGTCATCGTCGTCATGTAGCCCTGGCTCAGCAGTGCGCGGCGCGAGGCCTCGCAGGCATCGGCGCTGGCGTAGCTGAAGCTGCGCGAGAACGGGCTGGGCGCGCTGCTCAGCAACTGGTCATCCTGAAACTTGTTGGGTTTGGCGGATGAGCACGCGCCAAGAGCAGCAACGAGCGGAATCAGCAGGAACGGGGTAAGTCTGGAAAAACGGGGCATGTTCGGTGCAAACAGGACGGCGTTCGGGACACAAATACATATAACGAACGACCGGCAAACCAGTGGACGGCATGCATTGTAGTGCGGTTCGGGCTTGCACAACCGAACGCTCGTTTAACCCCGACCCTAAAAGGGCTCAAAGCCCCGTCTGACGGAGCATCGCGCATGACGGCGAATTGCCGTCGCCGGAAGCGAACCCGCGCAAAAAATTTTGATCGATCAAAAAAAACGGACTCCCGCGTCGCGCGAGAGCCCGTGTCAACCCGGCGCGCGTGCCGACGAGCGGAGAAGTGTTACCCGCCGGTTTGCGCGCCGCAGCCGAGTACCGCCGGCTGTCCCGTGCGCGACGCGCGGCCCCGAAGGCGCGCGGCGTGAGCGTTCACTGACTTCGCGACGGCTTTACTTCGTGCCGACCGTCGTGAGCGGCTGCCACTGGCCGTTGACGACCTTGTAGACCGTCACGCCGCCGTATTTCAGATCGCCGTACTGGTCGTAGCCGAGTTCGTTGGTGGTCACGCCCTTCATCGCCGTGCCCTTGAGCGAGGCCAGATAGATGTGCGGATCGGTCGAATTGGCCTTCTTCATGGCCGCGAACACCGCGCGCGTGCCGTCGTAGGCGTACGGCGAATACAGCTCGACCGGCTTGTTGAAGCGCTTCGAATAGCGCTCGACATAGCTCTTGCCGCCCGGCATCTGGTCGAGCGGGCTGCCGCCCGACGAAGCCAGCGCGCCTTCGGCGGCCGGGCCGGCGATCTTGATCAGTTCGGCGGAATGCATCATGTCCGGGCCGATCAGCGTCGATTTGATCGCCAGCGACTTCATCTGCTTGAGCATCGGCGCGGCCTGCGTGTCGGCGCCGCCGTAGAAGATCGCGTCGGCGTCGGCCGACTTGATGTGCGTGAGGATCGAGCGGAAGTCGACGGCCTTGTCGTTGGTGAACTCCTGCGCGACTACCGTGCCGCCCGCCGCCTTGACGGCCTTGGCGAATTCTTCGGCGACGCCCTGGCCGTAAGCCGTGCGATCGTCGATCACGGCGAAGCGCTTGAGCTTCAGATCCTTCACGACGTAGGCGCCGAGCACGCTGCCCTGTTGCGCGTCGGAGGTCACGAGGCGGAAGGTCGTCGGCAGGCCCTGGCGCGTGTAGGCAGGCGCCGTGGCCGTGGCGATTTCGGGGATGCCGGCCTTGGCGTAGATCGGCGCGGCCGGGATGCTGGTGCCCGAGTTGAAGTGGCCGATCACGGCGGCGACGTTGTCATCGACGAGCTTTTGCGCGACGGTCGTGCCGGTGCGCGGGTCGGCCTGATCGTCGTAGGCGTCCAGCACGAAGTGCACGGGCTTGCCGCCGATGGTCGGGTTGGTGGCGTTTTCGTCCTCGATCGCCATTTCCACGCCGCTGCGGAAGTCCGCGCCGTAGTGGGCCTGGCCGCCCGTCAGCGGGGCCGCGAAGCCGATCTTCACATCGGTGGCCTGGGCGAACGCGCCGGCGCTCCAGAGGCCGGCCAGCGCGGCCAGCAGGGCGGGCGCGCGCAGGCTCGGGTTGCGGGTGGTGTTCATCGTGTTGCTGCGGGTGTTGCGTGCCATCTTGGTTCTCTCCTCACGTTCTACGTTTTTCATGGCGCGAGCGGGCCCGCACCGCGTGCCGACACGCGGTGGACCTTCAAGCGCAGGGGTGAATCGACTGGAGCCGGGCAGCGTGCTCGACGCTGCGACCCTAAAACCGTTGCGCACGCAACGGCCTCGGGATGGCCGGGCGGATACGCTAAACTTGTTTGTTTTTCAGACGCTTACAACATCCCATAGGGTCTCCGGACAAGGATGCAGCAACAGTGAACGGACAGATTGACGGATACAATCGATCAAGCTGAATATCCATAACTGAGTGGATTGTATCCAATTCTGGCAGACGAAAAAAACGACGACAACAATTTTTCGTCGGCCCACGCTCGGCCGGCCAAAACGCTCACGAACACATGACGACAGTGCAGGGCAAGGAAGACCAACGATCGCTGCCTCAAACCATCCGCGATCAGTTGCGCGATGAGATCCTGCGCGGCGTGCTGCCGCCGGGCGCGCAGTTGCGCCAGGAGGGGCTGGCGGAGCGCTTCGGCGCGAGCCGCATTCCCGTGCGCGAGGCGCTGCGCCAGCTCGAAGCCGAAGGGCTCGTGAGCTATCAGCTCAACCGCGGTGCCGTGGTGATGGCGATGTCCACGCGCGAGATCTGCGAGTTGCTCGACATCCGCGCTGCGCTGGAAACTTACGCGGCGAAGCTGGCGGTGCCGAATATGGTGGCCGCCGATATCGACGTGATGAAGCGCATCCTCGCCGCGTATGACGCCGCGACGTCGCCCGCCGACTGGGCCGAATACAACCGCCAGTTCCACCTCGCGCTGTGCGCGCCCGCGAATAATTCGCGGCTGCGCAAGATGATCGAGGAATACTGTTTGAGCACGACGAATCGCTATCCGCATCTGCGCATGTCGCTCGATACGGAAAAGGGCGACGTGCAGCGCGATCACTACGAGATCGTCGATGCCTGCAAGCGGCGCGCGGTGGATGACGTGGTCGCGTTGATCGAGCAGCATATTCTCGATACGAAACGCGAAGTGATGGCGGCGGCGCGGCTGGCGGGTTTATCGGATTGAGGTAGCGCGGCACGCGGCTTCGTTGCGCGTGCAACGAAAAACGACGAACGCCTCTTGCGGGACGTTCGCCGTTTTTGTGTGTGTTGCGCGAGCCTGGCGCGCGGAAAACCTGCGGCTTAGACAGCCATTTCCGGCGGTGCGCGGCGGAAGCAGCGCGTGATCCAGCCGAGGTAGGCCAGACCCAGCACGAACCAGATCACGCCCAGCACGATCGCCGTCTTTTCGAGGCTGCACAGCAGCCAGATGTCGGTGACGGCGCCGATCAGCGGGAACACCACGCCGCCCATGAAGCCGAAGCCGCGCGAACCAGCCGCGCCGTTGAAGTACTGGCGGATCACGCACAGGTTCACCGAGGTGAACGCGAGGAACGCGCCGAAGTTGATGAACGACGTGGACGTGGCGACATCGAGCTTCAGTGCGATCAGGCCGACGATACCAGCGATCACAATGTTGATTGCCGGCGTGCGAAAGCGCGGGTGAATGTAGCCGAAGATCGATTTGGGCAGCACTTCGTCGCGGCCCATCGCGTAGAGCAGTCGGCCAACGCTAGCCTGCGCCGAGATGCCCGAAGCGAATTGCGCGAGGATCAGGCCTGCGAGGAAGATCGTCACGAAGATATCGCCGCCCACCTTGCGGGCGATTTCGAACGCGGCCGAATCCGGGTCCTTGAACACGGCGCCCGGATGCGCGAGTTGCAGCGTGTACGCAGCGATCACGAAGATCGCGCCGCCCACCAGCGCGATCAGCACGATGGCGCGCGGGATGGTCTTTTCGGGCTCGATGGTTTCTTCGGTCAGCGTCGAAACCGCGTCGAAGCCGAGATACGAATACGCAGCGATCGCGGCGCCCGCCATCGTCGCCGACAGCGGCACGTGCGGCTGGAAGAACGGCTGCGCGGTGAAGAGACCGCCAGGACCCGCAGCGGCCGAAGCGTAGTGGCAGCACAGCACGACGAACATCGCGGCGATACCGAGTTGCACGACCATCAGCACGATGTTGAAGCGCGCGGCCAGTTCGATGCCGAGCACGTTCAGGCCGCTCGTCAGCACGATGAACGCAACGATCCAGACCCACGCGGGCACGCTCGGGAACGCGGCGCCCAGATAGGCCGCGCCGATCAGCCAGATCACCATCGGCAGGAAGAAATAGTCGAGCAGCGTGGCCCAACCGATCATGAAGCCCATGTGCGAGTTGAAGCTCTTGCGCGTGTAGGTGTAGGCGGAACCGGCCACCGGGAACAGACGCGCGAGCTTGCCGTAGCTCAGTGCCGTGAAGACGATGGCGACGAGCGCGATCAGGTAAGCGAGCGCGGCCGTGTCCTGGCTTGCACCGGCGAGCACGCCGTAGGTGCCGTAGACGATCAGCGGCGCCATGTAGGCGAGGCCGAACAGCAGCACGGAAGGCAGGCCGAGCGTGCGCTTGAGATGCGGTTCTCGTGCGCCGCTGGCGGCGGGCGGTGAAGATGGCTTCATGATGCAGGTGTCTCCAAAGTGCAGCGGGTGTGGGTTGCGCGAACCCGCGCGGCCTGTTTCGAGGCACGGCCGGGCGAATCCGTGTGCAAACGTGTGGCGCGCATTCTCCCTGCGTGGCGCGCCGGTCCTTCAATTCGACTTCGCGATTCGTTTCGGGGTCCGAATCACTGAGATTTGCTTGCTCTGCCATCGCGAGCCCTGTCTTTCGACAAAGCCGGCGATGCGGCAATCAGCGGTTCAATACTGCGGGGGACCGGATCGGCCGGCACACATAGCGTGCTGTCGACCCGGGATAAAGCGATTAAGGCGATTAACGCGCGCGTGCACGGATATTGAGCGAGCGGCGGCCTTGCGCGTCGTTTTCATCGGCGAGATTCAGCGCGATGCGCGCGTCATGCAGATAGCTGTAGTGCTCGCGGCTTTGCGCCAGCAGCGCGCGATCCACGGTCACGGGCAGCACGGCGTCTTCGCCCTTGAGTTCGGCCAGCACGTCGCCGAACGGGCTCACGAGCGCCGATTCGCCGGGGAACGTGAGGTTGTCGTCGCCATCGCCGATACGGTTCACGAGCGCCGCGAACATCTGGTTTTCCTGCGCGCGCGCGACGATCGCGCGGCGATGCACCGGACCGAACGGGTCCATATTGCCGTTGGTGACGATCAGCATTTCGGCGCCGAGCGAGCCGACCGCACGCGCGGTCTCGGGGAACTCGATGTCGTAGCAGATCAGCAGACCGACGGTCATGCCCTTGAATTCGCAGACTTCGTAGCGATCGCCGGGCGTGAAAACGCCCACGTCCGTGGCCCACAGATGCGTCTTGCGATAGCGCAGGGCGATGTCGCCGCGCTCGTCGATCAGCACCGTGGTGTTGTAGAAATGATCGCCGTCGCGCTCGGCGAGGCCCACGGCGACAGCCATGCTGGCGGCGCGCGCGGCGTCGCGCACGGCGGTGAGCGACGGGCCGGACAGCGTTTCGGCGATATCGCGCACGTTCTCGCGCGTGGGAAAGCCGGTGAGGGTGGCTTCGGGGAAGACCATCAGGTCGGTGCCCGCGCGGCGCTGGCCGATCGCGTCGATCGTGCGCGTCAGGTTCGGGGCGACGGCGCCGTCCACGAGGGGAATCTGCGCGAGTTCGAGTTGCATGTCTGTCTCCTGTCGACCGCCGCCGGCGCGTTCTTGCGCGCCAGATGCGGTCCCATACATCGTAAAAAGCGACTCAATCTATCAGGCTGGCGGCGGTGTTGCCTGGCTATTGCTTATTTGTGGCCGCGCCAGCGTCTGGAGCGGCTATTATCACCACGTTATTTTTGTCCAGGAATTACCCAGCAGGGGTACCCTGATCGGAGGAACCATGGAACACGACTGGCAGGACCGCGCGTTCCATCATCACATCGCGACGCTGATCGACGCCCTCGACGGCCCTGATTTCTGGACCCGCACGACGCGCGTCATTGAACGTTTCGCCGCCTTCGACAACTGGGTCGCGCTGGTCTTCGTGCGCGACCGCGCACCGCTCGTCTGCGCCGAGTCGCCGATGCCCGACGGCACCGTGGATCGCTTGTTCCGCGCGTATCTGGAGGGGATGTACCAGCTCGATCCGTTCTATATCAACGCGTGCGAAAGACCGCGCGCGGGGCTGGTGACGCTGGCCGAAGTCGCGCCCGATAACTTCCGCATGACGGACTACTATCAGCGCTATTTCAAGAGCAACATCATCGGCGATGAAGTGCAGTTCAACGTGCCGTTCGACGCGCAGCGCACGCTGATTTTTTCGCTGGGTGCAAAGCACCATTACACGGAGCGCGATATTGCGCAGTTCGCGTTGTTCGCGCCGTGGGTGATCGCGCTGATGCGCCAGCGGCTCGCGTACGAGCCGTTGATCGCGAGCGATACGATGACGGAAGTGCCGCAGTCCGAGGCGGTGGAAGCGAGCGCGGCCGGGGCGCTGCAGGAGATCGACAGTGCGAGCCGTTTCGAGGCGGTCACGCAGCAAAGCGGACGCACGCCGCTGACGGCGCGCGAAATCGAGGTGGTGCGGCAGAGTTTGTCGGGCTTTTCGACGCGCGCGATCGCCGAACGGCTCGAAATCTCGTTCGAAACCGTGCGGGCGCACAAAAAGCACATTTACGCGAAGCTAGGCGTGAGTTCGCAGTCGGAACTGTTCGCGTTGTTTTACGAGCCGCGTGGGCGCGAGGGCGGCTGAGCGCCCTGCGGTTTTGCTGCGACGGTGCCCTGAATCAGAACTCGACGAGCGCGAAGTCTTCCTTGCCCACGTCGCACAGCGGGCAGCGCCAGTCTTCGGGCACGTCGGCCCAGCGCGTGCCGGGCGCGAGGCCGTCATCGGGCGCGCCGGTCGCTTCGTCGTAGACCCAGCCGCAGATCACGCAGACCCATTGCTTGAAGGCTGCATCGTCGGCTGCGGTTTTTGCGGCTTCGGCTTCGGTCGCTGGTGCAGTCGTGGCCGGCGTTTCGCGCGGCGTGTCGAGCGCGACGACCAGCGGCGCCGACGTGCTTTCGCGCGCGGCGAGCTTCGTCTGCAAGGTGTCGAGCAGCGCAGCGGCTTCTTCGGCAGTGAGGTCGATCCAGTAGGGATCGCCTGCGCCGTCATTCAGACGCTCGGGGGAGAACTGGATTTCGAGGGCGACGCCTTTCTTGTACATAAACGGAAAAACAGGTGGCCAGGCGTCCCGCGCGGCGTGGTGTCGTCGTCTGGTCGCTTAGACGAAGAGACGGAGCACCAGCGAAGCCGCGATGCCACCGAAGGCGATCAGCGCGAGCATTTGCAGCAGCGTAATGGTCTTGCGCGGCGCGGCGTTCGTGGCGGGGACAGATTGGGGAGTCGTATTCATGGCGTGCGGCGTCGCGAAAAGCGTGTCGTTGGATCTCGTGCGCCAGGATTGGCGCGGCCGAGGAGTGTCGCACGATTTCGCGTTGGCGGGGGGCGTTTCGACGCTGCCCGCGCGCACCAGCCGCACCCGGCGATACCATTGCGCACGCCCGGATCGGGCGCTGTCGCATGGCGTGCGTCATTATCGCTGCTATTGCGCAGATCATTGCGCAGCAGCGGGAGATGGATTATTTCGCGAGGGTTGAGAGCGATAAAAAGCGCCGGATGAAAACGGCATCCTACCCATGCAACCACCGCCGCTCCGCTAACGAAAACACCCAGCAGACCGGCAGCGCGCAGGCCATGCCGATGGCCACCTCCGCCACGCGGAACAGCGCGACGTCCCATACCGGACCTTGTGTGGGCACGAGCAGCACGATGGTGGTCGTGATCGCGCCCAGCCGCGCGGCCGTGCTCACGCGCAGACACCAGCACGCGACGATCACCACAGCCACGGCCGCCAGATACGCCGGGATATTTTCCGCGCCCAGTGTTGCCGCCGCGAAGCCGACAATCCCGCCCGCAATCGCGCCGATGAACTGGTCGCGCGACTGCGAGAGCGTGTCGGCGTAATCGTGCTGTGTGACGGCGATGGCCGTGATCGCGGCCCAGAACGCCTGCTCGGTATGCAGGGCGCGGCCGATGCTGTAAGCGAGGCCCGCGCCGCACACGGCGCGCAGCGCCATCAAGGCGCCCTGCGCGGCGCGGCTTTTGAGCGGCAGGCGCTTGAGCGCACCCAGCGCCGCCTGCTGTAGCGAAGTGAGGTAAGCGTAAAGGTTGTCTTGCGGATCGTGCATCGGTTCTATGCGGCCTGGAAAACGTATTCAAAAGCACGGCGCGCGCGCCTGCAGGCCGTCAAGCATATCAAGCGCGCCTTACCATTCGATGCCTGGCGCGCACTAGCCACAAAGCTCCGCAAGACAGGCATCGAACGCGCCGAGCAGACGATCGACATCGGCTTCGCTTGTGTCCGGGCACACCAGCATCATGTTGTGGAACGGCGTGATCAGCACGCCGCGATTAAGCAGATACAGGTGGATGACGTGTTCGAGTTCGTCGTTCATCGCGGCGCGTGCTTCGGTGCCGTTACGCGGCGGTGTGGCGCAAAACTGGAATTCGCTGCGCGCGCCCACGCGTGTGACGCACCACGGCAGATCGTGGCGCGCGATCGTGGATGTGAGGCCGCTCGCGAGCCGTTCGGAGAGCGCGAACATGTGCGCGTAGGCCGCTTCGGTCATGACTTCGTCGAGCGTCGCGCGCATTGCGCTCATCGACAGCGCGTTGGCCGTGAGCGTGGTGCCGATGCCCGAATGGCCCGGCGGCGCGTCGAGCTTCGCTTTCTGCGCGCGTGCAGCCAGTTCCGCCGAGAAACCATAAACGGCGCAAGGCACACCGCCGCCCACCGGCTTGCCGAGCACGAAGAGATCGGCTTCGATACCGTGCGCACGTGCATAACCGCGCGGGCCGCTGCTGATGGTGTGGGTTTCGTCGATCAGCAGCAGCGTACCGTGGCGTTTGATGAGCGCCTGGGCCTCGCGCCAGAAGCTCGCTTCCGGCAACACCATGCCGACGTTGGTCATGGCCGGTTCGGCCAGCACGCAGGCGACTTCGCCATCGGCAAGCGCTTGTTCCAGCGCGGCGAGATCGTTGAATTCCACCACGCGCGTGTGCGGCAGCAGGTCGTGCACCTGGCCGAGCAGGCTCGCGCGCTGCGTGGGCACGCCATCGACGAGATCGACGAATACATCGTCCACCGTGCCGTGATAGCAGCCGTTGAACACGACGATCTTCTGCCGCCCAGTGGCCGCGCGCGCCCAGCGCAGCGCGAAGCGATTGGCGTCGCTCGCAGTCATGGCGAACTGCCAGTAGGGCAGGCCGAAGCGTTCCGCGAGCGCGGCACCCACGGCCACGGCGTCTTCGCCGGGCAGCATGGTGGTGAAGCCGCGTTGCGCCTGCTGCGCGAGTGCCTGCGCGACGGCCTGCGGTGCGTGGCCGAACATCGCGCCCGTGTCGCCCAGGCAGAAGTCGGTGTAGCGATGACCGTCCACGTCGCTGAAGGCCGCGCCGCGCGCACTATCAACGTAGAGCGAAAAAGGCGTGGACCAGTCGTTCATCCAGTGCAGCGGCACGCCGAACAGCAGATGCTGCGCAGCCCGCGCGGAGAGCGCCTGCGATTTCGGGCGCGCGGCAATAAAGGCGTTGCGCTCGCGTGCGAGGACGCGTTGCGCGCGTTCCCGGTTCACGCCTTGACGGTCTGGCATGGACGATTCCTCCTGGTGCCTGGTTTTGTCTGCACCGATCGTCGCATGCACATCTATCGAAGTAAATTCGGACAAATAGCCTATGCCATTCGGCCGAGGTCACAAAAAGCGAAAGGCGCGATACCGTTACGGTCATCGCGCCTCTTCACATCTTCAGCGTTCACGCCCACAAGGAGCGTTCAATGTCACTCACGTGCGTCTTTACTTCCGGTCGATCGAGAACTTGCCAGGACCCGTCACTGCAAGCGCCAGCAGGCCGCCTGCGATGCTCACGTTCTTGTAGAAGTTGATCATGTTCGCCATTTGATCGGCGCCGGTCATATTCCAGAAGTGATGGCCGATGATCGCGGTGGCAATCGTGTAGAGCGCCAGCAGCACGGCGAGCGGACGCGTATAGAAGCCCACGGCGATCAGGATGCCGACCACGAATTCCATGACTACCGCAATGACTGCCGAGATCATCGGCGCGGGTGCGCCCACGTGCGCCATGTAGTCGACCGTACCCGAAAAGCCTGTGATCTTGGACCAGCCGAACAGGATGAACAGGGCGGCCAGCAGGACACGCGAGATCAGCAGAACGACGTCGTTGTTTTGACCAAAGAGGTTATAGCGCATGGTGTTTCTCCGAAATATTGTGTTGGCAGAAGGTCTGCCTGTGCTTTAAGCGATGACAGCGGCAAGAGGGTGTAGCAAGTGGGTGTAGCAAGCGGTGTGGCTGGCGGTGTTGCTTGCCGGGCGGCGAGCGCCCGGCAATCCGGCTCAATCAGAGCTCAAGCTGGCTTTACGACCAGAGTTCCGACACTTCGATATTACGCAGATCGAACACCAGGACTTCGGCATCGTGTCCGTCCGTAAAGCTTAGTTCGCGTTCCGAACGGATGCGTGCGCCGTCGCCTTCGCCCAGTTCCACGCCGTTAAGCTTCACGCTGCCGCGCGCCACATGCACATAGGCGAAGCGGTCTGCGCCAATCTCGACCTGCGCGCTTTCCGCGCCGTCGAAGCGGCCGGCATAGACGCGTGCGTCCTGACGCAGCAGCAGCGAATCGTCGGCGCCATCCGGCGAGAGGATCAGGCGCAGCTTGCCGCGCTTTTCCGTATCGGCGATGTTCTTCTGCTGATAGCGCGGTTGCGCGCCCTTCACATTCGGTGCAATCCAGATCTGCAGGAAGTGCACGCCTTCGTCGGCCGAATGGTTGAACTCGCTGTGCGCCACGCCCGTACCGGCGCTCATCAGTTGCACGTCGCCCGGCACGATCACCGAACCGGTGCCCATCGAATCCTTGTGCTCGAGCGCGCCTTCCAGCACGTACGAGAAGATTTCCATGTCGCGGTGCGGGTGCTTGCCGAAGCCGCGCGCCGGGGCAACACGGTCGTCGTTGATCACGAGCAGATCGGAAAAGCCCACTTGCTTCGGGTCGTAGTAGTTCGCGAAAGAGAACGTGTGACGCGAGCTGAGCCAGCCATGTTCACCGCGGCCGCGTTGGTCTGCCTTGCGAAGTTCGATCATTTTTTCTCTCCGGTTGAATCGGTTGCGATTCGTTGTTCGTTGCGGTGGAGTGAATCTTAGGTCAACCGAAGCGATGTGGATCGCCGTAAAATACGACTCACTGTCACATTTGAGTGGACAATAGATATGCAACTCGACGACATGCGCATCTTCATCAACACGGTGGACGCCGGCAATTTCACCGCGGCGGCCAACCGGCTGCGTCTGTCCAAACAGTTCGTGAGCCGCCGCGTGGCGGCGCTGGAAGCCGATCTGGGCGCGCGCCTGCTGATCCGCAACACGCGCAATCTGGCCGTGACGGACCTCGGACAGGACTTTTACGATCGCGCCAAACGCATCCTCGCCGATGTCGCCGAGGCCGAACGCGCCATGTCCGACCGCCGCTCGGAGCCGCATGGTCTGCTGAAAGTGAGCGCGCCGATGTCGTTCGGCATGGCGCATCTGTCGCCGCTCGTCGCCGAATTTCTGCGCGAGCACCCGGATGTGCGCTTCGACATGGATTTGAGCGACCGTACCGTCGATGTGATCGGCGAAGGTTTCGACATGGCGCTGCGCATCGGGCGGCTGGCGGATTCCACGCTGGTGGCGCAAAAGCTCATCGACGTGCGCATGATCGCGTGCTGCAGCCCCGGCTACCGGCGTCGGCGGCGCGCGCCCGAAACGCCCGCCGATCTCGCCGGTCACGCCTGTCTGCCTTACGGGCAGCAGGGGCGGGCGCCGTGGGAATTCATGATCGACGGCCTGAGAACGCCGTTCGAGGTGCATGGGCCGCTGCGCGCGAACAACGGCGAGGTGATCCGCGATTCCGCCATTGCGGGGCTGGGCATCTGCTATCTGCCGGACTTTATCGTCGCGGGATCGGTCGATGCGGGACTGCTCGTCGAGGTGCTGCAGGACTACATGCCGCCGTCCAACGCGCTGCATGCGGTCTATCCGCAGCATCGTGAAGCTTCCGTGACGATTCGCGCGCTGACGCAATTCCTGCGCGAGCGCCTGGCCGCCCGTGCGGCAACGGCGCGTGGCGGGGCGCTTTGATGCGGTCTGGCCGCATGCTATTGAGGAATGGCGGTTGCGCCTGCATCTAGAGAAGATGCAGGCGCGATGAATGTGGCGTCAGTCGCGCGGAACCTCACGCGGTGGCCCACGATCACAGCCCTTGCATGCGCGGCCCGGCTGGACGCACGGCCTGCATGCACCCGAATGGTGCATGAAAGAGGCCTATGAAGGCTGGGGGCGTGAGGCTCAGTGTCGCAGTTTCGTTGTATGCTCACCGCCCCGAGGGTTGCTCGGGCCGCTTCACGCGGGATGAGCGCAGGCGCAAACCCTTGTGCCGATGGGCTTGGGAAGCCATGTAATGGTTTTCATGAGGCCCGATAGGCATGGTTTATTCCTGCGATCAAAGCAACCAATTTTTCAAATGGGCGTGGTTCCCGTAATCTTCGTCCATACCTTTTCCAACCCAGAGCGAGGAAGCAACGAATGTCTCTCATCAACACGCAAGTCAAGCCGTTCCAGGCAACCGCATACCACAACGGTAAGTTCGTTCCGGTCTCTGAAGAAAACCTGAAGGGCAAGTGGTCGGTCGTCGTGTTCTACCCGGCTGACTTCACGTTCGTGTGCCCGACGGAACTCGGCGATCTGGCCGACCAGTACGCAGAATTCCAGAAGCTGGGCGTAGAAGTCTACGGTGTGTCGACCGACACGCACTTCACGCACAAGGCATGGCACGACACGTCGGAAACGATCGCCAAGATCCAGTACCCGCTGGTTGGCGACCCGACGGGCGCAATCACGCGCAACTTCGACGTCATGATCGAAGAAGAAGGTCTGGCACTGCGCGGCACGTTCGTGATCAACCCGGAAGGCGAGATCAAGCTGTGCGAAATCCACGACAACGGCATCGGCCGTGACGCAAAGGAACTGCTGCGCAAGGTTCAGGCAGCTCAGTACGTTGCTGCTCACCCGGGCGAAGTCTGCCCCGCCAAGTGGACGCCGGGCGCAGAAACGCTCAAGCCGTCGCTCGACCTCGTCGGCAAGATCTAAGCGTTGTTTGATCGATGCAGTCGGTTTGACTGCATGACGCTGAAGTCTCACTAGCTGTATCTCCGGGCCGCGCCCACGCGGCAGCGGCCCGGATGCCTGAATCGCCTGCTACAAGACGGCGAAATTGCCAGGCAATACTGAGTTATTCCAAGAATTCCCCCGCTTCTTCTTTAGCCGGAACACGCCATGCTCGACGCCAATCTCAAGACCCAACTGAAAAGCTACCTCGAAAAAGTCACGCAGTCGATTGAGATCGTTGCGTACCTGAACGACGGCGAGAAGTCGCAGGAACTGCAGCAATTGCTGCAGGACATCGCATCGCTGTCGGATCGCATCAGCTACGAAGAACGCCGCGGCGCCGCTGCTGGCGACGCGCGTACCCCTTCGTTCGAGATCAAGCGTGCAAATTCGGACGTGAAGGTCACGTTCGCCGGTATCCCGATGGGCCACGAATTCACGTCGCTCGTGCTGGCGCTGCTCCAGGTGGGCGGCCATCCGGTCAAGCTCGAAAACGAAACGATCGACCAGGTGAAGTCGCTCGACGGCGTGTTCTCGTTCGAAGTCTATATGTCGCTGTCGTGCCAGAACTGCCCGGAAGTCGTGCAGTCGATCAACGCGATGGCAGCGCTGAACCCGAACGTGCAGATCGTCACGATCGATGGCGCGCTGTTCCAGGACGAAGTCGAGAAGCGCCAGATCATGGCTGTGCCGACCATCTACCTGAACGGCGAAGTGTTCGGCCAGGGCCGCATGGGCGTGGAAGAAATTCTCGCCAAGCTCGACACGGGCGCATCGGCGCGCGCTGCCGAGAAGCTGAACCAGAAGGACGTGTTCGATATGCTGATCGTCGGCGGCGGCCCCGCAGGCGCGGCGGCTGCGATCTATGCGGCGCGCAAGGGCATAAAGACGGGCGTGCTCGCCGAGCGTTTCGGCGGCCAGGTGCTCGACACGATGGCGATCGAGAACTTCATCTCGGTCAAGGAAACCGAAGGGCCGAAGTTCGCGACGGCGCTCGAACAGCACGTTCGCGCCTATGAAGTGGACATCATGAACCTGCAGCGCGCCGATGCCGTGGTGCCGACGGGCAAGGGTTTCGAAGTGCGCACGCAAAGCGGCGCAACGCTGCGCGCGAAGAGCGTGGTGCTGGCAACGGGCGCGCGCTGGCGCAATGTCGATGTGCCGGGCGAGCAGGAGTACAAGAACAAGGGCGTGGCGTACTGCCCGCACTGCGACGGCCCGCTCTTCAAGGGCAAGCGCGTGGCGGTGATCGGCGGCGGCAACTCGGGCGTGGAAGCGGCGATCGATCTCGCCGGTATCGTGAGCCACGTCACGCTGCTCGAATTCGGCGCGCAACTGCGTGCGGACGAAGTGCTGCAACGCAAGCTGCGCAGCCTGCCGAACGTCACGGTGCACGTGAACGCGCAGACCACCGAAATCGTCGGCGATAGCCAGAAGGTCACGGGTCTCGCGTTCCTGGAACGCACCTCGGGCGAGAAGCGTCATGTCGAACTCGAAGGCGTGTTCGTGCAGATCGGTCTCGTGCCGAACACCGAGTTCCTGAAGGGCACGGTCGCGCTGTCGAAGCACGGCGAGATCGAAGTCGATGCGAAGGGCCAGACGTCGGTGCCGGGTCTGTTCGCCGCGGGTGACGTGACGACCGTGCCGTTCAAGCAGATCGTGATCGCAGTGGGCGAAGGCGCGAAGGCCTCGCTGGCGGCGTTCGATTACCTGATCCGCTCGTTGGTGGAACTGGAAGAGGACGCAACGGCGGCTGCCGCTATCGCATAAGTTTTTTGCCGCGGGATGCCCCATGCGGACGCCGGCCCTGAGTGGCCGGCGTTTTTTTTCGCCTGGCGGATGCGGGCGTGCCAGACTGGAGCGTGCGGCGTCAGGCCGCGTCGTGTTTCAGGAAGGAGACAGCCGTGGATCGTGACACTTTTATCCGCACGCTTGCGAGCGAAGGCTTTCCAGAGCCGGTACTCGTGACGCGCGAGCCGGGCCATATGGACGAGCATTCGCATCCGTTCGAAGCGAAGGCGTTGATCGTCGCTGGAGAGATCACGATCAGGTCGGGCGGCGCGGCGCGGGTGTATCGGGCGGGCGAGGTGTTTCACCTGCCCGCCCATGTGCCGCATGTCGAGGACTATGGGCCGCAGGGCGTGCAGTATCTGGCGGGGAGGAAGGGGTGAGGGAGAGGTCGGGTCAGGCCGCGAGGCGGCGCAGATCCGAAAGCTTCACGTGGCGCGCGGCTTCTTCGAGGTCGTAGTCGGCCTGTAGCGTCATCCAGAACTGCGGCGTGGTGCCGAAAACGAAGGCGAGGCGCAGCGCGGTGTCTGCCGTCACGCTGCGCTCGCCGTGCACGATTTCGTTGATACGGCGAGGCGGAACGCTCATGGCGCGCGCCAGTGCGTTCTGGCTCATCTCCATCGGGGTGAGGAATTCGTCCTGGAGTACCACTCCGGGGTGGACGTTCGCGAGTTTTTTCATAGTCAGCGCCTCAGTGGTAGTCGACGATCTCGACGTCGTGGGCGTTTGTGTCGTGCCACCGGAAGCAAACGCGCCATCGTTCATTGATGCGAATGCTGTACTGACCGGCGCGATCGCCCTTCAGTTGTTCGAGCCGGTTGGCTGGAGGAATTCGCAAATCCGATAGCGCGTGCGCCGCATTGAGCATTCGTAGCTTGCGGCGCGCGATCTGTTGTATCTCTACAGGCAGAAATCGCGAGCGTTCACCTGCCCAGATGAGCGCAGTTTCCCGGTCTTCGAAGTTTTGGATCGCCATGCCAAAGCATAACGCCACGCGTCATATGACGCGTGGCGTTATAGTCGGCCAAAGTCTGCCCTGAGTCAAGCAAAGCCCAGAAAGCGGCACTTCACCCCCGCGCCGCAATCTCCTTCTTCCAGCCTTCGATGATCTTCGCGGCGAGCGCGCTGTAGTCGCCGTCGAAGTGGTGGCTACCGTGCGTCTTCACGAGATCGATGCCGGTGTTCGCCAGCGCCGGGCACAGCGTATCTTTCTCGTCCGCGCCATACACGCATTGCACGATCGACGGCGGCACCTTCGCCAGTTCCGGCTGCACCTTGAGCGCCTTGTCGCTCGCCGGCATGCCGAGCCAGCCCACCACGCGAATCTGGAAGTCCGCGTCGGGCGCGAAGCCGAGCAGCGACATATACGAGACCTTCGCGCGCAGTGCATCCGGCAGGCGGTTATAGGCGAACGGCATCACATCGGCGCCGAACGAATAGCCCACCAGCGCGATGTGCTTCGCATGCCAGCGCGACGCGTACGTGTTGATCACGCGCGCAAGATCGTGGCTCGTCTGCGCGGGCGACTTCTCGCTCCAGAAGTAGCGCAGCGCATCCCAGCCGACCACCGAAACACCCTGCTTTTGCAGTTGTTCCGCGATCGTCTTGTCGAGATCGCGCCAGCCGCCGTCGCCGGAAATCACCACGGCGAGCATGTCGGTCGGATGCGCGGCGGGCAGTTCGACGAGCGGAAGATCTGAAACGTCTTCCTCGCTTTCCGTCGCCACGTGCAGATGCGGCGCGGCGAGCGTGACGAGTTTATCGGCGTCGCTCAGGTTCGCTGCGAACACGTGCGGCGCGGCGCCGGCCGTTGAAGCCGCCGGCGTTTTCGTTGCGCCCGCAACCGTCGAGGTCACGCCTTGTTCGAAGAAACCGGGCAGGCCTTTGCCGCGCGAGAGCGTCGGATCGGCCGGGCAGGGCGCAAAGCGCGCGTCGAGCTTCGTGGCCGGATCGAGCGATACCGCGCCCGCCATCGTGTTGGCCGGCGCCTGCGAGAGCATGCGCTGCGCGATCAACGCGCCTTCGCCCGTGCCGATGGCGATCGGCGCGAAATACTGGCTCGATTCTTCCTGACGTTCGAGCTGATGGCTGAGCGCTTCGGCGTCGCTATAGAGCTTGTGGCAGGTCTCGTTCTTGACCGCCGCGAGGTTCGTCATATAGCGCGTCTTGTCCACGCCCACGACGAGCGCGCCGTGATGCGCGAGCGCATCGGCGCGGGTCTGGTCGTCGGCGTTCCAGTGATCGCCTGCGGAGAACAGCACGGTGAAACCGCGCATCCCGCCGATGGGGCGCGTCATGGCGACATCGCCATAACGGCCGCCGGAGACATGCGTCACGGCGCTATGCGCCTGTGCCTCGGTTGCGTGGGCCTGAACGGCGCCGAGCGCGAGCAATACTGCGCCCGCTGCCGCGCGGGTCGTGCGCGGCAGCGAGAAAATACGATGAATCATGAACGCCAGCCTCCTGCCAGCAGCGATAGATCCGCAAGGGTGATGAACACGCTGATCGAGCCCGAGGCGGCCAGATAGCGCGGTTCCCAGCGCGGCGCGAACTTGTTCTTGAAGCCGCGCAACCCACGGAAGTTGTAGAACTTGCCGCCGAAGCGCCAGATCAGTCCGGCCAGGCGGTGCCACGACGACGCGAGCGGCGTCGGCCCCATGCCGGAAAGCGGCGCCATGCCGAGCGAGAGCGACTGATACCCGGCGGCTTTCAGATGCAGCGCAAGCTGCGTGAACAGATACTCCATCGCGTAGGGCGAAGCGCCCGGCAGATGGCGCATGACGCCGACCGTCGCGTCGGTGTTCAGGTCGGTCGTCATGAAGGTGACGAAGGCGAGCGGCGCGCCGTTCTGGCGCACCATCAGCACATGCTGGGCGGCGAGGTAATCGTCCTCGAACGCGGCCACCGAGAAGCTCTTTTCGCGCGCTTCGCGGTCTTCGAGCCAGGCGTCGGAGATCGCGCGCAGCACCGGCAGGCTTTCGGCCATCTGCGCGGGTTCGATGTTTTCGAACGAGAAGCCGTCGCGCTCGCCGCGTTTGAGCGCATAGCGCAGATGCGCGCGCTGCGGGCCCTTGAGATCGAATTCCTGCAGCATCACGCGCGCTTCTTCGCCGAGTTTCATCAGCGTGAGACCGGCGTCCAGATACAGCGGCAGTGCGTCGGCGCGCACCTGGTAGAACGCGGCGCGCCCGCCGTGCGTGTGCGCGAGCGAGACGAATTCGCGGATCAGCGCGGGCCATTCTTCGCGCGGGCCGACCGGGTCGTGCAGCGCGGCCCACGTGCGGCCGCGTTTGGCGTACATCAGGAAGGCGTTGCGCGACTGCGAGAACAGGAAGCTTTTGTCGCCCATCAGCGCGAGGCCCGCGTCGCTGCGTTCCTGCGCGCGCACGATGCGCGCGGCTTCGACGAGATCTTCGCTCGCGGGCATCACGAAGCGGCCGGCCGCCGGGCGCAGCAACTGCCACGAGGCCAGCGCCGCAGCGAACACGCCCGCGCCGAGCGTGGCGCGCAGTGCACGCGGCGCGCGTTCGTCGAAGGCGAATTGCCACCAGAGATGCTGCGAATAATCGACGTCGCGGAAGGCGAACAGCAGCACCCAGACGGCCAGCGCGATCACGCAGCCGACCGAAGCCAGCCACGCGGGCGTGAAGCGCTCCGCGAACAGCGACGAATGGCGATTGAAACGGCCGCGTGTGGCGATCAGCAGCGCGATCAGCACGCACAGCACGCCCGCTTCGACAAAGGCGAGACCCTTGGTGAGCGAGAGCGCGAGGTTGGCGACGGCGAGCATCAGCGCGAGCCACCAGGCAGCGTCGAGCCGGCGCAGCAGACCGCGCGCGACGAACAGCAAGAGCACGCCGAACAGGCTGCCGAGCATCTGCGAGCTTTCGAGCACCCAGAGCGGCAGGAAGGTTTGCAGCAGGGCGATGCGCTTGGTGAAGGCGGGCGTCGCGCCCGAGATCACCAGCATGCTGCCCGTCACGAAGGTGACGATGGCGAGGAACAGCGGTGCGAGTTGCGAGACGCCGTCGGCGCCGCGCCTGGCGAAATTCGTGTTGAGCGGGTTCTTGAGCGCGCGGCCTTCGAATGCGGCGAGCAGCGCGGCCGACAGCGCGAGCGGCGCGCCGAAGTAGATCGCGCGATAGGCCAGCAGCGCGGCGAATACCTTCGAGCCCGGCACGCTGGAGCCGAGCGCGAACACCATCGCCGCTTCGAATACGCCGATGCCGCCGGGCGTATGGCCGATCAGGCCGAGCAGCATGGCGGCGGTGTAGACGGTCAGGAAATCGGCGAAATCGAGCTGCGCGTGCGGCATCACCGACCAGAGCGCGAGGCCGGCGCCCACCACGTCGAGTGCGGCGAGCAGCAGTTGCGCGACGAGGTCGCGGCGCGCGGGCACCGTGAAGCGCAGCCAGGCGCGCTTAAAGGGCTCGATCTCGCGTGCGCGGGCCGGGCAGGCGGCGATCATCGCGGCGCCGAGCGCCAGCACGATGCCGCCGATCCAGCGCAGCGCGGCGGGCGTGAGGTGCAAAAGTCCCGCGAGCGTGTCGGCGGAAGCGACCATGCCGAGCGCGGCCATCAGCGCAAGGGCGATGGCGAGCGTCGCGCTCGTGAACACCGTCATGCGGCCGATCTGCGCGGGCGTGACGCCGGCGGGGCCATAGACGCGGCAGCGCACCGCGCCGCCCGTGAGCGCGCCGAAGCCCGTCACGTTGCCGAGCGCCGAGCCGGCGATCGCGCCGACCCACAGCGCGCCGCGCGAAACGCGCGCGCCGAGATAGCGCAGGCCGACGGCGTCGCGACCGACGAGAGCGACGAAGCTGAGCGCGGTGGCGCCGAGCGCGCCGGTCCACTGTGTCGGGGTCAGATGCCAAAGCTGGCGGATCACCGAACGGTAATCCACCGATTGCGACAGATGCTGGAACACGATCAGCAGCAGCGCGCAGATGCCGAGCGCCAGCGCCGGCGCGGCGAAGCGCTGCAGGCGCAGAACCCGGGCGCGGCGACGCAGCGCCACGAAGGCGGCGCGCGCGAGGCGCGAAGGAGGCGTTTGAGACATGGATTGGTCCGGCGGATTCCCGGATGCCGCCTTGGCGCCGTGCTGGCGTCCCCGGGGGCGGCATCGCATGTTGGACGTCACGTTCCGGCGGCGGCGGCCCGGCAGGTGGGCGGCTTCGCGGTGGAAAACGTAAACGTTTGGTAAATGACTGGTAAAGCTGCAAACGCGCGGGGCGTCTGGACGGTTGACTAAGTACCTAAAGAAACATCAAACAGGATCGGATGAAAATTCGTCAGATTGATGCGTTGGGGCTGCATTTTACGCACGGCGCTTCGCTTAATCGGCGATTTTTGCGCGACTTATCCGAATCTTCATATTTGCAGACGCACGACATAAACGCCGCAAAACCGCTGCGCAGTCAGCCAGGCAAAAGTCGGCCGCCATAGTACAGACGTCTCAATTAACGAGGTGTTTCGGACAGATTGACGCGGCCCGACGCGAGCATTGCTTCATCGCGCGACTCAATGGTTGACGGCAGAAACGAACCCTTTCTGAATCCGCTGTTACCAAATCGAGACACGCTTTTTAATTCTTTTACTTCGCGCCGCCGTGGAGTTAGATTGATCCACGCAAGAGAGGATGTGAACCGCACAAGATGGTCTTGCATGGGATCGGGGCGCTGGCTCCGCTCGACAAGGAGAATGACGTGAAGAGACTCGCGTTGACTTCGCTTTCGCTCGCCGCGCTCGGGGTTGCCGGCGCGGTGCATGCCCAGAACAGTGTCACGCTCTACGGCACCATCGACACTTCGATCACCTACGTCAATCACGCCAACGGCAGCAAGAATCTCTGGAGCCTCGGCAACGCCAGCAACGGCAACCTGTCCGGCTCGCGCTGGGGCATGAAGGGCGCCGAGGATCTGGGCGGCGGCCTCAAGGCGATCTTCCAGCTGGAAAGCGGTTTTAATCCTTCGACGGGATCGTCCGCGCAGGGCGGGCGGCTGTTCGGCCGCCAGGCGTACGTCGGGCTGACCGCCGAACAATACGGCTCGCTCACGCTGGGCCGCCAGTACGATCCGCTGATCGATCTCGTGCAGGGCATTACCGCGGATAACTACTTCGGCTCGGCATTCGCCACGGCGGGCGACGTCGACAATTACGACAACAGCTTCCGCGTGAACAACGCGGTCAAGTACACCACGCCGGTCTGGAACGGACTGCAGGCGGCCGCCATGTATTCGTTCGGCGGCATT
This sequence comes from Paraburkholderia sp. J69-1, assembly GCF_905220255.1. Classification (NCBI taxonomy): domain Bacteria; kingdom Pseudomonadati; phylum Pseudomonadota; class Betaproteobacteria; order Burkholderiales; family Burkholderiaceae; genus Paraburkholderia; species Paraburkholderia sp. J69-1. Next base: position 267,044 of record NZ_CAJMZG010000007.1, on the reverse strand, counting down.
GCGGGCTCGACGGGATCGGAGCAATCGTATTCGGCGGCCGTCGCCTATAACAATGGGCCGATTGCGGTCGCGGGCGGTTACTTCTACGCGGCCAACAGCCAGGCAGGCCTGGGCATTCGCACCGACGGCTGGAGCAGCACCTCGGACGGCACCTTCGACGGCCCGATCAACAGCGGTTATGCGAGCGCTCACTCACTTTCGATCGCGCGCGCGGCGGCGCAGTATTCGGCCGGACTGTTTACGTTCGGGCTGGGATATAGCAACGCGCAGTACGCGGCGGATGCGAGTTCCGCATTCCGCGATACCGAGAAGTACAACACCGGCCAGGGCTTCGTGAATTACCAGTTGAACCCGGCGCTGCTGCTGGGACTCGGCTACAGCTACACGCACGCGAATGGCGATACCAACGCGAATTACCATCAGGTGTCGATCGGCGCGGATTACAGCCTCTCCAAGCGCACCGATCTCTATATGACGGCGGCCTGGCAGCACGCGAGCGGCGATCAGGGCGACGGCTCGGGCGGTTCGATGCCGGCCGAAGCGTCGATTGGTTCGTATGGCTACAACGGAACCGCGTCGCAGACCATGATCAATCTGGGCCTGCGGCACAAGTTCTGATGTCGATGTAAGCGAGTGCTCACTGGGCACAGACGCCGGGCGCGCCAATCTGCGGCGCGCCCGGCGTTTTTTATGCATCGCCTAACGCGGTGCGCGGCGCATCGTCAGCAGCGAGAGCAACGCGACGACGCGCTCCGCGATCTGCCGCGCGCTGGCCAACGGCGGCCGCCAGGCGCTGGTGATCGTGACGCGCGCCGGGTTGGGGGCGAGATCGGCGGGATCGTCGCAGCTGATCCAGAGCCGTTCGCCGCGCAGGACGCGCAGCGTATCGCCGGGGTTCAGCCAATGGTCGTAGGGCGAACGGGCGCGGGTGATCCACACGCGCGAGCCGTGGACGCGCAGAGTGCTGTCGGCGGCGACGCGCCAGGTGAGCGTCTTGCCGATGGGGACAGCGAAATGGATCGACTGCGCGGGAAGCGGCACCTCCTGCTCCTGCAAGAGGCGATCGAAACTGAAGACCTGACAGGCGCCGGCGGCGTCCTGCTGTGATGCCTGATCCATCGTGTTCTCCATTTCTAGAGCCGACGGACGGAGCGTTACTTCTGCCACCCACAAACAAAAAGCCCCGTCGATTCGGCGGGGCTTGTGATTTGCGCAACGACAGACTGAACAGACTGCCTTTTGCCTATACGCACACATTCCCCCGTGCCATGCCATGTTTCGGCATATGCCACGGGCGAGTTGTCGCGGTCGTGTGGGGAAGGGTGGCAAAGGTGTGCATGAATCGAGTGTGCGGGGCCGCCGCATGCGCTGTCAACCAAATTCGTGTCGGATTCCGCTGGTTCTGTTCCGCTGGTTCCGTGCCGATGCTTCGGATGACGGTTTCGCGGTGTCCGGCTTCGTCTGGAATATCCCTTCCTGGGATCGACTTGTCGCCCGCGTCCATTTCGTTCAGCATGGTTTCCTGCACGGCGCGCTGGCCTGTATCGAAGACACAACAATTAGAAGAATTCTTAGTGATATATCACATACAGAATATTGATTTTTGTCGCGACGCAGCATATGATTCAGTCATTCAATGACTCAATCTTGCGGAGCTTCAAATGGATTTCGTCTCTCTCGCACTCTTTGGCGCAGCGGTGGTGGGTTTAGGCGCGGCTGCAACGGTTATGATCGCAAAGTGGCTGCCGCAGTCGGCCATCGAGCAGGCTGGCCAGCATGGCCGTTTCGTCGGTTTGGGCGAAGCGCCGCGCGTGGGGTCCGTCAACACGTCCGTTCGCATGTCGGTCCCAAGGTCGGGCCGCAGGTGGGTCGTATCGGTTAAAGGGCAATGAATGTCGTCAGAACACACTGAAGTTGTCGCCACCCGGGAAGCCGCGCCGCTCACGCTGGCGCTGCAACCCATCAATGCCACGCTGAGCCTGCGCGATCAGGCTTATGCCATGCTGCGTCAGGCCATTGCCGACGCCGACATCTATCAGTCGCGCGAAGAAATCCGTCTGGACGAGCGCGTGCTGAGCGAAACGCTCGGCGTGAGCCGCACGCCGGTGCGCGAGGCCATGACTTTGCTCGAGCAGGAAGGCTTTCTGCGCATGGTGCCGCGTCGCGGCATCTATATCGTGCGCAAGAACAAGCGTGAAATCGTCGAAATGATCCAGATGTGGGCCGCGCTGGAAAGCATGGCCGCGCGTCTCGCGACGCTGCACGCCACAGACGAGGAAATTGCCCGTCTGCGTCACATGTTCGACGCGTTCCGCGACAGCACGCCGGCCGAGCATATCGCCGAGTACTCGGATGCCAACATCGCCTTCCACCAGGCGATCGTCGAACTCTCGAAGTCGCAGATCATTCTCGACACCATCAAGAACATCTTCGTGCACGTGCGCGCGATTCGTCGCATGACGATTTCGCAGAGCGACCGCGCATCGCGTTCGATCGTCGATCATCTGCGTATCATCGAGGCGCTGGAAAAGCGCGACACCGAGCTTGCCGAGCGCCTCGCGCGCCAGCATTCGCTCGATCTCGCCGCCTATGTCGAGAAGCATTGCGATTTTCTCGATTGAGCCTGTAGCAGTTCGCCGTAGAAGCTGTTGCCAGCGGGAGACCTTCGGGTCTCCCGTTTTCGTTTGGGCGCCGGATTCGCGGCGGCGAAAAGGTCAGAACTTTATGCGCATCAAGGCGGCCGACGCGGCTGGATCTTGAGCATCCCGCACGCCCAATCTGAAATATCTCCGCACTGAAAGGCCGCTCAGGCCTCGGGGTTTTCCCGTTCATGCAGTGCAGCAATCATCCTTCAAGGGCAACAAACCCATATCCGACAAGGCTCACAGCCCGATCGGCATGCATTTTGGGCGGATAAACCCGCTCTTGCTTCGTTGTGATATATCACATACCGTATTGAAAACGGACGCAGCGACGCGGCGCTCCCGCAGAACCGATTCCTGATTCCACGATTTCGTTTTTTCGTTATCTCGCCCGGCCACGACTAAATCAAGGAGACCTGACATGGGCAAGGCACTGGATGGTGTGCGTATTCTCGACTTCACGCATGTGCAGTCGGGCCCGACCTGCACGCAGCTTCTCGCCTGGTTTGGCGCTGACGTCATCAAGGTAGAACGTGCGGGCGCGGGCGATATCACGCGTGAGCAACTGCGCGATCTGCCCGATGCGGACAGCCTGTACTTCACGATGCTCAACGGCAACAAGCGCTCGCTGACGCTCGATACGAAGAATCCGCAGGGCAAGCGTGTGCTCGAACGGCTGATTCGCGATTGCGATGTGCTGGTCGAAAACTTTGCGCCCGGCGCGCTCGAACGCATGGGCTTTAGCTGGGAGCATATCCAGTCGCTCAATCCGCGCATGATCGTGGCTTCGGTGAAGGGCTTCGGCCCAGGGCCGTACGAGGACTGCAAGGTCTATGAGAACGTCGCGCAATGCGTGGGCGGCGCGGCCTCCACCACGGGTTTCGACGATGGTCCGCCGGTGGTCTCGGGCGCACAGATCGGCGATAGCGGTACGGGTCTGCATCTGGCGCTGGGCATCGTCACCGCGCTCTATCAGCGTACGCATACGGGACGCGGCCAGAAGGTGCTGGCGGCCATGCAGGACGGCGTGCTCAATCTTTGCCGCGTAAAGCTGCGCGACCAGCAGCGGCTGGAGCGCACCGGCGTCATGAAGGAGTATCCGCAATTCCCGAATGCGGCTTTCGGCGAGGCCGTGCCGCGTGCAGGCAATGCCTCGGGCGGCGGTCAGCCGGGCTGGATTCTCAAGTGCAAAGGTTGGGAGAGCGACCCGAACGCCTATATCTATTTCATCGCGCAGGCGCCTGTGTGGGACCGCATCTGCAAGCTGATCGGCCGCGAGGAATGGATCGGCGATCCGCGTTACGCGACGCCCAGCGCGCGTCTGCCGCACTTGAAGGATATTTTCGCCGAGATCGAGCACTGGACCATGCATCGCACCAAGTTCGAAGCGATGGCCGTGCTCAATCGGCACGACATTCCGTGCGGCCCGATTCTTTCGATGAAGGAAATCGCCAATGACGAATCGCTGCGCGCGAGCGGCACGATCGTCGAAGTCGATCATCCGGTGCGCGGCAAATATCTCACCGTCGGCAATCCCATCAAGCTCTCGGACAGTCCCACCGAAGTCACGCGTTCGCCGATGCTCGGCGAGCATACCGACGAGGTGCTGACGCAGTTCGGCTATAGCGAAACGGAGATCCGCTCGCTGCGTGCCGCGGGCGCCATCTGATTGCGCGCGCAACCAATTCATAACATCGATGAACCGACGGAGCAGAGCATGGACACATGGATGCGCTTGATGGCGAACGACGGCAGTATCGTGTTCGGTCGCGTCGAAAACGGTTATCTGCATGAATACGAAGGCATCGATCAGCCGGTGCCCACGGGCGCCGTGCTGTCGATGCGTGCGCTCACGCCGCTTGCGCCTTGCGCGCCGGGCAAGGTCGTCGCGCTCTGGAATAACTTTCACGCGCTTGCGCTCAAGCTCGAAAAGCCGGTGCCCGAGCATCCGCTTTTTCTGATCAAGCCCGCGGAATCGGTGATTGGTTCGGGCGCGGCGATTCGCAGGCCTGCCCACTATGCGGGAAAAATCGTTTTCGAAGGCGAGCTGGGCATAGTGATCGGCAAGCGTTGCCGCAATGCAAGTCTCGAAGAAGCGCAGGCCGCGATCTTCGGCTACACGGTCGTGAACGATGTGACGGCGGCGGGCTTGCTAGCGGAGAATCCGCACTTCCCGCAATGGTGCCGCGCGAAGGGATTCGATACGTTCTGCTGTCTGGGACCGGCGATCGTTTCGGGCTTCGACTGGCGCAGTGCGCGTGTTGTGACCTTGCTCGATGGTGTGGAGCGGCAGAATTATCCGCTCGACGATATGGTGTTTACGCCCGCGCAACAGGTCAGCCTGATTTCGCAGGATCTCACGCTGGAGCCCGGCGATGTGATCGCGTGCGGGACCTCGCTTGGCGTGGGTTCGATCGGCGAAGGCGCAACGGTGGAAGTCACGATCGAGGGCATCGGCACGCTGGCGAACGCACTCAATGCACCGGTCGCGGAGCGGCAAACGCAGAGCGAAGACGAGCGAGTGGTTTAAGCGCTGTTCACCGGGCAGCCTGACGCGCGATACCTGAGGAGAAGAGATGCCGCAGCAACTGGCTGGCGACGCGTTGTGCCTGGGCGGCGCCATGCTATTCGCCTGGTTCGTCTGTGCATTTGCACAATTCGCACCGCTCGCGTCGGGCTGGATTCGACGCGAGCCGGTTCGCGCACGGCCATGTTGCACGCGCACGAGCGAATCCGAGCGCTCGCGCCATCTGTGGCTGGCGATTTCCTTTGCACTGCTATTGACGATCACGCCAGGCGTGCTGGCGGCCTTGTTCACCCAGAGCGCGCTGGCGGTAGCGGCGGCGGAATTGGGCGCGTTGTCTGGCCTATGGCTGGGCACGCGTCTCGATCTTACGCCGCGTGTGCGCGTGGTGGCGGCGATGGGGTGTGTATTCGGCGTCACGGCCACTGTATCGAGTGTGATCTGCATGGTTTTCATACAGCAGCACACGGTCAGCATGCGCATCGCGCTCTATATGACGGCGATATGGGGCGCAGTGGCCTTGGGCGCAGCCACATTCATGCTCGCGCGCGAGCCACGAACCATCGCGCGCAAGCACAAGCCCTTGAGCCGTGGCGAATCCGCGCTGCATCTCACGGCGCTCGCGCTGATTGCCGCGTTGGGCGATGGCTTCGCAACGGTTCATATCGGAACGTCGCGATCGTCGATGGAATTTGCGCTCTCGGCACTCGGCGCGGCCTGCGTGCTGGCCGCCGCGTTAGGCGTGCGTCTGATGGGCGGCGCGCGGCGCATGCCGCGAACGCGTCCTGCGCGCAGCACGCAGGACGTATCGAAACGACCCGCTCCAGTGAGCCTCGTCACCGTGCCCGATAGCTGGCTGGTCACGGCATGCGGCACGGCCGCCTACGAACCCGCAGCGTTCGATACCTGGCTTTCCCTCTATGAGCCGCCTGGCGAAGCGCCGCGCGACACGCATCACGCCTCGCGCGATTCGCCTCGTCGAAGGCGTAATCGCAGTCGCCAGACCTCCAAATCGCGGCGCGTCACGAAAATCATTCATCAGGCGTAACTGTTACGCCCGTAACCATAGGTCCTTACTTATGAAGTGAGGCCTGTGAGACTCGTGTAATGTTTTCGATCAGTTGCGCGCCTTCCTCCATGAGGAAGCGTTTGAACGCGAGCGCAACCGGCGGCAGACGCTTGTTTTTCCGGTGCACGACGTACCAGTTGAGCATGACGGGAAAGCCCTCGACGTCGAGCACGGCGAGGTGCCCGACCTGGAGTTCGAGGCTGATCGTATGCGCCGATAAAAACGCGATCCCCATGCCCGCGATCACGGCCTGCTTGATCGTTTCGGTGCTGTGAATCTCCATCGCGATCTTCAGGTTCGTGAGCTTGCCCGCGAAGCCTTCCTCCATCGAATTCCACGTGTCCGAGCCGCGCTCGCGCACGATGAACGCCTCGTTGGCGAGCGTGCTGATCTTGATGTTGCGCTTGTTGGCAAGCGGATGCGTGGGCGCGGCGACGATCACATAAGGATGCGGCGCAAACGTTTCGTTGATGGCGTCCGTGGCGTGCGGAGGCCGCACCATGATCGCCAGATCGGTCTGGTTCGTGGAGAGTTGATGCAGCAACTGCTCGCGGTTATGCACCGAGAGATTGAGCTCCACGCCCTTGTAGCGCCGCGTGAATTCGGCCAGCAGGCGCGGAAAGAAGTAGTCGCCTGCACTGATCACCGCCACGTTGAGCTTGCCGCCAGAGACGCCTTTCAGCTGGCTCATGGCTTCGTCGACTTCGTGGAACTGCTGCATGATCGCGCGGCTGTAATGAAGCATTTCCGTGCCGGCGGGCGTGAGATAGATCTTCTTGCCCAGTTGCTCGAAGAGCGGCAGGCCGGCGTGCTCTTCGAGCTGCCTGACCTGCGTGGAAACGGCTGGCTGGGTGAGGTGCAACTCTTCCGCGGCACGCGAAAAACTGAGGTGGCGCGCCACGGTCTCGAAGACCTTCAACTGGCGCAGCGTGGCGTTCCGCATGGTCATAGCCGATCCATAAAGGATGGTGAATCCTCATAATAACAAACTTTAATTGTGACTAATTGAGTAATCACCCTAGCATGAGTTGAAAGGAGTCCGAATGCATCGTCTTTTGCGTGCGGGTTAACGCCTAAATCAGCGAAAAACACTGTGTTTAAGGCGGGAAAACCCGAATCGAACGACACGAAAAGGCAGGCCGGAGCCGCATTCAGGTAGTCAAACGAAAGCGTCGAATTAAAGCAGCTTCAGGATTTTTAATTCGATTTTTCGTGTGACTAATCGAATGGAAACAGAAAGTCGAAGGTAGAGAAATAGAGAACCATAAGTAGATGACTATGCAGGCCGGCAAAAGCACCGGCCCCCATGAATGGATAGCGGAGACAAGCGAGATGAATGCAATCGGTCAGAGGAGCGAAGGCGGTCCGTTCTGGACGAACCGCTGGTGTCAACTGGTAGTCGGCATGCTATGCATGGCACTCGTTGCCAATCTGCAGTACGCGTGGACCTTGTTCGTTGCGCCGATGAATGCGCGCCATCATTGGGGCGAAGCATCGATTCAAATGGCGTTCTCCATTTTCATCCTGACCGAGACCTGGCTCGTGCCGGTCGAAGGCTGGCTCGTCGACAAGTTCGGTCCGCGCCCGGTCGTGGCGGTTGGCGCGCTGTGCGCGGGTCTCGCCTGGGTGCTCAATTCCTATGCGACCACGTTGCCGATGCTTTACGCCGCGTCCGTGATTGCGGGCATTGGCGCGGGCGGCGTGTACGGCACCTGCGTGGGCAACGCGCTCAAGCTGTTCCCCGACCGCCGCGGTCTCGCAGCGGGTCTCACGGCGGCGGGCTTCGGTGCGGGCGCAGCGGTCACGGTGATTCCCATCGCCAACATGATCACGCGCTCAGGCTATGAGCACACGTTTCTTTTCTTCGGCATCCTGCAGGGCGCGGCGATTCTCGTGCTGGCCTTCCTGCTCGTGAAGCCGGTGCCACGTGCCGCCGCTGCGGCTCGCCGTATGGTCTCGCGGGTCGATTACACGCCCGGACAGATGGTGCGCCAGCCCGTGTTCTGGATCATCTACGTCTCGTTCGTAGCGGTCGCGGCGGGCGGCCTGATGGCCACGGCGCAGATCGGGCCGATCGCGAAAGACTGGGGCCTCGCCCGCATTCCGATGACGGTGTTCGGCGCCACGTTGCCGCTGCTCACGCTCACGCTGTCGATCGACAACATCTGCAATGGCTTCACGCGTCCGTTGTGCGGCTTCATCTCCGACAAGATCGGCCGTGAAAACACCATGTTCATCATCTTCGTGGGCGAAGGGCTGGCGCTGCTCGGCATGATGCAATACGGCACGAATCCCTATGCGTTCATGACGTTCGCGGCGCTGATCTTCCTGTTCTGGGGCGAGATCTTCTCGATCTTCCCGGCAATCTGCGCCGATACCTTCGGCAGCAAGTTCGCCGCCGCCAACGCAGGCACGCTTTACACCGCGAAGGGCACGGCTGCGCTGCTGGTGCCGGTGGCTTCGGTGTTGTCGGCGACGGGCGGCTGGAGCGCGGTGTTCATCGTCGCGGCGATCATCACGATTGCGGCCGGCGTGAGCGCCAAGTTCATCCTCGCACCGATGCGCCAGCGCCTGATCGAGCAGAACGGCGAACCGGCCGCGACGCTGTCCACGCACACCGGCACGCTTCAGCACTGGCCGAACCAAAGTGGCGAATGACGTTTGGCGATGAACGTCTCGCTCCAGCAACTCAAGGTGTTCGTCGCCGTCGCGCGCTCGCGCAGCTTCACGCGCGCGGCGCGCGAATTCGGTCTTACGCAGTCTGCGGTCAGCCGCTGCGTGCGCGAACTCGAAGAAGCCGTCGATCTGAAACTCTTCGATCGCACCACGCGTCAGGTCGAACTGACGCTTGCGGGCAGCGGCTTCGAGCGGCGCATTGCGCATCTGCTCGACGAAATCGACATGGCGTTGAACGAGGGCCGCGATGCGCATCAGGCGCATCGCGGCATTGTCACAGTGGCGAGCAATCCGGCGCTTTCGTCGGGCTGGGTGCCGGGTGCGCTTGCGCATTGCGCCCGCGCGTTGCCTGCCGTCACCTTGCACTTGCAGGACTTGCCGCAAGACGCGGTCTTGCAGGCCGTCGAGCAGGGCGAAGTGGATTTCGGCGTGATTTCGCAAGCGGTGCCGTCGCTGCGCCTGTCGAGCGGTCAATTCGATGTGCAGCCGCTCGCGGCGACGCCCTTGTGCGCATTGTTGCCCGCGCAACATTCTCTCGCGCAGCATGCTGCGCTACCTTGGGCTGCAGTCGCGCGTGAAGCGCTCGTTACGCTCAATCGCGATTCGGGCTGCCACAGCGCGGTGATGCGTGCGCTCGAAGGTTTGCGCGCGCCCGATCGTGCCGTGCAGGAACTCGCACATTCAAGCGGTATCGCGCGCATGGCGCAGCTCGGCATGGGTATCGGCATTCTGCCGGTTTGTACCGACGCCGATGCCCGCCATTGGCCCGCGCCTGCCGCTTCGCTCGTGACACGCGTGCTGCATCCCGTTGTGCAGATCAGCACGATGCTCGTGCGGCGGCGTCATCGCTCGTTGCGTCCGTGCGCGCAGGCGGCGTGGACCGAGTTTGTCGCGGCGGGGCGCGTTCAGGAAGTCGAGGCAGCGGCATGCGCGATTGACACGCAGGAACCCCAGACCGCCGATTCCATCGCGCCATAAAGCAATCGCGCAATAAAGAAGGCCGCGCTTTCGCGCGGCCTTTCTCACATTCCCGACTCCCGCATTCAAGCCGCGAGCTTCGCCATCTGCTCGCGCTGCTTGACCAGCGCAAGCACCGTATCGATGGCAGGCGTAGCTTCGCCCACCAGCATGCCCATTTCCTGCACTACCGTCAGCAGCGGATCGATTTCCATTGGCCGGCGCTGTTCCAGGTCGACCAGCATCGACGTCTTGTGCGCGCCCACCGCGCCCGCACCGTCGATACGCCGTTCGATATCCACGCGAAAATGCACGCCAAAGCGCTCGGCAATACGTTGCGCTTCCAGCATCATCGTGCGTGCCACGGCGCGCGTGGCGGGGTCCTGCGTAATCACGTCGAGCGTTGCGTGCGTGAGCGCGCTGATCGGGTTGAAGCAGAGATTGCCCCACAATTTCAGCCAGATTTCATCGCGGATATTGTCGCGGATCGGCGCTTCGAAACCGGCCGCCGTCATCGCTTCATGAAGCTGGACGATGCGCGGCGTGCGTTCGCCCGACGGTTCGCCGATCGGAAACTTCTTGCCGTACACATGACGGATCACGCCCGGCGCGTCGATTTCCGCAGCGGGATAGAGCACGCAGCCAATCGCGCGGTCGGGCCCGAGACGCGTCCACTGCGAACCGTCGGGATCGATGCTTTCGAGCCGCGTGCCTTCGAACTTGCCGCCATGCCGGTGAAAGTACCAATAAGGAATGCCGTTGGTGCCGGTGACGATGGCCGTATGTTTGCCGAGCAGCGGCTGCATCGAATCGATCACGCCCGCCACCGAATGCGCCTTGAGCGTGACGATCACGATATCCTGCACGCCCAGTTCGCGCGGATCATTCGTGCAACGAACCTTTGCGACGTACTCATCGCCGTCCATCAAGAGACGCGCGCCGTGCTCGCGCATGGCGGCCAGATGCGGGCCGCGTGCCACAAAGCTCACGTCCGCGCCTGCGCGTGCGAGCTGCACGCCCATCATCCCGCCTATCGCGCCCGCTCCGAAGATGCAGATCTTCATGTGATTCCCCAATGACGTTGAAAACCGCGTGTCCATCGATTGAGCGCGCACGTGCAGCGCCGACGGACGATGATTCGAGCATAGGGGGCGCGGTCGATTAACGACAGTTAAAGTTTCTCCTCTGCATCATCCAGAAAGACTTATGGTTAATGAGGCGCTTAGTGGAAGAAAGGCAGCGCCAGAAACAGCTTGATGACGATGGCGTTGGCGATATCGATGAAGAACGCCGCCACCATCGGCACGACCAGAAACGCCAGATGCGAATGGCCGAAGCGCGCCGTCACGGCCTGCATATTGGCGATGGCGGTGGGCGTCGCGCCCAGGCCGAAACCGCAATGGCCGGCCGCGAGCACCACGGCGTCGTAATTCGCGCCCATCACGCGGAAGGTCACGAACATCGCGTAGAGCACCATCAGCACGGTCTGCGCGACGAGGATGGAGAACACCGGCAGCGCGAGCGCGGCGAGATCCCACAGGCGCAGCGTCATGAGCGCCATCGCCAGAAAGAGCGCGAGGCTGACATTGCCGATCAGCGCCACGGCATGTCCGGCAACGGGACGCCCGAGCAGCGCTAGACCGTTGGCGAGCAGCACGGCCACGAACAGCACGCAGACGAACGCGGGCAATTCCGCGGGCGTGCCCGTGAGCCACTGCGCGATGAGGTTGCCCAGCGCGAGACTGATGGCGATCAGCGTGAGCGTTTCGATGAAAGCGGCGGCGGTGGTCGGTTGTTCGGCTTGGGGTTTTTCGAAGGCCTGGGCGTCGTGTGCAGGGTTGTCGGTCGAGATGCCTTCATCGCGCCCGAGCCGCTTGAGCAGACGCTGCGCCACCGGGCCGCCAAGAATCCCGCCCATCACCAGGCCGAAGGTTGCGCACGCAATCGCGGCTTCCGTCGCGGATTGCAGGCCGTGATGTTCGGTGAAGACCTTGCCCCACGCCGCGCCCGTGCCATGTCCGCCCGACAGCGAAACCGATCCGCCCAGCAGTCCGAACAGCGGATCGACGCCCAGTGCGTAGGCGAGCGTAATGCCTAGCGTGTTCTGCAACAGCAGCAGTCCCACTACGATGACCAGGAAGCGCGCGAGCATCGGGCCACCCGCCTTGAGGCTCGCGAGATTCGCGTTCAGGCCGATGGTCGCGAAGAACGCCAGCATCAGCGGCGTTTGCAGCGAAGCGTCGAAACTCACGTCGAGATGCGCGAACGAATGCAAACCGAACAGCACGAGTGCGGCGACAAGGCCGCCCGCCACCGGTTCGGGAATTGTCCATTTGCGCAGCAAGGGCAAGGCGGCCACGAGCCGGTTGCCGAGCAGCAGGACGAGCGACGCGGCCACCAGCGTTCCGTAGACATCGACATTCATCAAGGCCTCGCAATGCGGCGAAGGTCGAGCCTGAGCCGCGCCAGGGGCTACATCTGGGCGTGCGCCGTGTGCAGACCGTGACGCCGTCCCCGCGAGCGGCGTCCACAGCGCACGGTACACGAGCGGGGCGTGCGGTGCGCGGGCGGTGTCCGGCTTGCGTAAAAGAGGGCCACGGGCTTAAATACGGCAGGCGCGCGTGTCGGCATCGAACGATGCAGGCGCCGATGCGGGACGAATCACGGCATCCACGAACACCCTCAAGAACGGGAGCAGTTCATGAATGGAAAGACCGTTGCGGAACGCGAAGCGGCCGGGCGTGCCGCACGCGAAAAGGCGAAGCGCTCGGGCCACCGGCTGGTGGGCGACCTCAAGCGCGATCCGCTCGAAATACTCCAGCAAAGCAGCGAGGGCCGCGTGCCCAACCTCGTGCCGCTACGCTACGGGCGCATGATTGTTTCGCCGTTCACGTTCTTTCGCGGCAGCGCCGTGTTGCAGGCGCACGATCTTGCGCAGGTGCCGAACACCGGCATGTCGATGCAGATTTGCGGCGATGGCCATCTGCTGAACTTCGGCGGCTTCGCCACGCCCGAGCGCCAGCTTGTCTTCGATCTCAACGATTTCGACGAAGTCGCGCCCGCTCCCTGGGAATGGGATCTGAAGCGGCTGGTGGCGAGCTTCGTGGTGGCGGCGCGGCATATGCGCTATTCACGCGGCGTGGCCGAAGATCTGGTGATGACGGTGGTGAACACCTATCGCGACCGCATGCGTCAGTACTCGGAATATGGCGCGCTCGAACTCTGGTACGACAAGATCACCTTCGACCGTATGGCCGAAAGCGCGCTCACGCCGGACGGCCGCCGCCTGATTCGACGCGGCATGGAAAAGGCCGCGGGCCGCACGCACGAAAGCATGCTGGAAAAGCTGGCGTATCACGACGGCGCGCACTGGACGATACGCGATGCACCGCCCGCGCTCTTTCACGTACACGGCCCGAACTCGCTCTACGAATCCGAGGACAACTGGCTCACGCTCGGCGACTGGCGTCAGCTCATCACGCCGATGTACGAGGCGTATCTGAAGACACTCGCGCCCGATCGCCGCGAACTGGTCGAGCATTTCGATCTTCAGGATCTCGTATTCAAGGTGGTGGGCGTGGGCAGTGTGGGCACGCGTTGTCTGGTGTTGCTGCTCGTCGATCATCACAACAAGCCGCTGTTTCTCCAGGTGAAGGAAGCGCGCCGCTCGGTGATTTCGCAGTACTTCAAGTCGCCCGCGTTCAAGCACGAAGGCGCGCGCGTCGTGCAAGGCCAGCGGCTGTTGCAGGCCGCGAGCGATCTGTTTCTCGGCTGGTCGACAGGACCTTCGGGGCGGCATTTCTATTTCCGCCAGTTGCGCGACATGAAGCTGTCCGTCGAACTCGATCTGCTCGATAGCACCCTGCTCGCGGGCTACGCACGTTTATGCGGCTGGGCGATGGCGCGCGCGCATGCGAAGTCGAGTAACGCGGCGATCGAAATCGCTGCCTATATCGGGCGCAGCGATCAGTTCGCCGAAGCGCTCGCGGGCTATGGCGCTGCCTACGCCGATCAGGTGGAGCGCGATTACGACGCGTTCGTGAAGGCCGCGCGCTCGGGCGCGATCTCCGCGCGCAGCGACGAGGATATGGCGGCGGATTTCCGGGTCTGATTTCGAGGTCTGAATACCGGCATCGCGCAGCGCGGACGCGTTATCCTTGCGCTTTTGTTTCGCCGCATGCGTGGCGCGTTCCGTTGTTGACGCGCTCGCGTGCGGCCCGCGCCTCATGCGTCTACGACACATCGAAGTCTTTCACGCGATCATGCGCACGGGCTCGCTTTCGAAGGCCGCCGAGCTGCTGTGCGTTTCGCAACCCGCCGTGAGCAAGGTGCTCGCGCATGCCGAGCGCAGCGCGGGCCTCAAGCTGTTCGCGCGCACCCACGGCCGTCTGCAAGCCACGCGCGAAGCCGAATTGCTGTTCGCCGAAACCCAGAAGCTGCAGTCGAATCTCGACAGCATCCGCGATCTTGCACGCAATCTGGCGTTGCGCCCGCAGGGGCTGCTGCGCATCGGCTGCCTGCCCAGTCTGGGGATGAGCCTGATTCCGCAGGCCGTCGAGGCGTTCCGCGCGAGTTATCCCGATGTCTCGCTCAAGGTCCAGACGCGTCACACGACGGAGCTGCTCAACGCGCTGCTGACGCGCGAACTCGATGTGGGCGTGGCGCTCAATCCGCCCGCGCGGCCCGGCATCGAGGCGCTCGAACTCGGGCGCACCGCCGTGGTGTGCGTCGCGCCGCCCGACGATCCTTCGCCTGCGGGCGAAGCGCTCGCGCTGGAGGATTGCGTCGAGGGCGCGTGGATCGGCATCGGCAATGTCGATCCACTGGGCGAGGCGATCGGGCATCTGCTGGAAACGCAGGGCGTGGACGGGCAACTCGCGGCCGTCGAGGCGCAGACCTGGTATGTGGCGCGTGCGCTCGCGGCGCGCGGCGTCGGGCGTGTGCTGCTCGACGAAATCACGGCGCGCAGCGCGGGCGAGCCGGTGGCGATCCGGCGCGTGGAGCCGGAACTGACGATCGGCGTATTCGCGGTGTGGCGCGACGGCGGCATGGATTCGCAGGCGGGCAGGGCGTTTGTCGATGTGCTGCGCGCGCGGCTCGCAACCTAACTGAACGGAGGCAAGGACGATGATTGATGCGACACAGCAAGCTGGGCAAGCCACGCAAGCGGCACAGAAAATCGCGCTCGTGACTGGCGCGGGCAGCGGCATCGGGCGCGCCTGCGCACGCAAGCTGCTGGCCAACGGATATGCCGTGGTGCTGGTGGGACGGCGCGCCGAACCGCTCGAAGCGCTCGCCGCCGAAGCGCACGCGGCTGGGCAGACGGCGCTGGCCGCGCCCTGCGATGTGACGGACGCGGCCGCCGTCGAAGCGCTGTTCGAAGCCGTGCACGCGCGATTCGGCCGCCTCGATCTGCTGTTCAACAATGCGGGGCGCAACGCGAAAGCCGTGGATATCGACGAGATTTCGGTCGAAGACTGGCGCGCCGTGGTCGATACCAATCTCACGGGCGTGTTTCTCTGCACGCGCGCGGCGTTTGCGCTGATGAAGCGGCAAAGCCCGCGCGGCGGCCGCATCATCAACAACGGCTCGATTTCGGCTCATGCGCCGCGGCCGTTCAGCATCGCGTACACGGCGACCAAGCACGCGATCACCGGCCTCACGAAATCGGTTTCGCTCGACGGGCGGCGTTACGACATCGCCTGCGGCCAGATCGACATCGGCAATGCGGCGACGGACATGGCCGGGCGCATGGCGCATGGCGTGCCGCAGGCGAACGGCGAGATCGCGGTCGAACCCTTGATGGACGTCGAACTGGTTGCCGATGCGGTGCTGCATATGGCGCAACTGCCGCTCGCGGCCAACGTGCAGTTCATGACGATCATGGCGACCAAGATGCCCTTCGTGGGTCGCGGATAAAGACGTAGCCAAGGCGCGAGGCGCACCGGGCGTGCATGCCAGCGCTCCCGTATACTGGCAGTCGATCCGCCTTAAAGCCTGCCTGCAATGTCCCTGCCAGTGAATTCCGAGGACGATCCGCGTCCCCTCCCGCCCGAGCGCCCCGACGACAACGCCTGTTGCCAAAGCGGCTGCGACCCCTGCGTCTTCGATCTCTACAACGACGAAGTGAGCCGTTACCGCGCCGCGCTGGCGGAATGGGAAAAGCGCGCAGCCGCGCGGCAGGCGGAGCAGTCCGCGAAAGCGCACGGCTGACGACCCACGTTTCCCGAGCCGAGTCATGCCCGATATCGCCCCGCCTGTCGAAACCCTGACCACGATGGCCGCATTGGCCACCGCCGCCGATCCCGCCGCCCTCGACGCGCTGCACGCCTTCGTCGAGCGCCATCCGCGCCTGTTCGTGCTGACCGGCGCGGGCATCAGCACGGATTCGGGCATTCCCGGTTATCGCGACGACAACGGCGCCTGGAAGCGTTCGCCGCCCATCACCTTGCAGGAATTTCTCGGCTCGGAAAGCTGGCGCCGGCGCTACTGGGCGCGCAGCATGATCGGCTGGCCGACCGTCGGGCTCGCGCAGCCCAACGGCGCGCATCGTGCGCTTGCGCAGCTTCAGGCCGCCGGGCGCGTGGGGGCGCTCGTGACCCAGAACGTCGATGGTCTGCATCAGCGTGCGGGTAGTCACGATGTTATCGAACTGCACGGCAGCATCGGCCATGTGCATTGTCTCGATTGCGGCGCGCAATACTCGCGCGCCTCCGTGCAGCCGGAGCTGGTGGCGCGCAATCCGGCTGTCGCGGGCGCCTTCGCCGAACCGGCCGCCGATGGCGACGCCCATCTCGACTTCGACGGCGCCAATGCGTTCCACATTCCCGCCTGCGCGGCCTGTGGCGGCATGCTCAAGCCGTCGGTGGTGTTTTTCGGCGAGAACGTGCCGCGCGAGCGCGTAGCGGCCGCCTCGGACGCGCTCGACGAGGCGGACGCGGTGCTGGTGGTCGGCTCGTCGCTGATGGTGTATTCGGGCTACCGTTTCTGCGCGTGGGCGCAGCAGCGCGGCAAGCCGGTCGCGGCCATCAACCTCGGCAAGACGCGCGCCGATCCGTTGCTCGCGCTCAAGGTCGCCGCGCCATGCGCGGCCTCGCTCGAAGCGCTGGTGGCGCGCCTCGCTGCATCGCCTTCGTAAAATCGCATCACGCCGCAACGCCGGCCCGCCGGACCCCGGCCAACCGATCCGCCCATCGACGAGGAAGCGCACCATGCTCAACACCATCGCCGAACTCGAAGCCCATTACGGCGAGCCGAACGAACGCTCGCTGCGTAAGGAAATCGACTACATCAACGCGGATTACCGCCGCTTTATCGAGTTGTCGCCGTTCGTGGTGATGGCGTCGGGCGGCCCGGAAGGGATGGATTGTTCGCCGCGCGGCGACGCGCCCGGCTTCGTGCGTGTCGTCGATGCGCGCACGCTCGCGCTGCCCGACCGGCCCGGCAACAATCGCGTCGACAGTCTGCGCAATGTCGTGGCCGCACCGCAGATCGGCCTGTTGTTCATGGTGCCGGGTGTGGGCGAGACCTTGCGGGTGAACGGCCGCGCGCGCGTGAGTCTGGACGCCGCGCTGCTGCAAAGTTTCGCCGTGGACGGCAAGCCGCCGCGCTCGGTGCTGCTGATCGACGTCGAAAGCGTCTACTTTCACTGCGCCAAAGCGATCGCGCGCTCGAATCTGTGGGACCCGGCGCGTTATGTGGAGCGCTCACAACTGCCGAGCGCGGGCGAAATGTTGCGCCGAGTGAGCGACGAACAATATGGCGAGGGCTTCGACGTCGAACGTTACGAAGCCGATCTCGCCGAACGCATGAAGAAAAGCCTGTACTGAACCATTGATACCGATGAACGACCCGCAAGCCAGCCTGCGCCTCAGCGCGCCCGCCGCCGCGCGCAATGCCGCGCCCATTCTCGACGTCCTGCGCACGGCGCTGCCCGCGCACGGCACCGTGCTGGAAATCGCCAGCGGCACCGGCCAGCATGCCGTGCACTTCGCCACCGCGCTGCCCGGCATCGACTGGCAACCGAGCGACGCCGATGCGCGCGCCCGCGCCTCCATCGCGGCGTGGCGCGAGCACGCGGGCCTCGTCAATCTGCGCGCGCCGCTCGATCTGGACGTGCGCCGCGAGCCCTGGCCCGTCGATGCGGTGGACGCCATCGTCTGCATCAACATGATTCATATCTCGCCGTGGGAAGCCACCATTGCGCTGATGAAAGGCGCGGGCGCGCGCATCGCCCAGGGCGGCGCGCTGGTGCTGTACGGTCCGTACCGGCGCGACGGCGCACACACGGCGCCGTCCAACGAAGCGTTCGATGCCGATCTGCGCGCACGCGACCCGGCATGGGGCGTGCGGGACCTTGAAGCCGTCGACGCGCTCGCGCGTGCCGAAGGTTTCGTCTGCGAGGCCGTCGTGCCGATGCCGGCGAACAATTTCACGGTGGTTTTTCGCAAGCGTAATGCGTAAAAAGCGTCAGGAAGCGCAGCAGCAGACCCGCGACACGCGCTCATCGAGCGTCAAGTGAGCGATAATCGCGGCCCTCGATAAGCAGTGCGCGCTCACGAAGCGCGCGCTGGACGTGACGACGAAGGCCTGCGGACAGGCGCGCCGCGCAACGGTCTGAACCGATCGCAGCAAGGCTGCAGGCCCGTGCGCGCAAGCGGGCATCGTTGGAGCGTTTCCCTTATCCTTGCACGATCGACGCCTCTCGCAAGACCTGCGCGGGCGTCACCCCAATCGATTGAAGTGGAGAGTCAACATGAGCAAACAGGCAATCGGCGTGGTGGGTCTGGCCGTGATGGGGCGCAATCTTGCGCTCAACATCGAAAGCCGCGGCCATGCGGTGTCGGTGTTCAACCGCAGCCGCGAGAAAACCGATGAGCTGATCGCTGAGTTCCCCGAGCGCAAGCTCGTGCCGACGTACACGCTCGAAGAGTTCGTCGAGTCGCTCGAAAAGCCGCGTCGCATTCTGCTGATGGTCAAGGCCGGCGAAGCCACCGACGCCACCATCGCAGCGCTCAAGCCGCTGCTGGACAAGGGCGACATCCTGATCGACGGCGGCAACACGCACTTCACCGACACGATCCGCCGTAATCAGGAACTCGCGAAGGCGGGCCTGCATTTCATCGGCACGGGCGTGTCGGGCGGCGAAGAAGGCGCGCTCAAGGGCCCGTCGATCATGCCGGGCGGTCAGCGCGATGCTTACGATCTGGTTGCACCGATCCTCACCGAAATCGCCGCGAAGGCGCCGGCGGACGGCGAGCCGTGCGTGGCCTACATGGGCCCGGACGGCGCAGGCCACTACGTCAAGATGGTGCACAACGGCATCGAGTACGGCGACATGCAGCTGATCGCCGAAAGCTATGCGGTGCTCAAGCAGGTGGTCGGCCTGACGAACGAAGAACTCGGCAAGGTCTACACGGAGTGGAACCAGGGCGAGCTCGACAGCTACCTGATCGAAATCACCTCGAAGATCTTCGACAAGAAGGACGAAGAGACGGGCCAATATCTCGTCGACGTGATTCTCGACCGCGCGGCGCAAAAGGGCACGGGCAAGTGGACGAGCCAGAACGCGCTGGATCTGGGCGCGCCGCTGCCGCTGATCACCGAGGCCGTGTTTGCGCGCGTGCTGTCGTCGCTCAAGACGCAGCGCGTGGCTGCGAGCAAGGTGCTGGCGGGCCCGCAGACCAAGCCGTTCTCGGGCGACCGTACCGCCTTCATCGAAGCCGTGCGCCGCGCACTGTACTTCTCGAAGGTGATTTCGTACGCACAGGGCTTCGCGCAACTGCGCGCCGCTTCGGACGAGTACAAGTGGGATCTGCAGTACGGCACGATCGCCAAGATCTTCCGCGCGGGCTGCATCATCCGCGCGCGCTTCCTGCAGAAGATCACCGACGCCTACGCGAAGGACGCGCAACTGGCCAACCTGCTGCTCGATCCTTATTTCGCCGATATCGCCGCCAACTATCAGGCTGCGCTGCGCGACGTGGTGATCCACGCCGTGACGGCGGGCGTGCCGGTGCCGGCGTTTTCGTCGGCGGTTGCGTACTTCGACGCGTATCGCTCGGAGCGCGTGCCCGCGAATCTGGTGCAGGCGCAGCGCGACTTCTTCGGCGCGCACACGTTCGAGCGTACCGACAAGCCGGGCAGCTTCCACGCTGACTGGTCGTAACCGGCTAGTTTCGACGCGTGGCAGTGACCGGCTAAGTTAGCGCTCACTGCGGCGATTGCCCGCATAGTCGTTGCGGGTATTTGTCGAATGAATAGGGGAACCCCACGGGGTTCCCCTTTTTTATTACCGTTTTCGCAACGGTGTATTTAGTAATTAGGGTTTTCCCTAGAGCGAATAAGAGCCTAGACTTCAGTCAATCGCAGACGGACATGAACACCAGCCCGAAAGCGCCAATAAAACAGATGGAGGTCGAATCATGAAGAAGCTTATCCCCGCAGTCGTCGTGGCAGCCGCTCTTGTCGTTCCGGCGCTTTCGTTTGCCCAGTCGAGCCAGCAAGGCCTGACCCGCGCCCAGGTGCGCGCCGAACTGGTCCAGCTCGAACAGGCGGGTTACAACCCGTCGGCTGATCGTGTGAATTACCCCGAAAATCTGCAGGCTGCTCAGGCTCGCGTGACCCAGGAAAAGCTGGCAAGCAACGATACGAGCGGTTACGGCGCGCCGGCAGTCGGTACGTCGCAAGCGGGCGGTCCGGCAGTGCAGCCGGCACACGTCACGCCGTCGCAGGCAGTGTATTTCGGCCATTAAGCAGGGCGTGGTCGTGAGTTGAAGCGAAGTTGCTGCGTGTGTTTCCAGTGGCTTCGCAAAGCAGGCGGTTGGAAATGTAGTGCGAGTTGTTGAAGTTGTAGTTGTAGTGAGAAGTTGCAGGGCGCTGTAAGCACAGAGGTGTGGTTAGCAGTTGCAGTTGCAGTATGTAGTGGAAGTTGCAGTGTGTAGTAGCAGGTCGCAGTAAGCAAAGAGGTGCAGTAGGCAGTTGCAGTTTGATGTTGTTGTGGTTGTAGCTTGAGTGTTTGTCTGGAAGTTGCAGTACGTAGTAGCAGTCGCAGTAAGCAAAGAGGTGTTGCAGGCAGTTGCAGTACGTAGCACGCAGTTGTTGTTGTTGTTGTTGTTGTTGTTGTTGCTTGAGTAGTTGGTAGTAGAGGTTGCAGTAGGTAGTAAGCAAAGAGGTGCAGTTCGCAGTAGATGTACTAGCAGTAGTAGTTGTTGCGTGAGAGCAAGTAGTCGCTGTAAGCAGTACGAAGTAGAGGTGGTAGTAGAAGTAGAAGTAGAAGCACGCAAAGAGGTTGCATTAGTTGTTGCAGCAGGCAGTACCCGCAGGTGTAGTTAGCTGTAGAGGTAGAAAATGCAGTACGAAGTAGCAGCATGCAGTCCAGCGCGGCCCGGTCCTTACCGGCCCGCGCTTTTCTTTTTTGGGCGGTAGCTTTCCACCGCCTCACCGCCCCGTCAAATGCGGCACGCCCTCATTGCTCGTCACGCTTAGCTGATGAATCGTGCGGTGCGCCTTGTTCAGTTGAGCCTGCGCCGCGATCCGCTGCGCCTCCAGTTGAGCCACATCCTTGCGCACCTGATGCTGGCGCGCGCTCACCCGATGTTCCTGCTCCGCATGGCGCTGCAGATCGACGCGCAGCCTCTCCGCATGCGCCTCCGATTCCTCGATCTGCTTCGTGAGCACCGCATTCTGCGCGGCCAGTTGCGCGAGGCGGGTTTCACCATCGGCGAGCCGCGTCGCCTGCTCTTCCAGGTGATGAAACACAGCGCCCGCAGAATCCAGATCGGCGGCACGGAAGGCATGCCAGAGCGCGTTGTCCTGATGCATCGCCACGAAGTACGACAGCGTGCGCGCGTGGAACAGCAGGGTCACCGAATAATCGAAGCAGCGAAATACGCGGAAGGTGCTCAACTCGTCGGTGGCGGCGAGGGCGGTGAACGAAGCGCCGTCCGCGAGCTGGACCGGACGGTTGGCCAGATGCGCCGGCACGGCGGGCACGGCATGAAGCGTGGAAACCGGCCGTGGCGAAGCGCCGGCGTCAGGTATATCGGTAACTTCGTCGGTAACGTCGTCTGCGGACAGTTCGGCCTGCGCTTGCGCGTCGATACGCTCGGGCCCGGGATTTGCTGATGGCGCTGTGCCATGCTCGAGCTCGATTTCCTCGGCACTGACGCCACTCGCCTCGGACTCGACGCTCACGGCAACGAGATGCGATGCGCCGCCCGACAGCACGGCGTTACGGCGATGCAGAAAGGACTTCACGGCGTTTCCCCAGAAATATCCGGCCGCACGGCGCTTCCAACCGCTTCAAACCCGTTGCGAGAAGAGCGGGCGCGGCGTTCGGCAGGCGGTCAGAAGGAGCGGGCGACGTTGCGATCGATGCGCTGCGCTCCGGCGTGGCCAGTCATGGGCCTGTGCTCAGTGCAGCAGGCGAGGGCGGCGTGCGATATCGTCGAAGAGTGCACGGCCGGGTTCGAGTGCGAAGAGCCAGGTTTCGTCGTAGCCGCTCAGGGTGTCGAGCGCATCGCGCAGACGCTCGATAACGATGGCCGGAATCTCTACCGTCGCCTCAAGACCGCCGGAGAGACGGGCGACGCTGGCGTGCTGGACCAGCTCGTCGGCGGCTTCGGCGACATCGGCGGCGAAGACCAGATGGTTGTTCAACAACTCGACGAGGCCCGGCGACGCCGTGACATCTTCGACGTTGAGTTGCACGGCAACAAAAGTGGCTTTGTTCATCCTGGGTCCCTCAGGAACGTTGCACCACAACGAGAGGCGTGTCGTCGAATTATTGTCTGATTATCAGAATTGATAGCAGGGAGTATAGGCGAGGGTGCGATCAACGATACGGAGTATGTCCGGTCGCTGTAAGAAATAGTTGCTGGCTGTGAAGATTTAACAAACATTCGTGCGTGCGCGCTAAAAAGGCCCGCGCGCCCGGGACGATATAATGGGGGCCGTTCGCCAATTCCGGCTTAATCAACGGAGAGGGTTTCGCGGGCGAACGCCGGCGGCCCCACGCGCATCCAAATACGTATCCCCGTCGTACGTAGCGAGGAACCAGCGAGGAACAGCAACATGAATCGACAATGGCGAAACCCGGGCGCGTACGCGGCTCTGGCTGCACTCACGCTTGCCTGCAGCGCCTGTACGCTCACGCCCTGGGAAAGCAGCCCGTCTGCGCCGCCCACTCCCACGTCCAACGGCGTGCCCGCCGGTTACTACCGCGTCAATCCTGGCGACACGCTTTCGCGTATCGCGTCGGCTTACGGCCAGCGCCCGCAGGATCTCGCGAGCTGGAACCAGTTGCCGCCGAACGCGCAGGTGCTGCCCGGTCAGGTGCTGCGCGTCGCGCCGCCGGCCGGCTATAGCAGCGGCAGCGCCGTGCCGCCGCCGCCCGCGTTCACGAGCAGCGCGCCCGCCGCGAACGGCGTGGCCGTGCCCAATCCGGTCGGCTCGGCGCTCACGCTCATGTGGCCCGCGCGCGGTCCGATCCTGCAGCGTTTCGTGCCGGGCAAGTCCACTGGCATCGTGATCGGCGGTGCGCCGGGCGAGCCGGTCAAGGCCGCCGCCGCGGGCCGCGTGGTCTACGCGGGCTCGGGTATCGAAGCTTACGGTCCGCTCGTGATCATCAAGCACAACGACCAGACCGTGACGGCCTACGGCCACAACGGCCGCCTGCTCGTGAAGGAAGACGACGCCGTTTCGCAAGGCCAGCCGATCGCCGAAATGGGCGTCGACAACAACGGCGTCGCGGGCGTGCAGTTCGAAGTGCGCAGTGACGGCAAGCCGGTCGATCCGCTGCCGCTGCTCACGCGCTAACGGTTTGCGCCGATCCTGCGCGCATCCCGCGCGTCGGGGCGATTGCGGTTTTTTCAGCGATTTGCCTCGACGCGCCGTTTGAAAATACACTCGATGGTTTCCATCGCCGCGCACGCCAACGTGCGTGGCGCCCCGTGCCGCGCATCCGCAGCCCGCGCGGCCACTACGAGGATTCCATTGCATGATCGATCTGCGCAGCGACACCGTCACCCGTCCGACCGAGGCCATGCTGGCCGCCATGACCCGCGCCGAAACCGGCGACGATGTCTGGGGCGACGATCCCACCGTGCTGCGTCTGCAGGCCCGCGTGGCCGAACAGGCCGGCAAGGAAGCGGGCCTGTTTTTCCCGAGCGGCACCCAAAGCAACCTCGCCGCGCTGATGGCGCATTGCGGGCGCGGCGACGAATACATCGTCGGCCAGCTTGCGCACACCTATAAGTACGAAGGGGGCGGCGCGGCGGTGCTCGGCAGCATCCAGCCGCAGCCGCTCGACAATGCCGAAGACGGTTCGATCCCGCTCGAGCGCGTGGCCGCCGCGATCAAGCCGATCGACGATCACTTCGCGCGCACGCGCCTGTTCGCGCTTGAGAACACCATCGGCGGCAAGGTGTTGCCGGCGGCGTATGTCGCCGAAGCCACGCAGTTCGCGCATGGCCGTGGCCTCGCGACGCATCTGGACGGCGCGCGCGTATTCAATGCGGCGGTGGCGTCGAACCAGTCGCTCAAGGCCATGGCCGAGGGTTTCGATTCGATGTCGATCTGCTTTTCGAAGGGGCTGGGCGCGCCGGTCGGGTCCGTGCTGGTGGGCAGCCAGGCGCTGATCGACGTGGCGCATCGCTGGCGCAAGGTGCTGGGCGGCGGTATGCGTCAGTCGGGCGTGCTGGCGGCGGCCTGCCTTTACGCGCTCGATCACAACGTCGCGCGTCTGGCCGACGATCACGCCAACGCCGCGCGCCTCGCGCAAGGGCTGGCGCAGATCGACGAGGTCAAGCTGATGTCGCACGCCACGAACATGGTGTTCGCGCAGTTTCCGCAGGCCGATTGCGCGCCGCTGGAGGCGTGGCTCAAGGAGCGCGGGATTCTGACGCAGATGCTCTACGCGTCGCGCTTCGTCACGCATCTGGATGTGAGCGCCGCCGATATCGACACGGTTGTCGCGGCGGTGAAGGCTTACTTCAAGCGCTGATCTCCGGCAGGCGGCGCATCGGACCGATCGCGCCGCCTACGGAATTCATCCACGCACCGCCCGATGCGACGGTGCGAACAGCCGCAAGCCGCTCGCCACGCTCGCCGCTGCCGAAAACGCCGCGCCCAGGCTGAGCGCCAGCGTCGGGCCGTGCTTGCCGGCGATCCCGAAACACAACGCCACCAGCGCCGCGCCCGTGGTCTGCCCAAGCAGACGCGACACGGCGACGGTCCCGCTCGCGCCGCCGCTGCGCTCGGGCGGCGCGGCCGCCATGATCGCGCGCAGATTGGGCGACTGGAAGAAGCCGAAGCCCGCGCCGCAGATCGCCATGCGGATCACGATGTCGATCACGCTCGGGTGCACCGGCAGCATCGCCAGCGACGCCATGCCCACGGCAAGAATCGCGAGACCGATCGCCCCCAGCAGGCCGGGCGGATAGCGGTCCGACAAGCGCCCGGCGATGGGCGCGGCGGCGGCCACGACCACGGGCCACGGCGTCATCAGAAAGCCGGTTTCCACCTGGCTGCGCATCAGCACGGTTTCGAAATAGAACGGCAGCGACACGAACGCGAGACCTTGCGCCGCGAACGAGCAGATGGCCGTGATCGAAGACAGCGCGAACACCGGGCGCTTGAACAGGTCAAGCGGCAGCATCGGCGCGGGATGGCCGATCTCGCGGCGGATCAGCAGCGCGCCGAACACGATGGCGACGGCGGCCGCCGCCAGCACTTCCCTCGCCGGCGCCTGCTGCGCCGCCTCGCCGAGCGCGAAGATCAGCGCAGCAAACGTCACGAGATTGAGCAGCGCGGCGACGGGATCGAACGCGTGCTTGCCGCGCGCCGTTTGCGGCAGCGCGGGCATTGCGAACACGAGCGCGATCACGCCGAGCGGCACGTTGATCGCGAACAGCCACGGCCAGGTGCCCGCCGAAAGGATCAGCGACGCCATGGTCGGCCCGACGGCGAACGAGACGCCGACGATCAGCGCGTTCATGCCCAGGCCGCGCCCGAGCCGGTGCGGCGGATAGAGGAAGCGGATCAGCGCCGTGTTGACGCTCATGATCGCGCTCGCGCCCAGGCCCTGAAGCACGCGCGCGCCGGCCAGCGCGGTGAGCGACGGCGCGAGCGCGCAGGCCAGCGAGGCCACGGTGAAAATCGCCAGGCCGCTGATATAGATGCGCCGATGCCCGAGGATGTCGCCGAGCGCCGCCAGCGGCAGCAAGGTGGCGACCATCGCGAGCTGGTAGGCGTTGATGATCCAGACCGAGGCGGCGGGCGCCGCGTGCAGATCGGCGGCAATGGCGGGCAGGGCTGTGTTGGCGATGGCGGTGTCGAGCGTCGCCAGCGCGACGGCGAGCATCACGGCGGCCATGGCGCGGCGGTTCTTCGCCGTCATGGGGGCGTCGGTGCGGCCGGTGTCTTTCGGCGCGGATACGGTTTCGGACAAGGCGATTCTCGGGCGTGAGCGGGGATGCGGGTGATACGGAGCGTCCTGGCAGGCGTGCCCGCCGGACGATCCCGCAATTGTTACAGAGGCCGGGCGATTCTGCAGCGCTTGCTTCAGAGCGTGGGCTGGCTGTAAGGCGCGACGCGCCATCGCATCAATCGCAACTAACAGCCAGTCAACGCCGATTCCACCTGCACGCCACCCGCACGCCATGCGAAGGCCCGCAGCGCGTCGCTGTGCTGCGATCGGCCTCGATTGGGAGACGCGATCCGGGCGCCGCAAGCGGCTCGCAGCGATGCCGCGCCGCCGCACGCCATGAAAATGTCCTACTCTGCAAACTGATCTGCGCTTGCCAGACCGCATTTTTCAGGCGGACGACATGCACCGCCACGGTGCCCGCGCGCATCGCCGCGCGAATGATCGCCGCCGTGCGCGGCACGCGATGTGCAAGCGCAGCCCGAACGCCCGCGCGCCGCGTCCGCCATCCTGGCATCCCGCCGCGCGCCGCTTTTTCCGGGAGGCATTCGATGACAGCCGTCGGTCTTGAATTCGACCAGTTGAAGAGCAGCGCCGATGCGCTGCGCCGTTCCATCTCGAACCGCCTGATGTACGGCGTCGGCAAGGACGCGGTGACCGCGCGCCCGCAGGACTGGCTGCACGCCGCTGCGCTCGCCGTGCGCGACCGCCTCGTCGAGCGCTGGATGGTGACCACGCGCCGCCAGTATGACCAGGACGTCAAACGCGTCTATTACCTGTCGATGGAATTCCTCATCGGCCGCACCTTTTCGAACGCGCTGCTCGCGCTCGGCATTTATGAGCAGATGAAAGAGGCGCTGTCGGGCGTGGGCGTCGATATGGAAGCGCTGATCGATCTCGAACCCGATGCCGCGCTCGGCAACGGCGGCCTCGGCCGGCTGGCGGCCTGTTTTCTCGATTCGATGGCGACGCTCGGCATTCCGGGCTTTGGCTACGGCATCCGCTACGACTACGGCATGTTTCGCCAGCAGATCATCAACGGCGAGCAGGTCGAAGCGCCCGATTACTGGCTGCGCTCGGGCAATCCGTGGGAGTTTCCGCGGCCCGAAGTGCAATATCCCGTGCACTTCGGCGGGCGCACGGTGCAGCGCGACGGCCGCGTGGAATGGATCGAAACCACGCACGTGAACGCGATGGCCTACGACACGGTGATTCCCGGCTACGCCACCAGCGCGACCAACACGCTGCGCCTTTGGTCCGCGCGCGCCGACGAAGAACTCGATCTTTCCGCCTTCAATCAGGGCGATTATCAGCGCGCTGTCGAAGCGCGGAATATTTCGGAGAACGTATCGCGTCTGCTGTATCCGGACGATTCGACCATGGCGGGCCGCGAATTGCGTCTGCGCCAGGAATACTTCTTCGTTTCGGCGACGATGCAGGATCTGATCCGCCGCTATCTGCGCACGCACAGCACGTTCGGGCGTTTCTCGGACAAAGTGGCGGTCCATCTGAACGACACGCACCCGGTGCTGGCGATTCCCGAGCTGATCCGTCTGCTCGTGGATGTCCACGGTATGCCGTGGGACGAAGCGATGGGCCACATCAAGCGTGTGTTTTCGTACACGAATCACACGCTGATGCCCGAAGCGCTGGAAACCTGGGACGTCGAACTATTGGCGCGCCTGCTGCCGCGTCACCTCGAAATCATCTTCGATATCAACGCGGCGTTTCTACGCGAAGCCAGCGATAAAGGCGCGCACGATCTCGACTTTATCCGCCGGATTTCGCTGGTCGACGAATACGGGCAGCGGCGCGTGCGCATGGCGTATCTGGCGATTGTCGCGAGCCACAAGGTCAATGGCGTTTCGAAGCTGCACTCGCAATTGATGACGCGCGATATCTTCGCCGATTTCGCGCGGCTCTTTCCCGATCGCTTCGCCAATGTCACCAACGGCATCACGCCGCGCCGCTGGCTGGCGCAGGCGAGTCCTTCGCTCGCGCATCTCGTCGATGAAAGCATCGGCCCGAACTGGCGCAGCGATCTGTTCGCGCTCGACGGCCTGCGCAAACTAAGTGGCGACGCGGCATTCGTGGCCGCGTTCCGCGCGGCCAAGCGCGAAAACAAGGTGCGGCTGATCCAGCGCATGGCCGCGCGCACCGGCCTGAGCTTCAATCCCGACGCGCTGTTCGACATGCAGGTCAAACGCATCCACGAATACAAGCGCCAGTTGCTCAACGTGCTGCATGTGATCACGCGCTACAACCGTATCGTGCAGGAGCCCGAACGGGATTGGGTGCCGCGCGTGGTGGTGTTCGCGGGCAAGGCGGCGTCGGCGTACCGGATGGCGAAGACCATCATCCGGCTCATCAACGATGTGGCCGAAAAGATCAATCACGATCCCGTGGTGGGCGACCGCCTGAAGGTGGTGTTCGTGCCGAACTACGGCGTGAGCGTGGCCGAAGTGATCATTCCGGCCGCCGATCTGTCCGAGCAGATTTCGACGGCGGGCACCGAGGCGTCGGGCACCGGCAACATGAAGCTCGCACTCAACGGCGCGCTGACGATGGGCACGCTGGACGGCGCAAACATCGAAATCTGCGACGCGGTGGGCAACGACAATATCTTCATCTTCGGCCACACGTCCGATCAGGTCGATGCGCTGCGCTGCGCGGGCTATCGGCCGCGCCAGGTCTACGAGGAGAATGCGGAGTTGCGCACCGTGCTCGACCAGATCCGCACGGGCTTTTTCTCGCCCGGCGACCCGGCGCGCTATTCGGATATCTTCCACACGCTGGTGGATTGGGGCGATCACTACCTGGTGCTGGCCGACTACGCCGCGTTCATCGAGGCGCAGGAGGCCGCGGACGAGCGTTACGTCGATACGCCGCGCTGGAGTGCGAGCGCGATCCTGAACGTGGCGGGGATGGGCACGTTCTCGTCGGATCGCGCGATTGCCGAGTACGCGCGCGACATCTGGCATACGAAGCCGGTCGAGCAGGTAGGCTGACCGGCGGGGTTTATTGCGCGGCGGGGCGCGGCGCCGGCGTGTCGGCGCTGGCTGCCTTGGCTGCGCGCACGGCCTGTTCGACGCGCTCGACAAACGTGCGGTCGCTGCTCACGACGGCTTCGCGCGTTTCGCCCTTCGTCACTACCATCAGACGATGCGTGACTTCCTGCCAGATCCACGCGAGCCAGCCCACCACGATCATCATCACGCCGCAGCCAAGACCGGCGCCCGAACTGTACACGCCGCCAAAAGCCGCGAGCGCCACGCCGATCAGCGAAAGCAGCACCGGCACGAGGCGGTTGCGCCCGATCGTGACGACGCGAAGATCGTCGATATCGCGTAGTGCGAAGATTTGTCCCGCGGCAGACAGTGTGCTGCGCGTGACCGATACGCCGGCTTCGTTGAAAGGAAGGTCCATCGGTGGGAAAGCTGCGAAGGGAAAGGGCGCAGCGTACCAGAATGGCGCCCGATGCGGCAGGTTGCACGGCGCCGCAGGCGCGAGTGCGCGTGCCCGCGCGTGTGCGAAGTAAGGCCATGAAATGAAAAGGGGCATCCCGAAGGATGCCCCGAAGCCGCCGTGCGAGGCACGGCAGGCTGGCATGGCATGCAGCACCGGCTGTGCCGGCGCTGCGTGCGCGATGCTTAGAACTTGTGGCGGATACCGACGCGCACGGCGAGCTGTTCTTGCGAACCCGAACCCGACGTGTTGAAGATGCCCGACGACGAATCGCCGATCTGCGCCTGAACCGGCGTGCCCTTGTACGAGCCCGAAGCTTCTTCGAAAGCGACCAGGCCGTAGACGTCCGTGCGCTTGCTCAGAGCGTAGTCGACCGAACCGTTGACCTGGTTCCAGTGTGCGTTGAACAGGCCCGAAGCGCGCGAGTACGTGTAGCCCACGCCACCCGTCAGAGCCGGCGTGAAGGCGTACTTGACGCCTGCTTCGTACGCGTTGTACAGCGTCGACGAACCGGTGATCGGCTCGAAGCGCGTGTTCGTCCACAGCAGCCATGCCGTAGCCGGGCCGTAGACGTAGCGGCCGCCGAAGCCGAACGAACGCAGATCGCGGATCGTGCCCGAACCTGCCGTGTTGACGTTCGCGAGCGTCGTCGAGAAGGTCGTGGTCGAAGCCGAAGCCGGGTACGTGATGTCCGTGTACGCGCCGCCGATGCTGAACGGACCGTATGCGTAGTTAGCGCCGAAGCTGTAAGCGCGCGACGACGAGGTCGAGCTCGAGGTCGGAGCGCCGGCGAACGACGTCGTGTTCGAGAAGCCGTACAGGCCGCCGAACGTGAAGCCCGACAGGTTCACGCTCTGGAACTTGACGGCGTTGTTGATACGGCTCGACGTGAGCTGGTCGACGTCATTGACGTGGTATGCCCAGTTGCCCGAAACCGTGTTGCCACCGGTCGAGTACAGCGAACCGAGGATGTCCGTGCTCAGCGAGTACTGACGGCCGAACGTCAGCGAGCCGATGTTGCTTTGCGTCAGGCCGACATAGGCTTGACGGCCGAACATCGACGAGCCTTGACCTGCTGCGCCCGTGCCGCTGTTAAAACCGTTTTCGAGCACGAAGATCGCCTTCAGGCCGCCGCCCAGATCTTCCGAGCCACGCAGACCCCAACGGCTGCCTTGCGCCACGCCATCACCGTACTGGAATGCCTTCGAGCTGCCGCCCGATGCGTCCTTGACGTGGTTGATGTAGCTGACACCAGCGTCGATCAGGCCGTACAGCGTCACGCTGCTTTGTGCGTGAGCGGAGCCGGCGATCAGGCCGAGGATAGCGGTGGTCAAAATCTTCTTTTTCAACTGTTTCTCCGGATGAAAGAAAGTAGGTCTCCGGTCTCGTGTGGACCAGTTCATGTATCGCGCTGCAATTTAAGGGTCGATAGCGAAAGAAATGTGACAGTAAGGATATGTCTCTGAAATGTCTCGGTTATGTGGCGTGAATGCGACAGTGGGCTTGTGCGCCGGCGAAATCGGCACAAAGCCTTGATGGGATTGGGTTTTCGGGAATTTGAAGCGGCTTCTGCTGCAGCGGAGAGCGGCAAAATAACCGTTATAAGATTTTCTGCTTTGTAACAACGCTCAGCCGATTTGCATGAACGTTTGTTTATTTTTATGACGCAAATGTCGCAACGAAAAATGGGAATCGAGCCACGTTATCCGGTCTGATTTCGTCGTTTTTTGCAATAGTCGTGCGGCGAGGGAAAGGCAGAAATGCCCGATCGGGCGGCGCCCCGGCGCTGAATGGGCCGGGGCGTAATACAGCGTGAAGCAGGTTTGGAGCGGCTTTACAGCGACAGCAGCGAACCGGAGCGGATCGGCGTATTGCCGGCGATGCGGGCGATCTCCATCCCGGCCGTGGCGAAGCGCGCGCTGTGACGCGCGTACATCACGCCGCTGACGCTGGCGTTCAGCGTGGTCACGGTATCGGTGAGCGGATCGACGATATCGGCGACGGGCGTGCCTGCGTCGATCCACGCGCCGCAATCCGCGCGGAACACGATCACGCCGCTGGCGGGCGCGACGATCGGCTCGGTGCCCGCGAGCGGCGTGGCCGGATGCGCGAGCGGCGGCAGCGCAGCGGCGGTGCCGTCGATCACGCCGCGCGTAATCAGGTAATCGACGATGGCCTGCGCGTCGTGCTCGGCGAATTCGTGCGACACGTCGCGTTGGCTGCGCAACTCGATCGTCACCGAAATCGAGCCGTGCGGAATCGGGAAACGCTCGCCGAAGCGCTCGCGCAGCTCGCTCCAGCAGAAGCTGTGAATCTCGTCGAACGGATTGCCGATCGAGTTGAGCGCGAGCAGCGACGCCCTGGCGTCCAGATAACGCGCGAGCGGCTCGACCTCGGGCCAGAGTTCGGGGTTCGTGTAGATGTGCATCGCGGCTTCCCAGTCGCAGTGCAGGTCCAGCACGATATCGGCGTCATAGGACAGGCGCTGCAGCGCGAGACGCTGCGAATCGAGCTCGGTCTTCGGCTGCACGGCGGCGAGGCCTTCGCCCATCAGGGCGCGGATCGCCTTGAGGTTGGCGTGGGCGTCGGCGCCCAGGCGCGACTCGACCTGCGGCAGCACCATCGCCGTCAGATCGTGGAAGTTGCGGTTGTAGTTCTGCGCGGTGTTCGATTCGAAGCGGCCCACGAGATGGCCGAGCCAGTGCTGGTTCAGGCCGATCGGGTTCGCCACCGGCACGATCACGACTTCGCCGCGCATGCGCCCTGCGGCTTCGAGTGCGGCCAGCTTGCGGCGCAGCGCCCAGGACACGAGCATGCCGGGCAATTCGTCCGCATGCAGCGACGACTGCACGTAGACCTTGGTGCCGCCGGGTTTGCCGTAGTGGAAACTCGTGATCTCTCGCGCGGTGCCCAGTGCGGGCGCAATCAACGGATGGTGGTGGGTTTGCATGATGGAGGCGCGCGTGGCGTTTGAGGCGCGTGGCGCGTTGTTCGGCTTGACCGGGTGGATGGCCCGCGGGCGGGCCGGTGTTCATGATCTTAGCCGATCCGCGTAATTGACAGAACTGCGTGGGCTTTGCGCCTGAATCCGGGCCCGAAAAGCAAAAAGCCCGAACCGCAAGGGTCCGGGCTTTCAGCGAAGCGAAACAGCGTGAAAAACCGCTTAGCCGCCGTACACGTCGAAGTCGAAGTACTTGGCTTCGATCTTCTTGTACGTGCCGTCCTTGATCATGTCGGCGATGGCCTTGTCGATCTTGCTCTTCAGGTCGGCGTCTTCCTTGCGCAGGCCGATAGCGGCTGCGCCCGTCGGGATTTCCTTGCCGGCGAACTGGAAGCCAGCGCCGCGCGGTGTCTTCAGGAAGCCGAGGTCGGCTTGCACTTCGTCCTGCAGCGCTGCGTCCAGACGGCCCGAGATCAGGTCGGCATAGACCTGGTCCTGGTTCTGGTAGGGAACCACGTTGACGCCCTTGGGCGCCCAGTTGTCCTTCGCGTAGGTTTCCTGGATCGTGCCTTGTTCGACGCCCACCGACTTGCCCTTGAGCGAGTCAGCCGACGGCTGGTAGCTCGTGCCCTTCTTGGCGACGAGGCGCGTCGGCGTGTTGAACAGCTTGGCCGAGAACGCGATCTGTTCCTGGCGCTGCGGGGTGATCGTCATCGAGGAGAGCACGCCGTCGAACTTCTTCGCCTTCAGGCCCGGGATCATGCCGTCGAAATCCTGCTCGACCCACACGCACTTGGCGTTCATGCGCTTGCAGATCTCGTTGCCGAGGTCGATGTCGAAGCCGACCAGCTTGCCATCGGGAGCTTTCGATTCGAACGGAGCGTAGCTCGCGTCGACGCCGAAGCGCACGGTGGTCCAATCCTTCGCGTGGGCGACAGTGGCCGAAACGGCCAGCAGGGCAACCGACAGGGTGGCAAGCAGTTTCTTCACTCTTTGTACTCCTCTTATGGTTCATGGCGCGCCATGTGCGGTCGTGCCGCCACGGCGCATTTTCCCGGCGCAGCTCGCACCGGAGATTCGGTTGACCTCGCAAGCGTAGCTGCGAGCGGCGGCGCAAAGCTTACCCGGTCAAAAATGCGGCGTCGCTAGTGAAATACCGTATGGCAGGCGAACAAGCGCTCTAACGAACCTCCGCCGGTTTGTGCCGGCGCTTCGAAAGTCTTGCGGATCAAGCCTTTAGGCGATGTTTCGAGGCCTGTGGACAGGTGCGCAAAAAGGGAATTGCGATGCTCTGCCGCAACAGTCGGAAGAATGCGCCAGCGAGTGTGCAAAGCCCTGCGCCGGCACATGAAGGGAAGTTGAAATCGAAACGATGGCGTGCCGTTGGTTTCGCAACCGGTGACGGCACGCCTTTGATGCGATGCAGCAGGCGCGTGAGCCGTTGTAGACGCCCTTAAATCACGCGTTGGCCCGCGCGATACGTCGCGCGCGGCACCGGCAAGGTATCGAGCATGGTCACGCGGATAAAGTCGGCGCGCAGGCCCGGCTCGATCGCGCCACGGTCGTGAAGGCCGGCCTTGTGCGCCGGCTCCCACGAAACCGTGGCGAGCGCGCGCGGCAGCGTCCAGTCGGCCTTGGTGACGAGATCGAAGGCGGCGGTCAGCAGGCTCGACGGCACGTAATCGGACGAGAGGATGTCGAGCAGATCCGCCTGCGCCAGCTCCAGCGCCGACACATTGCCCGAGTGCGAGCCGCCGCGCACGACATTGGGCGCGCCCATGATCGTGGCGATGCCGCGCTGCTTGGCTGCTGCTGCGGCGGCGTGCGTGGTCGGGAATTCGGCCAGCACGATGCCTTCGGCGGCCGCCTGCTCGACGTGCTCGACGAGCGTGTCGTCGTGGCTTGCCAGCGGGATGTTGCGCGCGCGGCAACGCTCGACGATGGCGCGGCGGTGTGCATCCGCGTAACGCTCCTGCTCGGTTTCCATTTCGGTCAGCAGGTTTTCGGCGTGCTCGTCGGTCCACTTGCCGTGGCGTTCCTGATAGCGGCGCCATTGCGTGCGGTCGTGCCACTGGCGCTGGCCCGGCGTGTGGTCCATCACCGAGGCCAGACGCAGCAGCGGATGCGCGCTCAGCGTATCGAACAGTTCGATGACGTCTTCGGTGGCGATCTCGCAGCGCAGGTGCAGGAAGTGATCGGCGCGCAGCAGCTTGCGTTCCGAAAAGCGCGAGAGCGCGGCGGCGCTGGCCAGTTGCACGTCGCGACCGCGCACGCCCACGGCCAGACGCGTGCCGATGGCGAGCGCGTCGAACACCGTGGTGATGCCGGCGGCGGCGATCTGCGCGTCGTGGATCACGAAGGCGGCGTCGGTGTTCCAGTGCACGCCGGGGCGCGGCGCGAGGTGTTTTTCGAGGTTGTCGGTGTGCAGCTCGACGAGGCCCGGCAGCAGGAAGTCGCCTTCCCAGTCCTCGGCTTCGGGCGCAGCGGTCGAACCGCGCGAAATGTCGCGAATCGTCTCGCCTTCGACATGCAGCGTGCCGGTGAAAACGTCGTCTCGCGTCACGATGCGAGCGTTCTTGATCAACATCGTCAGGCTCCAGAAATCAGTCTTGAGTCAGGCTATGAAGGTACGTGAAATACATAAAACGCGTATGAAACGCTCAGGCCACGGCGGCGGTCTCAGTCACGCGCGGCGCTTGCAGCGCGAGCACGCGGGTGGCGACGCGCTCGCGCGTGTCTTCGTCATGAAACACGCCGACGATGGCCGCGCCGCGCTCGCGCGCTTCGACGATCAGACCCGCGACGACTTCGCGGTTTTCCGCGTCGAGCGAAGCCGTGGGCTCGTCCAGCAGCAGCACGCGATGTTGCGCGATCAGGCCGCGCGCGATATTCACGCGTTGCTGCTCGCCGCCCGAAAAGGTCGCGGGCGCGAGCGCCCACAAACGTTGCGGCACGTTCAGGCGTTCGAGCAAGGCGGCCGCGCGTGCGCGCGCCTCTTCTTCGTCGATACCGCGCGACACCAGCGGCGCCGCCACGATATCGAGTGCGCAAACCCGCGGAATCACGCGCAGAAACTGGCTCACGTAGCCCACGACATGACGGCGCAGGCGCAGTACGTCGTGCGGTTCGGCGCCGGTGATGTCGAGGTGCTGCGCGGGCGCGGCATCGTCGCGGATCGCAATCGAGCCGCCGCTCGCCAGATAATTGCCGTACAGACAGCGCAAAAACGTGCTTTTGCCCGCGCCCGAGGGCCCGACCAGCACGACGCATTCGCCGCGCTCCACGTCGAGCGACACGCCCGCAAGCGCGTCGATGCCGATACCGCCCTGGCCGTGCAGCGTGAAGGTCTTGCAGACGTCTTCGGCGCGCAGCATGAGCGCGGGGCGCTCGGCGAACGCGCGCGCCGCGCGGGAGGTCTGGGAATTCAGAGTCATGGCGTTCATCCTAGACCGGCAGCACGGAAGCTACCAGCGTCTGCGTATAAGGGTGTTGAGGATCGTCCAGCACCTGATCGGTCAGACCCGATTCGACCACCGCGCCGCCTTGCATCACCATCAGCCGGTGCGCCAGCAGGCGCGCCACGCCGATATCGTGCGTGACGATCAGCACCGAAAGATGCAGCGTGGTCGTGAGCGTGCGCAGCAAATCGAGCAGACGCGCCTGCACGGAAACATCGAGGCTGGCGGTGGGTTCGTCCATGAACACGAGGCGCGGGCCGGTGACCAGATTGCGCGCGATCTGCAGGCGCTGCTGCATGCCGCCCGAGAACGCCGAAGGCAGTTCGTCGATACGCGTTTCGTCCAGTTCCACGCGGCGCATCCATTGCTGCGCGCTCTGGCGGATGCGGCCGTAGTGGCGCGCGCCCACCGCCATCAGCGGTTCGCCGATATTGGCGCCCGCGGATACGCCCGCGCGCAGCCCGTCACGCGGGTTCTGCTGCACGAAGCCCCATTCGGTGCGCGCGAGCAGACGACGGCGCGGCTCGGAGAGCGTGCGCAGATCGAGCGTTTCGCCGTTCGCGCTGGTGTAATCGAGCGTGCCGGCATCGGCTTCGGTGCGCAGCGCGAGCGTGTTGAGCAGCGTGGTCTTGCCCGAACCCGATTCGCCGACGATACACAGCACCTCGCCCGGATACAGATCGAAACTCACATCGCGGCAACCGTTGCGCCCGCCATATTGTTTCGTGAGGCCGCGCGCGCTCAGGAGCGGCGTCATTGCGGAATTCATTGCTGCGCTCCTGTTGATTCGTAATCCTGATCTTCCCGGCGATCGTGGCAATAATCGCTATCGGAACAGACGAACATACGCTTGCCCGCATCGTCGACGATCATTTCGTCGAGGAAGCTTTCGCGCGAACCGCACAGCGCGCACGCATGTTCCCAACGCTGCACTTCGAACGGGTGATCGTCGAAATCGAGCGATTTCACCGGCGTATAAGGCGGAATCGCGTAGATGCGCCGCTCGCGGCCCGCGCCGAATAATTGCAGCGCGGCGTTCATATGCAGCTTCGGATTGTCGAATTTAGGAATCGGCGAAGGCGACGTGAGGTAGCGCCCGTTCACCGTCACCGGGTAATCGTAAGTCGTGGCGATGCTGCCGTGCTGCACGATGTCCTCGTAAAGCTTCACGCTGATCAGACCGTAATCGGCCAGCGCGTGCAACTTCTTGCATTCGGCAACGCGCGGTTCGAGCCGGAACAGCGGTTCGGGCATCGGCACCTGATAGACGAGGATCTGCTTTTCCGTGAGCGGCGTTTCGGGGATGCGGTGGCGCGTCTGCACGATGGTCGCTTCGCTCGTGCGGCGCGTGGTGGCCACGCCCGTCGTGCGCGCGAAAAAGCGGCGGATGTTCACCGCGTTGGTCGTATCGTCGGAGCCTTGATCGATGACCTTGAGCGTATCTTTCGCGCCGATGATCGCAGCCGTTACCTGAATGCCGCCCGTGCCCCAGCCATACGGCAGCGGCATTTCGCGCGAGGCGAACGGCACCTGATAACCCGGCACCGCTACCGCCTTGAGCAGCGCGCGGCGGATCATGCGCTTGGTCTGCTCGTCGAGGTAAGCGAAGTTGTAGCCGTCGGCGGCCTGGGTTTCGTGCGAGGCCAGCGAGGTGTCGAATGTATCGGGCGCGTTCATGCGGCCTCTCCGGTTTGCGGCTCGCCGCCTGAAGCTTCGCGATGCTGCGCGCGCAAACGGCGCACCAGTTCGAGTTCGGACTGGAAATCGACGTAATGCGGCAGTTTCAGATGCTGCACAAAGCCTGACGCTTCCACGTTGTCGCTGTGCGAAAGCATGAATTCGATGTCCTGAGTGGGCGAGGCAAGCGTCTCGCCCAGTTCTTCGGCGCGCAGTGCGCGATCGACCAGCGCCATCGCCATGGCCTTGCGCTCGCCATGACCGAAGCTGAGACCGTAGCCCTGCGTGAAGGCCGGCGGCATGTCCTTGCTGCCTGCGAACTGGTTGATCATCTGGCATTCGGTCAGATCGATTTCGCCGATCTCGACAGCTTCGCCCAGTTCGTCCAGCACCATTTCCACGGCCACGGTGCCGAAGCGGATCTCACCCGCGAACGGATGCGAGTGTGCATAGCCGCGCTGCGTGGCATAGCCCATCGCGAGTAGAAAACCTTCGTCGCCACGCGCGAGGTTTTGCAGACGCACACTGCGATCGGCGGGAAACGACAGCGGCTCGCGCGAGAGATCGCCCGGTTCCACGCCTTCGCCCGCAACCGTTTCCTGCTCGATCAGGCCTTCGTGGTTCAGCAGGGTGACGACGCGCGGCATGGCTTCGGTTTCGCGCGTTTCTTCAGCTTGTTCAATTGATTCGATATCCGAATCATTATCGCCTTCGGCCATCAACGCAAAATCGAGCAGACGCTGCGTGTAATCGTAGGTCGCGCCCAGCACCTGGCCGCCGGGCACATCCTTGAACGTTGCGGAAATGCGGCGCTCGACGTCCATCTGCTCCGTTTCCACGGGCACGGTGTAGCCGAAACGCGGCAGCGTGGTGCGATAGGCGCGCAGCAGAAAAATCGCTTCGACCAGATCGCCCGCGGCTTGCTTGATCGCCAGCGCGGCGAGTTCTTCGTCGTAGACCGAGCCTTCGGCCATCACGCGCGCAACGGCCAGGCGCATCTGTTCGCGAATCTGCGCGACGGACAGCTCGGGCACGTTCGTGTCGCCACGGCGGGCCTTGTCGAGCAGACGCCACGATGCCTCGATCGCGCGTTCTCCTCCTTTGACGGCGACGTACATCAGTTCACCTCCACGCAAGTCGTGCGCGGCAGGCCGACAAGCTGGGCGCCGCAGACGAAATAGAAGTCGATGCCGCACGGAAAGAGCGGCGCGAGCGCGGCCCGTTCCTGCCAGAAGCGCGCAGGCAGGCCGGCGGGCGTGAACGATTGCGTCGTTTCGATGCCGGGGCCGCTGAGCGTGAGCGGCGCGCCGCCGGTCAACGAATCGACGCACACGAACACGGTGGCCGATTGCTCGGGCGATTCGGCTGTGCCGCAGGCGAACGCGTCGAGCGGCGGCAGCGCGGCGGCGTCGTGCACATAGGCGAAGGCGGCGTCGCGCGGCGCGGTGGCGAGCGGCGCGTCGGCGTGAAAGCGCAGGGCGGCGGCCAGCGCGGCGTCGGGCTGGGCGAGCCAGATCGGCGTGGCGTAATCGGCCAGCGAAAGCAGCGCGGCGAAGGCCGCAAGGCCGGCGCGCGGTGTGCCGTCGGTGGCGGCATCGGCGGCGGGCAGCAGCGTGTCGATCGATTCGATCGTGCCGGGGCGCGCGAGCGCGTTCAGCAGCGTGCGGAACACGGCTTGCGTGTCGTGCACCGGATCGGCGAAACCGGGTGCGAGGACGTCGAGCGTCAGGTGCACGGCGGTGCCGGCGATATCGGCAGTCATGGCGCGTTCGTTCATGCGTCACCTCGAACCATCGTGAAGAACTCGACCTTGGTGCTGGCGGCGTCGGTGCGGCGCGCGGCGCGTCGTTGCGCCTGACGCGCGGCCAGCGGCTCGATCAACTGGGCGTGCAGCCGGGCGTGGCGCTCGGGTTGCTGGAGCAGGGCGTCGGCGAGCGCGGCGAGTTCGGCGCGGCGCTTGTCGCGGCCCAGATGGCAGGCCACGCCGACCGTGGCGCCTTGCTGGCCTTGCGCCGCACGCAGGCGCAGCGTGGCGCGCGTGACGGTGGCTTCGCCCAGGTTGAAGGCGTTGCCGGTGCCGCCGACGCGCCCGCGCACCATCGCGAGGCCGATCTGCGGGGCGCGCAGCCAGTCGAAAGAAGGCGCCGGCTCGTCGCCGAGCGCCGCGGCGAAGGCCGCTTCGAGCTCGGCGCGCGGCGTGCGCGCGAGAACCGCCATCCAGGCGCGGCGTGCGGCAGACGCGGCAGCGGTGGACGGGGCGGAGGATGCGTTCATCGGAGTTCCTGTGTCATGAACGGAATTGAACCGCGGAAAAACGGACAAAAGCGGGTGAACCGGATACTGGATTGCGCGTGCCGCAGGACGCCGCCACGTGCAAACATTGAAGCATCTATTCATCTAAACGTCTAGACGTTTAATGTTACAGTCAGCCCACACGGGCTCGGGAGGCGTTTCATATTTCCATCACGCCTTGGCCACTACAATGCGCAAAACGCTATTGAAACCGAGGGGAATGACAGCACCATGACATCGAATGACGACGCGGCACACAGCACCCTCGAACGCGGCGCAGGCCTGGCGGTGTGGCGCCAGATCGAGCAGATTCTGGCGGCGGAAATTGCCGCGAAAGGTTTCGGCGACGACGGCCGCCTGCCGAGCGAAGGCGAACTGGCGAAGCGCTTCGACGTCAACCGCCATACGGTGCGGCGCGCGATGCTGGGGCTGGCCGCGCAAGGTCTGGTGAGCGTCGAGCAGGGACGCGGCACCTTCGTGCAGCCCGGCGCGATCGATTACAGCATCGGCAAGCGCACGCGTTTTACCGAAAATCTGCAGCGCCATCAGCATTCGGCGGTGGGCAAGCTGCTGGCTGCGTCGCGCGTGAAAGCCGATCCTGCGGTCGCCAAGGCGCTGGGGCTGCGCGCGGGCGCGCTGGTTTATCGGCTGGAAACGCTGCACGAGTCGGACGGCGTGCCGCTCACGTATGCGCGAAGCTGGTATCCGGCCGCGCGTTTCGCCGATCTGCCCGCAGTCATGGAGCGCGTGGACAGCACCTCGAAGGCGCTCGCCGAATTCGGCGTGAGCGACTATCTGCGCAAATGGAGCCGTATCGGCAGCGTGCTGCCTGAGCCGGAAGTGGCGCGGCGCCTGAATATCAACCGGCAGCAGCCGGTGCTGTGGGTCGAAAATGTCGACGTCGATCTGGAAGGCGTGGCGATCAAATACGGCGTGACGCACTTCGCGGCCGATCGCGTGCAACTGATGGTGGAACACGAGATATGAGCGACGCGATGACCACGCCGCAAGAAGGCTGGAGCGCGGCCACGCGCTTCGCGCTTTATTACGCGCCGCCGCGCGCAAGCGTCTGGTGGCGCGCCGGTTGCGCGTGGCTGGGCCGCGATCCTGAAAGCGGTGCCGCGCTCGCGCCGCCGCAGCCTGCCGAAATCGACAAGCCGCTCGCCTCGCTCGCCGTGGCGCCCGCGCGCTACGGCTGGCACGGCACGCTGGTGCCGCCATTCCGGCTGGCCGATGGCGTGACGCCGCAGGCGCTGCTCGCCGCCACGCAGGCTTGGGCCGCGCGGCGTGCGCGCTTTGAAGTGCCGGCCGAAGCGGCCACGCTCGGTCGTTTCGTTGCCGTGTGCGCTGCCGACGAAGCCGGCGCGCAGGCGCTCCAGTCGCTCGCCGCCGACGCCTTGCGCACGCTCGGATCGCTGCGCGCCGCGCAGACGCCCGCGGAACTGGCGAAGCGTCTGGACGCGCCGCTCACGCCGCGCCAGCGCGATTACGTCGAGACCTGGGGCTATCCGTATGTGTTCGACGAATTCCGCTTTCATATGACGCTCTCCGATTCGCTCGACGACGCGCCGACGCGCGCCGCCCTCATGCACGCCTGGAACGCACAGATGCGCGATGCGGGCGCGTTGCCGGTGGACGGCGTGGCGATCTACGTCGAGTCGCAGCCGGGCGCGCCCTTCGTGCTCTGGCAGCGCGTCGATTTTCCGGCGCAGGTGCAGCCATGACCTCGCGGCTGGTCTACGTGATGGGCCCGTCGGGCGCGGGCAAGGACACGCTGCTCGGCTACGCGCGCAAGCGGCTTGCGGTGGAGGGCGTGGTGTTCGCGCATCGCTACATCACGCGCGAAGAGGGCGGCGGCGAGAACCACATCGCCCTGACCGAAGCCGAATTCGAGGCGCGTTCGCGCCAGGGCCTGTTCGCGCTGGAGTGGCGCAGCCATGCGCTGCGCTATGGCGTCGGCGTGGAAATCGAGCAGTGGCTCGCGCTGGGCTGCACGGTCGTGGTGAACGGCTCACGCGCCTATGTGAGCGAAGCGCTCGCGCGTTATCAGCGCATGACGCTCGTGCATGTGAACGCCGCGCAGCATGTGCTGGCCGCGCGGCTCGCGTCGCGGGCGCGGGAAACGCCGGAGCAGGTGGCGGAACGGCTCGCGCGGCGCGCGCCCTTTGTCGTGCCCGAAGGCGCCACTTTCGTGCAGATCGACAATTCCGGGCGGCTCGAAGATGCGGGCGCGGCGCTGGTCGCAGCGGTGCAGCGCGTCGTGCTCAAGGGCTGATCCGGCACGGCCGGACCCGGGACGCGGGTCATTTTTGTCGGTTCACAGGCTCGTGAGAAGATGACGACGCCCCCCAAAACTGCTCTGAAAACCCAACGAGACCGCCCTTGGACCGTTTCCAGGAGATGCAGATCTTCACGCGCATCGTCGATCGCCGCAGCTTCACGCAGGCGGCCGAAGACCTGAACCTGCCGCGCGCCACCGTCACGAATTCGATCAAGCGTCTGGAGACGCGCCTGGGCGTGCGCCTGCTGGAGCGCACCACGCGCCAGGTCAAGCCCACGCCCGACGGCGAAGCCTACTATCAGCGCTGCACGCGTCTGCTCGCCGATCTGGAGGAAACCGAGGAAGCCTTTCGCGACACCGATCCGCAAGGCCGCCTGCGCGTGAACATGCAGGGCACGCTCGCGCAGTATTTCGTCATGCCGCGCCTGCCGCAGTTTCTCGCGCGTTATCCGCGCATCGAGCTGTTTATCGGCTCGGGCGACCATTTCGTCGATCTGGTGCGCGAGGGGATCGACTGCGTGCTGCGCGCGGGCGAACTCAGCGATTCGTCGATGATCGCGCGGCGCGTGGCGCTGCTCGAACAGGTGACGGTGGCGAGTCCCGCGTATCTGGAGCGGCACGGCGATCCGGCTTCGATCGACGCGCTCGCGGACGGCCACCGCGCCGTCAACTATCTCTCGCCGGCCTCGGGCCGCGCGCATCCGCTGGAATTCGCGATGCCCGATGGCGTGCGCAACGTCACGCTGCCGGGACCGGTGGCGGTGAACGGCGCCGAGCTTTACACGGCGGGCGCGGTCGCCGGGCTCGGGATCGTGCAGGTGCCGCGCTACCGCGTGCGCGAGCAACTGGCGAACGGCGAGCTGTGCGTCGTACTGCCCGACCAGCCGCCGCCGCCCATGCCGGTTTCCGTGCTGTTTCCGCAGGCGCGCCAGCTATCGCTGCGCGTGCGCGCCTTCGCGGACTGGCTCGCACTGGTGTTTGCGGATGTGGGTTGAGCGTTTCTGCGGCGAGTCCTACGCCGGTTGCGCTGCCTGAATCAGCTTCCAGCCGTTGCCCGCCGGATCGCGAAACCCCGCGTCGATACTGCCGTAGCGCTCCACCGGCTCCTGCGTGAACTCGACGCCCCTGGCCTTCCATTCGGCGTAACGCGCGCGGCAGTCGGCGACCGTCAGGACCAGCGGCGGCATCGCGCCTTTGGCGACCATCGCGCGCAAGGTCTGCGCGGTGGCTTCGTCGTGCACGGGCGGCCCCGGCGTAAACACGCCGAGCTGGAACGACGGTTGATCCGGGTGCTGGATCGTCAGCCAGCGATACGCGCCGTTGCGCACATCCGTGTGAACGCGAAACCCCAGTTTGTCGACGTAAAACGCCAGCGCCGCGTCCTGATCGTCCACGTAGATACCAACGACATTGATCCCTTCGCTCATGATTTCTTCCTTGTTGGGTGGGTCGATGGCCGCACTGTATCGCCGGCCGCGCGGCGGCGCTTCTCCAAAACTGCGCTGGTGAGATCGGGGCGCTGCGCGGCCTTGAGCACGCAGGCGGGCACGCGCTCGAGGCGGGCGGTATCGGCATCGGCTTGCGCCTGGTGGCGGGCTTCGCTGGGGCTCAGGCCGGTGATGTCGCGAAACGTGCGGCCGAAGGTGCCCAGGCTCTCCCAGCCGGTTGCGAAGGCGATGTCCGTGACGCTGAGCGCGGTGTCGCGCAGGAGCGTGGTGGCCTGCTCGATGCGGCGCGTGAGCAGATAGCGGTGCGGCGGAATGCCGAACGCGCGCTTGAAGGCGCGCGCGAAGTGGGCTTCGGAGACGCCGCTGACATCGGCCAGACGGCTGACGGGCCAGGCTTCGTGCGAGGCGGCGTCGATGCGGTCTTTGGCGCGCAGCAGGCGGCGCAGCAGGGCGGGGTCTTGTGGCGGAAGGCTGGCTGACATGCGTTTTGATTTCGAAGCGACCTGGTCGACATCAGTGATCGAAGGCTGACTCGAGGCAGATTCAAGGCTGACTCGAGGCTGACAGCGGACGACGCTTGACTTAGAGTGCACTCGAAGTCCTAACCTGAGATCCGTCATGTCAAACCTTCTGACGATCGGTCAGGTGGCTACGGCCACCGGCGTCACCGCCCATACGCTACGTTATTACGAGCAGGCCGGCTTGCTGCGCGCCATCGGACGCACGCCCGCCGGTCACCGGCTGTATTCGCCCGCCGATCTGGACTGGCTGCAGTTCGTCATGCGCCTCAAGGCGACGGGGATGCCGATCTCGGCCATCCACGCGTTCGCCGAACTGCGCGCGCAGGGCGAATCGACCTACGACGCGCGGCGCGCAATGCTGGCGGAACATCGCAGCGCGGTGCTGGCGCGGATCGAGGCATTGCAGGCG
This sequence comes from Paraburkholderia sp. J69-1, assembly GCF_905220255.1. Classification (NCBI taxonomy): domain Bacteria; kingdom Pseudomonadati; phylum Pseudomonadota; class Betaproteobacteria; order Burkholderiales; family Burkholderiaceae; genus Paraburkholderia; species Paraburkholderia sp. J69-1. Next base: position 222,258 of record NZ_CAJMZG010000007.1, on the reverse strand, counting down.
AACCTGGCCGCGATCACGGACAAGATCGCCTGGTACGAGAACGCAGCGCGACATGACGAAGATTCATCCACTCATCGACAGGAAGAGGATTCGCCATGGACAACCGACATCACGCAACGCCCGCGCAACAGGACCGCTACGCGCAGGGCTGGCAAAAACTGAAGCAGATCGACGGCGCGGCGGGCGAAAAGGTCGTGGCGGCGCTCGCGCCGATTGCGCCGGCCTTTGGCCGTCTGCTGATCGAATTCGGTTTCGGCGATATCTATAGCCGGCCGCAGCTGGACCTGCGCGCCCGCGAAATCGCCACGATTGCGGCGCTGGCCGCGCTCGGCAACGCGCAGCCGCAACTGAAGATCCACATCAAAGCCGCGCTCAACGTGGGTTGCACGCGCGACGAGATCGTCGAAGTGTTCATGCAGATGGCGCTGTACGCCGGTTTTCCGGCGGCGCTCAATGCGCTGTTCGCCGCGCGCGAGGTGTTTGCGGCGAAGGACGCAGAGGCGCTGGTCGATTAAGCGTAAGCGCTGGTCGAAATAGCGCGCTGGCGCGCTCAGGTGCGCCGCGACACCATCCCCGAAACGCGCTGGGCCGCCTGCTGCAGCGGCTCCAGGAACGTCTTCACCATCTGTTTCGCCGATGTGCGCTGCGCATTGCCGCTGATGTTCATCGCGGCGATCACACGGCCCTGGCGATTGCGGATGGGCGCCGAAATCGAGATCAGCCCGCCCTCCAGTTCCTGATCGACGATCGCCCAGCCCTGTTGGCGCACCTGGGCGATGATCTTCTTGAGTTCGTCCTTGTCGGTGACCGTGCGCGGCGTGTGGGCGTAAAGCGGCGAGGCGCCCAGCGTGGCGTCGAGCGCGTCTTCGTCGAGCGCGGCCAGCAGCACGCGCCCCATCGAGGTGCAATAAGCCGGAAGGCGGCTGCCGATCGACAGATTGATCGTCATGATCTTGTGCGTGGGCACGCGCAGCACGTAGACGATTTCGGTGCGGTCGAGCACGGCCGCCGAACAGCTTTCGTGCACTTGCCCCGACAGTTCTTCCATGACCGGCTCGGCCAGATTCCAGAACGGCATCGACGTCAGATAGGCGAAACCGAGGTCGAGAATCTTGGGCGTGAGGCGGAACAGCCGGCCGTCGGCTTCCACGTAGCCGAGCGTCTGCAGCGTCAGCAGAATGCGGCGCGCGCCGGCGCGCGTGAGGCCGGTGGCCGCGGCGACGTCGGTGAGCGTCTGCTCGGGGTGCTCGGCGTTGAACGCGCGGATCACGGAAAGCCCGCGTGCGAACGACTGCACGTAGGAGTCACCCGGTTTTTCGGGGATATCCGTCTGCTCGTCGGAGGGGGCGGGCGAGGCGCGGTTAGCGGGGTTCATGGCGTCGTGGCGTCGGATCAAGGGCTGGAGGCGGCGCGAAAGGAACCCATGACGATAGCGCAAGCGCTTTGTTTCGCCAACCGGCACCCGGCGCGAGGCGCGGCTCGACGGAAAAAGCAAGCGCTGCGGCGCAGCTGTTCAAACGTGTTATTTGATTTTTCGCAATTAACCCGCGGATTAATCAGATTGACGATTTTGGTTTGATTATTTTCCGCGGGAATTAAATCGGATTTCCCATTAGCAGATCGATTTCACGAAAGCAAGACGGTTAATCGTGTGCCGTGCTTGTGACAGGAGTGAATCGGCTGCTGAACGGTGTCTTGAGCGAGGCCGCATTCATACTCGTTTTCGCCTGGCAAGGCTGCTCCATCGCCTGCGACGCCTTGCCGCGCGGGGCTGTTCCGCGCGCGAAAGCTATTCGAAAGATATATGTGTCGTTCCGTCGCGGCTGGGCGGATGCGCTTTGACGCCCTGAATAAACCTTAATCTGGATCAAATTTTCAGATAAGTCGTTTCCGTAGAATTTCGCTAAAAACGGTACGGGTGCATTTTGCATAGCGGTTTTAGCGATGCGGGTGCGTAAAGGCGTTCAAAGTGGTTAAACGGAATAGCAGGCAAACATGAAGAGAAAAGCCTTCAAAAGGTGGTTAATCCCCCTCGGCGGCGGGCTCGTCGCCACGCTCGCGGGATGCAGCGGCAATCTGACGGTGCTCGATCCCAAGGGCAGCGTGGGCGTGGCCGAAAAATCCCTCATCGCCACGGCCACGTGGGCCATGCTGCTCGTGGTCGTGCCGGTGATCCTGCTCACGCTGTATTTCGCCTGGCGCTACCGCGCGTCCAACCGCAACGCCACCTACGCGCCCAAGTGGGCGCACTCCACGGCGATCGAAGTGGTGGTCTGGACCATTCCGGCCGTCATCATCCTGTTCCTCGCCGTGCTCACCTGGAAGACCACGCACGAACTCGATCCCTACCGGCCGCTCGAGTCGAACGTGAAACCCATCAACGTCGAAGTCGTCGCGCTCGACTGGAAGTGGCTCTTCATCTATCCCGATCTTGGCATCGCCACGGTGAACCAGCTGGCCGTGCCGGTGGGCACGCCGGTCAACTTCCGCATCACGTCGGATTCGGTGATGAACTCGTTCTTCATCCCGCAACTGGGCACCCAGGTCTACGCCATGGCGGGCATGCAGACGCGCCTGCACCTGGTCGCGGACGAAGCCGGCAACTACGAAGGCATTTCGGCCAACTACAGCGGCAAGGGCTTCTCGGACATGAAGTTCCGCACGCTCGCCACCAGCCAGCAGGATTTCGACGCGTGGGTGCAGAAGGTCAAGGCCTCGCACGACGGCCTGTCGATGGACCAATACGCGGGCGTCTCGCAGCCGACCGAGAAGGCGCCGGTGCAGTACTTCTCGACCGTCGATCCGAAGCTCTTCAACAACATCATCGCGAAGTACAACAACGGCCACGTCACGGACTTCACTGATCCGTCGTGCGTGACCAAGGGGTAAGCAGTCATGTTCGGAAAACTCACTTTAGAGGCGATCCCGTTCGATCAGCCGATCATCATGGGCGCCGCGGCGTTCATGGCGCTGATCGTGGTCGCCGTGCTCGGTCTCGTGACCGTGACCGGCAAGTGGAAAACCATCTGGTCCGACTGGATCACGAGCGTGGACCACAAGCGCATTGGCGTGATGTACATCATCGTGGCGGTGCTCATGCTCGTGCGCGGTTTCGCCGACGCCGTCATGATGCGCATCCAGCAGGCCATCGCCTTCGACGCGCCCGGCTATCTGCCGCCGCATCACTATGACCAGATCTTCTCGGCGCACGGCGTCATCATGATCTTCTTCATGGCGATGGCGCTGATGGTCGGCCTGTTCAACCTCGTCGTGCCGCTGCAGATCGGCGCGCGCGACGTGGCCTTCCCGTTCCTGAACTCGCTGTCGTTCTGGATGACGGCGATCAGCGCGATCCTCATTAACCTGTCGCTCGTGGTCGGCGAGTTCGCGCAAACGGGCTGGCTCGCGTATCCGCCGCTGTCGGAATTGCAGTTCAGTCCGGGCGTGGGGGTCGACTATTACATCTGGTCGCTGCAGCTTTCGGGCGTGGGCACGCTCATTACCGGCATCAACTTCTTCGTGACGATCCTGAAGATGCGCGCGCCGGGTATGAGTCTCATGAAGATGCCGGTGTTCACGTGGACGGCGCTGTGCTCGAACGTGCTGATCATGGCCACGTTCCCGATTCTCACGATCGCGCTCGCGCTGCTGGGCTTCGACCGTTATGTCGGCACGCACTTCTTCACGAACGACGGCGGCGGCAATGCCATGCTGTATCTGAACCTGATCTGGGCATGGGGCCACCCCGAGGTGTACATCCTCGTGCTGCCTGCGTTCGGTATCTATTCGGAAGTCATGGCCACGTTCTCGAAGAAGCCGCTGTTCGGCTACAAGACCATGGTGTACGCCTCGTGCGCGATCATGGTGCTGGCCTTCCTCGTGTGGCTGCATCACTTCTTCACGATGGGTTCGGGCGCCGACGTCAATGCGTTCTTCGGCATCATGACCATGGTGATTGCGATCCCCACGGGCGTGAAGATCTTCAACTGGCTGTTCACGATGTATCGCGGCCGCATCGAATTCACGGCGCCGGTGCTCTGGACGATCGGCTTCATGGTCACGTTCTCGATCGGCGGTATGACGGGCGTGATGATGGCGATCCCGGGCGCGGACTTCGTGCTGCATAACTCGCTGTTCCTGATTGCCCACTTCCACAACGCCATCATCGGCGGCGTGGTGTTTGGCTACCTCGCGGCCCTGCATTACTGGTTCCCGAAGGTGTTCGGCCTCAAGCCGAATGAAAAGCTCGGCAAGGCATCGTTCTGGTGCTGGTTCGTCGGCTTCTACGTGGCCTTCGTGCCGCTCTACGTGCTCGGTTTCATGGGCGCGACGCGTCGTCTGAACCACTACGACAATCCCGCGTGGCAGCCGTACTTCATCGTTGCGGCAATCGGCGCGGCGATCATCGCGGCGGGTGTGGTGTTCCAGGTGCTGCAGTGGGTGATGGCCTTCGTCAATCGCAACAAGGCCGAATGCCAGGACGTCACGGGCGATCCGTGGGATGGCCGCACGCTCGAATGGGCGACTTCTTCGCCGCCGCCGGTCTATAACTTCGCGGTTATTCCGCAAGTCCACGAAATCGACGCCTTCACGCATATGAAGGAAACGGGCCGCGGTCTGGGGCTCGCGGCGAAGTACACGGATATTCATATGCCGTCGAACACCGCGGCGGGTTTCCTCATCGGCATGTTCAGCCTGGCGCTGGGTTTCGCGGGCGTGTGGCACATCGTCTGGCTGGCCGTGCTGGCGCTGGCCGCGATCGTCGTGACGATCGCCGCGCGCAGCTTCAGCGACGACGACGGCTATTACATTCCGGCCGCGAAGGTTCGCGAAATCGAAGAGAAGCGCCATCGCGCGGCGGTTGCCGTCGAGCGCGAACTGGCGGAAGTGGAGGCCTAAGCCATGCTACAGAAAACCCATACGGCAAATCTGGCCGACCTCGATCATCACGATCATCCGCCGTCGAACTCGGTGTTCGGCTTCTGGGTGTATCTGATGACGGACTGCGTCCTGTTCGCTTCGTTGTTCGCCACGTTTGGCGTGCTGGCGCACCAGTACGCGGGCGGCCCGTCGGGCAAGGACCTGTTCGATATCGGCGGCGTGGCGATCGAAACGGCCGTGCTGCTGCTGTCGAGCATCACCTACGGCTTCGCCATGCTCGGCGCGCAGCAGCGCAAGAGCGGCGCGGTGCTCGGCTGGCTTGGCGTGACGTTTATCCTCGGCGTGCTGTTCCTCGTGCTCGAACTGCGCGAGTTCTCGCACCTGATCGCCGATGGCGCCGGTCCGCAGCGCAGCGCGTTTCTCTCGTCGTTCTTCGTGCTGGTCAGCACGCACGGTCTGCACGTGTTCTTCGGTCTCGTCTGGATGGCCGTGCTGATGATGCAGGTGCTGCGCCGCCCGCAACTGGACGAGCGCGAAGTGCGCCGCCTCACGTGCCTGAGCCTCTTCTGGCACCTCCTGGACGTGGTCTGGATCTGCGTGTTTACTTTTGTCTATCTCGGGAGCGCGCTCTAATGGCTCATTCTCATAGCGAAGCTCATGGTTCTCTCGGCAGCTATGCTGCGGGCTTCATTCTCTCGGTGCTGCTGACTGCAGGCGCGTTTGGCGTGGTGCTGCATGGCTCGTTCGCGCCGGGCACCGGCATGACGATACTCGCCGTGCTCGCCTTCGTGCAGGTGATCGTGCATCTGCTGTTCTTCCTGCATCTGAATTCGCCGGGGCAGGGCTGGAACGTGCTGTCGCTGGCTTATACGGTGCTGGCTGCGGCGTTCCTGATCTTCGGAACCATGTGGGTCATGCATAACGTGACGATGAATATGATGTCGCGATAGAAGGAGGCATGCTGTGTGCCACCGCCTTGCGACTCGTCAAACCTGACGGGTTTACATCGCGGTGAGCCTCAGATAAGCTTTTCGGTGAGTCGAGAGTACTGACCGATGATTTTTTGCAGTGCGCTGGGCGCTTGCTCCACTCGGCTTACCGATTTCCAGGGCCACCTTCGGGTGGCCTTTTCATTTGCGCTGCTGAATCTGTATGTATCTCGCATACCTGGACGACTCCGGTTCGCCTGACGATCCCAATAGCCAGTTTTTCGTGCTGGGAGGGATCATGCTGTTCGAACGGCAAACGCATTGGCTGGAATCGCGAATCAATCCTGTCGCTGCACGATTCGAGGCGGACGGAAAGTATCGGGAGTTGCACGCCGGTCCGATGCGTGCGGCAAAAGACGGTTGGGAGAAGTTTTCGCCTGTTGAGCGGGCGCAGGCAACAGCAGACGTTTTGCGTCTGTTAAAAGATAAGCAGTCCAAAGTCAGTGTCATGGCAGCCGTTATCGAAAAGTCGATGCTGAAGCCAGCCGAAATTTTGCCGTATTGCTACGAGATACTTGCGACGTGCTTCGATGATTGGCTCGCGTATCGCTATCGAAAGTACGGAGAGCCGGCGCGCGGTATTTTTATACTCGATCGGTCGAAGTCGGTCGTCGAACAGAACATGCAGACGCTCCATCGCGTGTTCAAGCACACGGGCCACGCGAGCGGCAAGCTGAGGAACTTCGCGGAGGTTCCCATGTTCCTCGACTCCAGAGCATCCCGGCTTATCCAGATGGCCGATAACGTGGCGTACTGGATTTATCGCCGATACCAGGCTCTCGATAACCGGGGCTTCGAGATCATCGAACCGCATTTTTTCAGAATGGGCGCCGAACGGACGTCTTTGCACGAGTTGGTTAGCGAAGCGACTCGCGAACGGCTCAGAAACATGCCGGAGCCGAAGTACCCGTTCCCGCCGCCTGTCCACGCAAACGCCGCAACCTCAAATGCCGCGTTGCAAGTTTTGATTCCCCCGTCGAGCGAAATCGCCGCAATGACGGCGTTCGCCGATATGCCGTGACCGCGAAGGCGGCCGCCCATCCCCCCACGCCCCCAGACTTCACCTGCGGTTACCCCTGCTTGACACTCGCGCGCCGCGACGCCTATCATGGGCGCCAAATGTTCGATTATCGACCATGAGTTCGCAATTCGAACAATTCGCACGAGGACGTGCGCGTTCGATACCCCATTCTTCGCCCGCGCAGTCCGTCGATCCCAACCGGTTTAGCATGGGATTGCGTCCGACGCTGATCTTGGCGCGCGCAATCGACAGGAGACTCTTATGACGGAAGCATTCATCTGCGACGCGATTCGCACGCCGATCGGCCGCTATGCGGGCACCCTTGCGCAGGTTCGCGCCGACGACCTCGGCGCCGTGCCGCTGAAGGCGCTGATGGAGCGCAACAAGGATGTCGACTGGACCGCAATCGACGATGTGATCTACGGCTGCGCAAACCAGGCGGGCGAAGACAACCGCAACGTTGCGCGCATGTCGTCGCTGCTGGCGGGGCTGCCGCAAGTCGTGCCGGGTTCGACGGTCAACCGTCTGTGCGGTTCGGGCATGGATGCCGTGGGTATTGCCGCGCGCGCGCTGAAGTCGGGCGAAACCGGTCTGATGATTGCCGGCGGCGTGGAAAGCATGAGCCGTGCGCCGTTCGTGATGGGCAAGGCCAACACCGCGTTCGCGCGCGATGCGGCGATCTACGACACGACGATCGGCTGGCGCTTCGTCAACAAGCTGATGAAGCAGCAGTATGGCGTCGATTCGATGCCGGAAACGGCTGAGAACGTCGCCGTCGATTACAAGATCAGCCGCGCCGATCAGGATGCGTTTGCGCTGCACAGCCAGCAGAAGGCCGCGCGTGCGATCGCCGATGGTACGTTCGAGCAGGAAATCGTGTCGGTTTCGATCGCGCAGAAGAAGGGCGATCCGCTGGTGTTCTCGCGTGATGAGCATCCGCGTGAGACGTCGCTCGAGGCGCTTGCCAAGCTTAAGGGCGTGGTTGGGGCGGAGGGTTCTGTTACCGCCGGGAATGCTTCGGGTGTGAACGATGGTGCTTGTGCGCTGTTGCTCGCGAATGAAGAGAATGCGAAGCGTTTTGGGTTGACGCCGCGCGCGCGCGTGATCGGCGTTGCTACGGCTGGCGTTGCGCCGCGTGTTATGGGTATCGGGCCGGGTCCGGCTACGCAGAAGCTGCTCGCCCGTCTTGGTATGACCATCGATCAGTTCGATGTGATCGAGCTCAATGAGGCGTTTGCTTCGCAAGGGCTCGCGGTGCTGCGTATGCTCGGTGTCGCGGATAACGATCCTCGTGTTAATCCGAACGGCGGCGCAATCGCGCTTGGGCATCCGCTGGGGATGAGCGGCGCTCGTCTCGTGACTACCGCTATGTATCAGCTTCATCGCACCGGCGGGCGTTTTGCGCTCTGTACGATGTGTATTGGCGTCGGGCAGGGGATTGCTATTGCTATTGAGCGCGTTTAAGGCGGTTTTTTTGCCTTGATTGCGCTGTTTGATGTGGTGTGATCGGAGCCGTGAGCCTTTGGGGTCGCGGCTCTTTTTGTTTGGGCATTTTCTTGTTTTCGTGTCGGTCTATTGGCGTCGCCCCTGTGCGGGGCGGCACTTACTTTTCTTTGCAGCGGCAAAGAAAAGTAAGCAAAAGAAAGCCGCTCACACCGCCAGTGTGACGCAGTCCACAACCTGCCTTATGCGGGGAATGGTGTAGGAGCATCCGGCTCTTCGCACCACCCAACGCTGTGACAAGGCGCCCGCACACCCGGCGGCTCTGCGCGCGCCGTGGGGCATAATTTTTACACCTCGTGGCCTTTTAACGGCTCGCGCAGGCTACGACGTATGCAATCAGGAACGGCATGAACAGCAAGGTGCCGCCCACTAAGCCCTTGATCTGGGCAAGGCGCTCCTCTCGCTTTGCGTCTTCCTTCTTCGATATCGTTTGTTCGTCCTCGACTTTGTCTGCTTCGCTCGGCGCAAACGAATACAGCGTCTGGACTCGGTTCATCAGTTGCGAATGATCGATCAGCAGTGAAAGCGGGCTCATGGCTTCTCTCCAGTACGTGTTGTTTCAGGACAGGTATCAGGATAGGGAGTCCGTTCCGCTCGCTATATCGAATGAATTCGAGATATTGGTGGGGGTTCGTTGGGTTGCGCAAGACGCAATAATTCTCGTGATCGTTTCAATATCGATCTCTCGATTTATGCGAAACGAAATCTAACGAAGTTCGCGGCGAATAATCTGTGTCAACGCCCGTTCAACTTGCATCCCCGTTTTCGATCGCCCGCGTAGAATCGCTCCACATCCCCGTGCAACCCGCCTGGTTGAACGAATCGAATTCATCGTGATGAGGAGATCGCAAGTGACCAAGACTTCGGTATGGATGGCCGCGCTGTTGATGGGTTTCGGTGTTTCGCACATTTCGTTCGCGCAGAACGAGCAGCCCGCTTCGGCGCCTGCTGCGCAAACGGCGCTCGCCGGCGAGGCGCAGTCGGTTATCGCCAATGCGGCGCCCGTTCATCTCAAAGCGAAGATCGTCGGTATCGATCGCGGTGCGCGTATCGTCACGCTGCGTGGTCCGCGCGGTAACGATATCGATATCGGTCTGAGCGAGCAGGTCAGTAATTTCGATTAACTGAATATCGGCGATACCGTCGATGTGCTCTACAAGAACGCGCTGCTCGTGACGGCGGAAAAGGTCACCGGCAAGGACAAGGGCATTCGCAAGCGTGTCGATACCAGCGTCTATATGCCGGCTTCGTCGGGTTATAGCGCGGCGCGCCAGGTCGAGGTGCAGGCCACCGTGCAGCACATCAACGCGAAAAAGCGCGAGGTTACGCTGCGCGGCGCCTATCAGACCGTGACCCTCGAGGCCACGCCCGATATCGATCTCAAGACGCTCAAGGTCGGCGATACCATTCACGCCGTGTTCGTTTCCGCTTACGCCACGCAGGTCACGCCGGTCGAGGCCACGCAGTAAGCGTCAGCATCGGCTTCGAAGCTCGCGCACAAATGCAAACCGGCGCGCCGCGATCCATTCGCGACGCGCCGGTTTGGCGCAGTTCCACGCGGGCGCCAGGGTGGCGCCCGTCGTTTTTCCGGCGGCTTACATGCCGGCCATGCACAGGTACTTGATGACGACGTAATCGTCGATGCCGTAGTGCGAGCCTTCGCGGCCCAGGCCCGATTGCTTCACGCCGCCGAACGGTGCGACTTCGTTCGAGATCAGGCCGGTGTTGATGCCCACCATGCCGTATTCGAGCGCTTCCGCCACGCGCCAGACGCGGCCGATGTCGCGGCTGTAGAAGTAGGCAGCCAGGCCGAATTCGGTGTCGTTGGCCATCTTGATCACTTCTTCATCCGACGAGAAGCGGAACAGCGGCGCCAGCGGGCCGAAGGTTTCGTCGCGCGCGACCTTCATCGCGGGCGTCACGCCCGTGAGAATCGTCGGTTCGAAGAAGCCGTGGCCGAGCGCGTGGCGCTTGCCGCCCGTCAGCACCTGCGCACCCTTGCCGAGCGCGTCTTCGATGTGCGATTCCACCTTCAGCACGGCCGCTTCGTTGATCAGCGGGCCTTGCGTCACGCCGGCTTCGGTGCCCAGACCCACCTTGAGCTTTTCCACGGCGTCGCGCAGTTTCGCGGCGAACGCGTCGTACACGGCGTCGTGCACGTAGAAGCGGTTCGTGCAGACGCAGGTCTGGCCGCTGTTGCGATACTTCGAGGCGATCGCGCCCGCGACTGCGGCGTCGAGATCGGCGTCGTCGAATACGATGAACGGCGCGTTGCCGCCCAGTTCGAGCGAGACTTTCTTCACGGTTGCGGCGCACTGGCTCATCAGCAGGCGGCCCACCGGCGTCGAGCCCGTGAACGAGAGCTTGCGCACGATCGGGTTGCTCGTGAGTTCGCCGCCGATCGCCTTCGGGTCGCCCGTGACGACGCTGAACACGCCGGCCGGCACGCCTGCGCGTTCGGCCAGCACGGCCAGCGCGAGCGCCGAGAACGGCGTGGCTTCAGCGGGCTTCAGCACGATCGGGCAGCCGGCCGCGAGCGCGGGGCCGACCTTGCGCGTGATCATCGCAGCCGGGAAGTTCCACGGCGTGATGGCAGCGCACACGCCGATCGCTTCCTTCGTCACCACGATGCGCTTGTCGTTGGCGGGCGTGGGGATCGTGTCGCCGTAGACGCGCTTGCCTTCTTCGGCGAACCATTCGAGGAACGAGGCCGCATAGCCGATTTCGCCCTTGGCTTCGGCGATCGGCTTGCCTTGTTCGGTCGTGAGGATCAGCGCGAGGTCGTCGGCGTTTTCGATCATCAGATCGTGCCATTTGCGCAGGATGACGCTGCGCTCCTTCGCGGTCTTCGCGCGCCACGCGGGCCAGGCGGCGTTGGCGGAGGAGATCGCGCGGCGCGTTTCAGCCGCGCCCATGCGCGGCACCGTGCCGATCAGCGCGCCGGTGGCCGGGTTGACCACGTCGAGCGTGGCGCCGTCTTCCGCGCCTTGCCATTCGCCATTGATATAGGCCGCGTTCTTGAGCAGCGATGCGTCTTTCAGGTTCATCTGGGAACTCCGGGCAATGCTTCTATTCAGTTCGATTCGGTATGTCGCCGGCGCGAGGCACAACGACGAACGGCACAGCGGCAAACGCCGGTGTGCCGTTTCGGGACTCAGATTAAAGCGGTGAGGTGCTCAGGCGAGGCTTACGCCGGCACGCCCACGGCTTCCTTGATCGATTCTTCGAGGATCGCCAGCGCTTCGTCGAACACGTTGTCCTGGATCGTCAGCGGGAACAGGAAACGCACGACGTTCGAGTACACGCCGCACACGAGCAGCAGCAGGCCGCGGTTCAGCGCGGCGGTTTGCACGCGCTTCGTGAAGTCGGCGTCGGCTTCGTTGGTGCCCGGCTTGCAGAATTCGACGGCGTTCATCGCGCCCGGGCCACGCACGTCGGCGATTTGCGGCACTTCGGCCTTCATCGCCGTGAGCTTGGCCTTGATCTTGTCGCCCAGCTTCGTGGCGCGCTCGCAGAGCTTTTCTTCTTCGATGATCTCGATGACAGCGTGTGCCGAAGCGACAGCCAGCGGGTTACCCGCGTACGTGCCGCCGAGGCCGCCAGGCGCTGCGGCGTCCATCACTTCCGCGCGGCCGACCACGCCCGACAGCGGCATGCCGCCGGCCAGGCTCTTGGCGATCGTCATCAGGTCCGGCGTGACGTCGTAATGTTCCATCGCGAACAGCTTGCCGGTACGTGCAAAGCCGGTTTGCACTTCGTCGGCGATCAGCAGGATGCCGTGCGTGTCGCAGATCTTGCGCAGGCCGCGCACGAAGTCCGCCGGTGCCTGGTAGAAACCGCCTTCGCCCTGAACCGGTTCGAAGATGATCGCGGCGACGCGCTTCGGATCGATATCGGCCTTGAACAGCATTTCGATGTGCTTGAGCGAGTCAGCCGTGCTGATGCCGTGAACCGAGTTGGGGTACGGAGCGTGGTAGACGTCGGCCGGGAACGGGCCGAAGTTCAGCTTGTACGGCGCGACCTTGCCGGTGAGCGCCATGCCCATCATCGTGCGGCCGTGGAAGCCGCCTGCGAAGGCGATCACGCCCGGACGGCCGGTCGACGCGCGAGCGATCTTGACGGCGTTTTCGACGGCTTCAGCGCCGGTCGTGAAGAACGCGGCCTTCTTCGCGAAGCTGCCCGGTGCGCGGGCGGCGACCTTTTCGGCCAGCGAGACGTACGACTCGTACGGCACGATCTGGTAGGCGGTGTGCGTGAAGCGCTCGAGCTGGTCCTTGATCGCAGCGACGATCTTCGGATGGCGGTGGCCCGTGTTGCACACGGCGATACCGGCAGCGAAGTCGATCACGCGGCGGCCTTCGACGTCCCACAGTTCCGCGTTTTCAGCGCGCTCAGCGTAGAAGTCGCACATCACGCCCACGCCGCGCGGGGTAATTGCGTTCTTGCGGGCCTGCAGATCGGCGTTCTTGCTCACGTTCATCTCCTTCAATGCTCTCGGTTCTGGGTTGACTGGCGGACCGGATGGTCGTGCATCCGTCCATGCCGCGACTATACTCACGTTTGGCTCTAATATTCAGAGCCATTCAGTGCAATCTTTAGGAGCCAATTTCCATGCGAGCGAGTGTCCTGTCCGACTGGCTGGCCCAGCGGCTCGAGCGCGGCAGCGGCCAGCCCGTGTACCGGCAACTGCACAAACTGCTGCAGCAGGCGATCCACTCGCGCGAGCTGCCGGCCGGCGCGAGAGTCCCGTCATCGAGGCTGCTGGCGGCTGAGCTGGGAATCGCGCGCAATACGGTCACGCAGGTTTACGAGCAATTGGTGCTCGAAGGCTATGTCACCTCGGCGACGGGGCGCGGCACCTTTGTCGCCGATACTTCACCCGATGAAATCGTCGGCGCGGCGGAAATTGGCTCTATCGGATCGGTGAAAACCCCGATCAAATCAGGTTCCATTACGGGCCAATCTTCAAGCATTGCAACTAACAGCCAGGTTTTGCCCGGCGCAGAGCGGTCGAACAACCTGATTTCGCCGGTTTCCGTCGCTACCGATCTGCGCGATGACCTTGGCGAGCAGACTCAAGGCCCGATTCAGCCAGCGCAGTTGCCGCAGCCGCACCGTCCGGGAGCCCGCGCATTGTCTGCGCGAGGCGCACGCCTGATCGCGGGCGCGGGCGTGTCCAAGCGCCAGGGCGGCGCCTTCATGCCGGGCGTGCCCGACGTCTCGCGCTTTCCCGCGCGCATCTGGACCCGATTGCACAACAAATACTGGCGCACGTTGCGCCCCGATCTGCTGACCTACGCGCCCGGCGGCGGTCTGGCCTTGCTGCGCCACGTGCTGGCCGACTATCTGCGCACCTCGCGCTCCGTGCGCTGCTCGCCCGAGCAGATCATCATCACGACGGGCATCCACCAGTCGGTCGACCTGGCGGTGCGTCTGCTGTCCGATCCCGGCGACACCATCTGGACCGAAGACCCGTGCTACTGGGGCGTGCGCAGCGTGCTGCACGTTTCGGGGCTCAACCCGCGCCCGATTGCCGTCGATAGCGAAGGCATCAACCCTTCCGCCGCCGATTTCGCCGCGCCGCCGCCGAAGCTGATTCTGGTCACGCCGTCGCATCAATATCCGCTTGGCATGGTGATGAGTCTTGCGCGCCGCCGCACGCTGCTCGAATACGCGCGCCAGCATCAGTGCTGGATCATCGAGGACGATTACGACAGCGAATTCCGCTACGGCAGCCGGCCGCTCGCGTCCCTGCAAGGTCTTGATACAGCCGGGCAGGTGATCTACGTGGGCAGCTTCGGCAAGACCTTGTTTCCGGGCTTGCGCGTGGGCTACCTGGTGGCGCCGGAATCGCTCGCGGAGAGCTTCGCGACCGCCAGCGCCGAGCTTTATCGCGAAGGCCAGCTTTTGCAGCAGGCCGTACTGGCGGAATTTATCGCCGAGGGGCATTTCACTTCGCACATCCGCAAGATGCGCGCGTTGTACGGTCAGCGCCGTCAGGCTTTGCTCGACGCCGCCGCGCGCCGCTACGGCGACGCGTTGCCCGCGATGGGCGGCGACGCGGGCCTGCACGTGGTCATGCAGTTGCCCGAAGGCAGCGACGACCGCGCCGTGGCCGAAGCGGCGCTGGCGCGCAATATCGTCGTGCGTCCGCTGTCGGGCTATTACTCGGAGCGCGAACGCGCGGCGTCGGGTTTGTTGATCGGCTATGCGTGCGTGCCGGACGAGGAAATCGCGCCGTCCTTCGACACGCTCGCACAAGCGATTGACGCTACGCTGCCGGCCTTCGCGTAGCGCGACCTGCAACGCTCAAGGACTGAGCTTCGTGATCTTTTGCCCTTGCACGCCGATGCCTGCCATCAAGCCCGCCTGAGCGAAGATCATGGCGTAGACGTCCGAGCGCAGAGTTGTACTCGAATAGTCTTCCGCCGCGCCCGAGTTCGCGACCACAACGCTCGGGCCCGAACCGATCGACCAGCCATCGGCGCTATCGAGATACGTTTGCGCGGCGGGCGTCATGAGGAACAGCGCTTCGGCAAAACTCTGCGCGCCGGCCTGCAACCCGTACGACAGCGAGCTCGAATTGTAATAACCGAGTACCTGGCCATCGCGCGAGAACAGCACGCCATTGCCGCTCGCGCCGCCGACCAGCAGGCCCGCTTTCAGCATGTCCGGGAAGACCAGAATCGCGTTGGCGCGCGAACCCAGCGATCGGGCGTTCGGTACGCTCTTGTAGAGCGTGTTCAGTGCAACCCGAGCGTCGCGTTCGAGTTGCGCGTGCGAGGCTGCATTGCCCGATGTGCTGCTCGTGGGCAGCATGCTGCCGTTCTGTGTCGAACAGGCAGACATGAGCAGCGCCGTTGAAATAATCAGTATGCCTACGTATTTGGATGACATGTTGGCTTTGCGTTTTGCGGTTCTGGAATGAACCACATTAGCAAAGCGAACTGTTCAGGTCTTTGCGCGCCGTCACGCCAGGCGGCGAAAGAGACGACGACTCGATCGAAATCGAGTCGTCGTCCTGCAACTGCGATTTACGGGCAGGCGATGCTTGCCCGCGCGCCCGAACGCGGCGCAGCCGCGAGCGCGCGCACGCCGCTGGCGATCGATTGCGAGAGCGCCTCGATGGCTCGCCGATGTCCGTCCACGATTGCGTCATAGCCCTCGCCAACCGCTTCGTTGCGCGCGCTTCGGCAGGTCATGGCGGTTTGCGCGCCCAGCGCGCGCACGCTCCACACGGCATCGATCAGCACGTGCGAACCCGGCCAGGATTCGAAGCGCTGCACGTTCACGCTCACGCGATAAACGGGCACGCCCGCGGCATGCGGCGCGCCATATACGTCGATGGTGCCGAGCTGCTGCGTGAGGTCGCCCGAAAGCGCGTGGCGGATTTCGTCGCCGGGCAGCGAGGCCCAGCGATCGTGTTCGAGCACGCGCACCTGGTTTGCGTCGGTTTGCACCACGAACTGCGATTTCGCGACTTGCGGCGGCACGTCCACCGGCGCGAGTTCGATCAGCCACGGCGGGTTGCTCGCGATCGTGGCATTCGTGCCACTCGTGGCGGGCGTGCCCGGGCTGAGCGTATAAAAGCGCGTGGCGGGCGACCCGCAACCGGCCAGCGCGGCGGCCGCGAGCAGGGTTGCCGCCATCGAGGGGACGCGTCGGAACATCATGGCTGGTCTCCTGACTTGCCGCGCAGCAGCGATTCCGGGTGGCGCTCCAGGTAGTCGGAAAGCGCGTTAAGGGATTGCAACGTACGCGTGAGTTCCTGCATCGCCTGATGCACGTCCGACTGCAGCGGCGAATCCTGCTGCAGCGTGGACTGCGCGGCGCTGAAGGTCTGACGCGCTTCGTCGAGCGTGCTGCGCATCTGCGGCATCAAGGCGTGGGTCGAACTGCATCGAAGCGATCATCGTCAGGATCACGACCGAGCCGAACGCGATGGCGCCGGGCCCAGCCGTAATCACCGCAAGCGACTGGAAGCGTACCAGAGCAACGGTCAGCGTGACGACGAACACGTCCAGCATCGACCAGCGCCCGATGAATTCGACAAGGCGATAGAGTTTCGTGCGTTCGATCGGCCGCCACGTCGAGCGCCGCTGCGTGGTCAATGTCAGCAGGGCGAGCACGGAGAGCTTGAGCATCGGTACGAGAATGCTGGCGATGAAAACGATCACCGCAAGCGGCCACGAGCCCGAAGTCCAGAAATAGACCACGCCGCTCATGATGGTGTCGTCCTCGTTGCCGACGAGCGACTCCGTATGCATGATCGGCAGCAGGTTCGCGGGAATATAAAGCAGCGCAGCGGCGATGAGCAGGGCCCAGGTGCGCATCAGGCTGTTGGGTTTGCGCGGATGCAGTGCAGAGCCGCAACGGTGGCAGCGCGGGTGCGTGCGTTCATGCGATTGCGCCTGGACACGCCCGCACGCGTGGCAGGAAAAATAGCCGGCTTGGGCGGCGGTTAAATATTTCATTGTGGTGGTTCCGGCAGCGGATTGTTTCGCTGCGCGTGCGGATTGTGTGTGCGTGCGGCATCGCGCAAGGCGTCGGCGATGTCCCAGAGCAGGCGCGCATCGAATGTCGCAACGACGGTGAACATCAGCGTGAGCGCGCCGAAGGCGAATAACGCGGTTTCGGGAATCACGCGCGCAAGGCTCACCATTTTCACGATGGTGATCAGCACGCCCAGCATGAACACTTCGAGCATGCCCCATGGCCGCACGAACTGGATCGTGCGCAGCACCCGTGTGAAGCCCGGCGGGATAACGCCGCGCCGCACGGGCAGCAGAACATAGAGAAGCGCCAGCATCTCCGTGAGCGGGAATAGCACAGTCGCGCAAAAGACCATCGCGGCAATGACCTGCATGTCGTCGCGCCACAGCACGGCGATGGCGCCAAACAGGCTCGACGTCGAGAGGATGCCGTTGGCGTCAAGCTCGATGATGGGAAACGACTGCGCGATGATAAACATCACGAGCGCCGCGACCGTGATCGCACTGATGCGGTCGAGTTGTGACGCGGCGTTACGGTAAAGCGTCGCGCCGCAGCACGCGCAGCGCGCGCTGCGGCAGCTGGCCAGACGGGGTTTGCGGTGGAGCGTGTCGCATTCGTGACAGGCGATCATTCGACGGCACGAGAAAACGTTACGTTCATCTGCAGAATATCGCTGGCTGGCCGGCCGCTTTCGACGATCTGCGCAAGCGCCTTTAGCCACGGAACGCAGTGGCTGAAGAAATGGTAGTAGCCCTGACAAAGATAGTTGAGGCCGGGCTCGCCTTCCGTCGAGCGCGTGAAGCGATGTTTCGGGCAACCGCCCCAGCAACCCTTGAGCATATTGCAGCGCAGGCATTGCTGCGGCAACGCCTCGAACTTGTCTCTGCCGAAACGTTGCTGCAACGGCAAATCGAGCATCGACGCAAAATCGTTCTGCGCCAGATTACCCAGCCGATAGTCGCCATAAACATAGTGATCGCAAGCATAGACATCGCCGTTATGCTCGACGACCACGGCTTTACCGCAGGTTGGCTGGTGATGGCAAGACGCGCCGGGGCGGCCCATAAAATTCGCCAGCGCCCATTCGAAGTTCATCACATGGATGTTGCCGACATCGCGCTTGATCCATTCGTCGAAAATCGTCGATAAAAATGTGCCGTAGTGCTCGGGGCGCACGGACCATTCGGTAACCGATGTGTCGGCTTGGGGCCGTGCGGCTGCCGACAGTACCTTGCCGCCAGGGCCGCGCAAGGTGAGGCCGATTTCCCGCTCCTGCTCGCCCGGCGCACGCTCGACGACAGGAATGAACTGCATATACTCAACGCCGTGCTCACGCAGGAATCGATAGACTTCGAGCGGCGCCTGCGAACTACGATGATTGACGCAGGCGAGCACGTTGTAACGCACGCCCCACGCCTTGAGCCTGTCCAGCGCGCGCATCACGAGCGCATGCGAAGGCCGTCCGCCCACGGTCACGCGATACGCGTCGTGAAGATGCGCGGGTCCATCGAGCGATAACCCGATCAGAAAATCGTGCTGCTTGAAGAAGTCGCACCACGCTTCGTCGATTAACAGACCGTTGGTCTGGAAACTATTGGCGATGCGCCGGCCTTCGCCATAGCGCTGCTGCAACGCAATCGCGCGTTCATAAAACGCCAGGCCCAGCAGCGACGGTTCCCCGCCTTGCCACGTGAACACGACTTCATGGTCCGGCGGCGTTGCGGCGATATAGTCGCGCACATAGGCTTCGAGAACATCATCGCTCATGCGATGCCGGTTGCTATCGCGATACAGCGCGGCTTTCTCGAGATAAAAGCAGTACGAGCAATCGAGATTGCAATCCGATCCACTGGGTTTCGCCATGGCGTGAAAACCGCCATCGACGTGTGTGTGATTCATGATTCAGGGCTCATCCGGTTACGGTGGGGCGGCCGCGCTGCGAAAATCCGCGCGGCCGCCCATGAACGCCAATGTGCGTTCGTCAGGCATCGAGACTCACTATCGAGACTTACTATCGAGATTTACTGCAGATCGACCGTCAGCCTGTCGATCTTGCCGTTGAACCTGAACGGCGGCGTATAGGTGTTGTCGACGGGCGTGCCCGCGTCTTCGCCGATATCCTGCGATTCGAACGACGTGTACTTCATCGGCACGGTCTTTTCGACGCGTCCTTCGCCGATCTGCTTGCCGTTTGCGAACATCGTCACCGTGCCGCCCTTGCCAAGGCCACCGCCGTCATACTGGAAGTGGAACGACAGCGTGACGTTGCCCGTGGGCACATTGCCGGTCGAGACGATGCGATAGCGCGCCATATCCACGAAGTTGTGCGTGACTACCAGCTTGCCCTTCTGGGTATAGAAGCCCCAGCCGGCGGTAAAGCCGCCCTGCGTGAAGATCATGCCGTTCGCGCCGCTTTGCGGAACTTGCGTCTGCGCTGTCACCGTGAACGAGCGGTTCTTCAGATCCGGCGCGGAGCCTTCCGGCAAGCCGACCAGCGGATAGTCGTAGACGAACTTCGTGCGGCCCTTCGCAAGATTCGGGCGGCCGGTGAGATCGTCGGAGAAACGCTCGGGACCGCGCCAGTCCAGCGGCAGTACGTTGTGCGTCTTCGCCTGCTCCCACCACATCGCCTGGAGTTCCTTGAGCTTCTCCGGGTGTTGAGCGGCGATGTTGTGCGCCTGCGAAAAGTCCTCGTCGATGTTGTAAAGCTCCCAGGGCACCTTGTTGATGTCCACGTCCTTACGCACCACCTGCAGCGGATTGAACGCCAGCGACGACGCCATCCAGCCATCCTTGTACATGCCGCGGTTGATCAGCAGTTCCCACATCTGCTCGTGACGCCGGTCGGCCGCCTTCGGATCGTTGAAGGAATACACCAGGCTGATGCCGTCGAGCGGCGTCTGGTCGACCCCGTTCACCTTCGTCGGCACCGTGATGTGCGCGGCTTCGAGGATGGTCGGCATGATGTCGGTGATATGGCTGAACTGCGTGCGGATCTGGCCGCCCTGGCGGATGCCGTCCGGCCAGTCGATGATCAGCGGATTACGCGTGCCGCCAAAGTGCGACGCCACCTGCTTGGTCCACTGGAACGGCGTGTCCATCGCATGCGCCCAGCCGATCGGCATGTGGTTGAAGTGCTTCGGCCCGCCCAGTTCGTTCATGACCTTGTAGACATCCTGCCAGTCCTGCTTCATCCCGTTGACCGTGATGAGCTCGTTGGTGATGCCCGCAAGACCGCCTTCGCCGGAAGCGCCGTTATCGCCCACGACGTAGATGATCATGGTGTTGTCGGCGTCCGGCAGACGCTTCACCACGTCGATCACGCGACCCATTTCGAAGTCGGCGTGCGCGCCGTAGGCGGCGAAGATTTCCATCATGCGCGCGTACAGCTTCTTCTGTTTCGGATCGAGCGAATCCCATGCGGGAATCTCGGCAGGACGCGCGGTGAGATCCGTGTTCTGCGGCACGACGCCCAGCTTCTTCTCGCGCGCGAGCGTTTCCTTGCGGTACTCGTCCCAGCCCATGTCGAAGCGGCCCTTGTACTTGTCGATCCAGTCGGCGGGCGGCTGGTGCGGCGCGTGCGTGGCGGCCGGCGCGAGATAGAGGAAGAACGGCTTGTCCGGCGCAATGGCCTTTTCTTTCTCGATCCACGCGATGGCGTGATCGGCGAAGTCGGTCGTGAGGTGATACTTCGGGTCCGTGGAGGTTGGCACCCGCGTGTGGTTTTCGTAGAGGATTGGCTGGAACTGGCTCGAATCGGCCGCGTTAAAGCCGTAGTAGTACTCGAAGCTCCAGCCGGTCGGCCAGTGATCGAACGGGCCGACTTCGCTGGTTTCCCACGGCGGCGTGTTGTGATTCTTGCCGATCCACGCCGTTGCGTAGCCGTTCTGGCGCAGGATCTCGCCCACCGTAGCGGCCGAGCGCGGAATCAGGCTGGTGTAGCCGTCGTAGCCCGTGCTCATTTCGGTCAGGATGCCGTTGGCGACCACGTGCGGATCGCGCCCGGTGATGAGCGCCGCGCGGCTTGGCGAGCACATCGCGGTGGTGTGAAAGCGGTTGTACAGCAGCCCTTCGTGCGCGAGCTTGTCGAGCGCAGGCGAGGGCACCGCGCCGCCCGTCACGTCGAACTGGCCGAAGCCGACGTCGTCCAGCATGATCAGCAGCACGTTGGGCGCGCCTTTGGGCGGGCGCACCGGCTGCGGGAAGGTGGCGGGGTCCGAGTCCTTGAAGGTTTCGCCGATCTTGCCGGTGAAATGGAAGTCGGGGTACGGCAGCACGGATGCCGTTTGCCCGGCGCCCGGTGTGCCCGCCGGCGGTGCGCTTTGCGCCGTCGTGAGCGGTATGCAGAACACGGCCATGCTCACGATCGCGGCGAGCGCGGTCTTTTTCGCTTTGAGTTGTTTCATTCGTCCCTCTCTAGCTACGGCGCAATGCCGGATAGCCTTCGCCCTTTTGACGGGCGTCTCTGGATCGCTTGTTGCGTGCGCTTACTTCACGACCGCGCCGTTGCGCGTCACGCTGATCGCCATGGCGGCGGCATAGGTCGCGGCGATGCTATCGCCGACCTTGAACTTGCTGAGATCGACATCGGGCGAGACCGCCATCGTGACCGTCTGGCGCGGACCGGCCAGCGTCGCTTCGCGCGTCTTGACGTCGAGCGCCTGGATCGTCGCGACGATCTGCACGGTGCGCGTCTTCACGACCACGCCGTTCGAGGCCGGCGCGGTGGTTTCCGCCGTTGCGCGTGCGCGCGCGCCCTTGGGGTCGGCCTTGTCGGCGGCCATGAGCAGCGCCGCGCGATAGGCGACGTCCACTTCGTCGCCGACCTTCAGCTTGTGCACGTCGGCCGTGGCGGGATCGACGTCGAACACGACGGTGTGCCCTTTGGGGCCTTTGACGGCGACGCTGTTGGTCTCCGGGTAGATCTGCGTGATCTTCGCGCTGAGGTTGATGGCGCCTTCGGCGCCGATGGCATTGGCGCTGGCCGATTGCGGTTGCGTATCGGCATGCGCGGCCGGGATGGCGAGAAATACGGCCGTTGCCGACAGGACCTGCGCAACGTGGTAGGTGAACTTCTGCATGGTTTCGTCTACTCCAGGGTTATCGACCGGAATGGTCATTGGGAAAGCGGCCGGGCGCCGTCATAGCCGCCGCCCAGTGCCTTGATCAGGGCGATGTCGCCGCCAAGACGACGCTCGTCGAGCGCGAGCAGCGCGATACGTTCGGCGATCACCGGCAGGCTGGCCTGCTCGACGACAAGCTGGCTGGCCAGGCCGCGTTCATGCGACGCGCTGGCGGCGTCCAGCGCGAAACGCGCGGCGCGTACCTTTTCGTCCTGCAAGGAACGTTCGGCGTTGAGCGCCTGCAACTGATTACCGTTGACGACGACGTCGCGCACGGCGTTGAGCACGGCCTGGTTGTACTGTTCGATCAGGATGTTGCTGGCCGCGCGCTCGTTGCGAAGATTGGCGTTCAGGCGGCCGCCGTCGAAGATCGGCAGATAGAGGCCTGGCACCAGGTTGAATTGCTGGCTCGCGGCGCTGAACAGCTTGTTCATGTGCAGGCTGTCCAGCGCGAACAGCGCTTTCAGATCGAGACTGGGATAGAACGCGGCGCGGGCGGCGTCGACCTGACTGAGCGAAGCCTGCACGTACCAGCGCAAGGTCTGAAGATCGGGGCGGCGCGCCAGCAGTCGATACGGCAGATCGGGCGGCAGCCCCGCCGCGGGCACGGACAACGGCACGGGTTGCAGCACGAAGGGATCGTCGCTGGCGGCGTGTACGAGCGCGCGCAACGCCTCGCGGCTTTGCGCGACCTGCGCCTGCGCGGCCACGATCTGACGCTGCACGCCAAGCAATTCGCTACGCGCAGCGAGTACCGGCAGCTGCGCTTCAAGACCGCGCGCCTGCTTGCCCTGATGCGCCTGGACCGCGTAGTTGAGCGCCGTTTGCGATGCCTTGAGCAGATCGATCAGCTGATAGCCGGCCTAAATGGCGTAATAGAGCCGTGCCGCGTCTGCCGTCAGTTCGAGTTCGGCGGTGGCCAGTTCGGCTTCGTGGGCGTGCTGCATGCCCATCGCAGCGTCGACCTGGGCGCGATGCCGCCCCCAGAGGTCGATCTCAAGACTGCCGCCAACGCCGATTAACCCTTCGGTGTACCAGGGACCGTCTATCCCCAGCCGTGGCAAATTCTGCGCATAAGGGCCGAGCAAACCATTGGACGATTCATGCTGAACGTTGATGACCGCGCCCGCGCCCAGATGCGGCAGCAGGCCGGAACCGGCGAGATCGGTCTGCGCGCGCGCGGCCGTGATGCGTTCACGCGCGGCGGCAATCGTGGGCGAGCCGCTGAGCATGCGCTCCATCAGCGTATTGAGTTGCGCGTCGTGGTAACGCGTCCACCATTGCGCGGCGGGCCACAGTCCTGCGGGCAACTGCATGTCGGCGGCGATCGGCGTCGATAACTGAAGCTGCGCGTGCGGTGCGCTGTCGTCGCGGATCAAGGCACAGCCTGCGAAAACGCCAAATAAGGCCGCGGCGCATACCGACAAACTCAGGTTCCTGACAATCATTGAGCGGGTCCTTCAACGCGGGGGGGGCCGCCGGCGACTTGAGCGGGTTCTCCGGCAAGCCGGCGACGCATTCCAGCAGCCGACGCAGACGCGCCATCAACGCGTCTTTTTCCTGCTGCGGCAGATTGAGTTTTTCGAAGACCGTTGCGAGAGCAACGATCGATGAATCCGGTCGTGCGGCGCGGGCATCTGCGCTGCGCTCGACGGCCTCGGCGTAGTGATCGAGCGCATCGCCGGTTTGATCGAGCACCTTCGCGATGACCGTGGTGCCGTCCGGCGGCAGCACGCCTATTGCAGCGAGCGCACTGTAGAGATCGTCCTGCGCGACCAGGATCAGACGTGCCTGATCGAGCAGTGTGCGAGCGCGCTTTGCCAGCCCGGCTTGCGGACCGCTGCGGAAATCGCGTTCGTAGACGATGCGTTCGTACATCGCTTCGCATTCGTTGAGCGTCGTCCACGCCTGTACGAGCGGCTCCTGGCGCTCGATCGCCGATCGTTGCTGCTGACCCGGGCGCATCAGATCCGCGATCTGCCGAAGCAGTGCCGCAAGACGCTGGCGCATGGCCGCGCGCTCGCTCTCTGGCCAAAGACACGAAAACACCACCGCGCTGATGACGATGCCCAGCACGATGCCCACCGCGCGGTCGCGCACTTCGGTCAGGTCGTAGCTCGGGCCGAAACCTTCCACCAGCGGCAGGCAACAGGTGCCGATCATCTGTACGCCGATATAGCTACTGCGCTCGGGCCCGCCTGCGATCCAGCCGCCGACCAGAAACACCGGCGCGAGCATCAGTAAAAGCCCGACGATGCTGTCGAGATGCGGCATCACCAGCACCGTCAGCAAGATCGCGAGCAACGCGCCGAACAATGCGCCTGCAAGGCGCAAGGGCATGCGTTGCAGCGACATGCCGAGCGTCGGGTAAAGCAGCAGCGAGACGCTGATCATGATCGTGTGGATGCCTTCCCACTGCGTCGCCGTATAAAACACGTAGGCGATCAGCGAAGCGATCAACGCCTTGAGCGCGAACTGCAGGTAGTGCGGATTGGTGCGGGCGTCCGGCAGCCACATGGCGTCGGCGGTGCTGGCTTCGGCGGCCGGCGGCTTTCTGTCGCTGGAACTGAACTGGGCGAAAGCATCGAGCGCACGCACGATCGCGCCGGTTTCAGGATTGCGTTCGAGCGCGGCGCGCTGCTCCGGCGTGCAATCGAGCGAATACGGCGCCTGAGCGGCAATGGACGTATCGAGCGCCTCGATCTGCCGCACAAGATGGCGCAGCAACGAAGCGGGAACGCTCAGGATGATGTTCGCAGCGAGCGCATTGGCGCCGTAACGCACGCGCGACACCACGCCCAGCCAGCTTTGCCGATACAGCTTGCCCGCATCGTCGTGCGGCGCGTCCATGGCGGCAAATTGCGCGAGTTTCTGCAGCTTGTCGAAGCCGAGTCGCAGCGTGCGCAGGGGCTGCGGCGCGAGACCTTCTGTGCGGCCGTTTGCGCAGGCGGTCAGACGCGCATTGGCCTGCGCGAGTTGCGCGTGCGCTTCGTCGCTCATCTGCTTCGCGGGCGAGCGCGGCAAAATGCAGCGATTGACGAACAGCGCGACGATCGTGCCGTAACCCGTTGCGACCATCGCCCAGAGGATTTCGCGCGTCACGAGTTCCGGCGGCATCGCCGAATCGAGCATGGATTGCGCGTACATCACCACGAGCCCGACGCCCGAAAAAATGATGCCGAGCTTCATCGCGCGCATCAGGTACATGCAGCCCAGATAGATCAGCGAGGCGAGCGCGATGCGCAGCAGCGGATAGTCGTAGGTGAACTTCACGAGCAGGAGCGTCGTGCCGATCGCCATGGCCAGCGCCACCAGCGTCAGCACGCCGATCAGGCGCGTGAGTACCGTGTTCGATTGAATCGTGCCGATCACGGAGACGACCGCGAGGATCGTCATCGGCAATTGCAGGGTCATGCCGATCACGATCACCAGCAGGTTCGCGATCAGCATGCGTAGCATGAAGTTGGCGCGGCCGGGGTACGGTGCGAGTTCCGCGTGCAGAATTTCGCGGCAGGAATCGGGGAGCGTAGGCGCCCGGTTGCGGTCAGACGTGGCGAAACGCGTCATCGTGCGGTCGCGCCATTGCGCTTGTCGGGGTCCAGATCGAGGCGTGCGACTGCCGATGCGCCGATGCGAAAAAGCGTGTTATCCGGCGCATCGACGCGAATTTTCACCGGGAAGCGCTGTGCCACATGCACCCAGTTCAGCGAGCGTTGTACGCGCGGCAGGCCTTCGAGCACGAGGCCGCCATCGTCGGGCAACACGCCATAGCCGATCGAATCGACCGTGCCGCGAAAGCGTCTGCCGCTGTCGGTCATCAGATAGACGGTGGCGGGCGTGCCCGTGCGAATACGCTTGAGTTGAGTTTCGCGGAAATTCGCCACGATGTACCAATGCTCCGTATCGATCAGCGTGAAGATGGGTTTCAAGGGCGTGGCGTATTGGCCAACCGTGGTTTTCAGCGACACGATGCGGCCGTCGAACGGCGCACGAACGCTCGCCATGTCGAGCCGATGCTGCGCGAGCGCGATCTCCGCTTCGATCACGCTGCGTTGCGCAACCAGCGCGTCGACGCTGCCGACAGCGGCGCTTGCCTGCTGGAACTGCAGTTGCGCGGCATTTGAGTCGGCTTGCGCGGCGGCGTGTGCCGTGCGTGCGCGATCGACGTCTTCGGCGGAGACATAGCCGGGCGCGAGCAGCGGTTCGGTGCGGCGCAGCGTTTGTGCGGCGAGCGCGGCAGCGGCGCGCGCTTTTTCGCTCACCGCCTGCACGGACTTCGCGTTGAATCGCTGGGCGTCGATGGCGCGCTGCATCAGCGCGATCTGTGCGTCCAGCGCCGCGAGCGACGCCTGCGCGCGCGAGTTCGTCGGCGAGCGGACGCGGGTCGATGCGCAGCAGGAGGTCGCCTTTCTTGACCGCCTGGTTGTCGCGCACCGGCATCTCGACGATACGGCCGGGTACTTCGGCGCTGACGTCGATCGTGTCTGCATAGGCGTAGGCGTCATCGGTCGATGGCGCGGTGTCCACGCGCCACCACACGAACACCAGTAACGCGACGGTCACGATGACAAGAAGGAGAGCGGGCCACTTGCTCTTCGAAGCGGGAGACGACGTGCTCGGCATGAGTGCAATCCGGGAAAATCAGTTGAAGACGATCAGCCAGCACAGCAGCGAAAGCAGCACGATCAAGGCCGGCCAGACGAGCAAAGGCAGAGCGGGAGGCATGCCGCTGCGCACGCGCGACAGTGCAGCGCGCAGAACGCAGGTCAGCAGAACGCCTGCGAGGATGCAGAAAATCCAGTCGGGAAAGTAAGCACCGCTAACGGGAATGGATGGGGCTTTCGAGCAGCCGGCCACGCTTGCCAGAAGCGCGATGGACAAAAGAAGTGGCTTTCTCATCTTGGGCGGATGGGGTAGAGGGTCCATCGCGCTGGCCGTGGCACGACGGACCGGAAGTGACCTGATTGTGGAGCGCGAGCGCGTGCGGCGTAGCGGGATGGATCGCATCGCTACGCCCACGCTCCCAATCTCGAACGCTTAGAAGCGATGGCGAATACCGGCGGACACGACGGCCTGAGCGCGGCTCGTCGACGGCGTATCGGTACCGTTGATTTGCGCCATGTTGGTGCCGTTCTGGTTGTTTGCGCCGATCTGGAAGACGCTTTCCGCGTAGAGGTCGGTGCGCTTGGACAGCGAGTAATCGGCCAGCAACCCGAACTGGTTCCAGTGCGCGGAAAGGTTGTTCGAGGTGCCGCTAGCCGGCGTGTTGCGCAGGCCTTGCGTGTACGTGTAAGCCGCGCCCACGTAGAACGCCGGCGTGAAGTTGTAGCGGCCGTTGACTTCGATGTTGTTGTACTTGACCGAGGCGTCTGCGAGGTTGTCCTGGAAGCGGCTCTGCGTGAACACGAGGCCAACGAGTGCCGGACCGAAGTCATAGCTCGCGCCCAGACCCCAGGTGCGCTGGTTCTGGATGCCCGGCAGGTTGGCGGTGGTGAACGTAGGCAGGTTCTGAACTGCGCCGTTGCCGTTGCGGGAATTCAGGCCCTGCAGTTGCAGATAGGCCGCGCCCACGCGCAGACCGCCGTTGGTGTAGCCCGCGCCCACGCTGTAGGCGCGGTTGTCGGCGAAACCGCCTGCACGGTTCGAGAAGCCATACAGCGCGTTGGCCGAGAACCCGGCGTAATTGGCGCTCTGATACTTGATTGCGTTGCTGATGCTGAACGACGCGTTGAGGTTGTCGTTGTCGCCCGGGTGCGCGAAGTAGGTGCCGCCAAACGTGCCGGTTGCCGACATCGGCGCGATGTAGTCGACCATCGAGTCGTACTGGCGGCCGAGCGTGAGCGTGCCGTAGTCGCTCGACAGACCCACGAAAGCCTGGCGATTGAAGAGCGCGCTGCTCGCGGAACTGCCGTTCGTGACGTTGAAGCCGCTTTCGAGGTTGAAGACCGTTTTCAGGCCGCCGCCCAGATCTTCAACGCCGCGCAGGCCCCAGCGGCTTTGCTGCAGATTGCCGCTGGTCATGCCGAACATTGCCTTGCCGCCGGTGAGGCTGCCAGTTGGCGAGACCGGCGAATTGCGGTTCCCTTCGTTGCTCACATAGGTCAGACCGGCATCGACAAGGCCATACAGCGTCACGCTGCTCTGGGCGTGCGCGGCGCTCGCAAGGGTGGTCGTAGCCGCTGCAAAAACGAGAGTTTTCTTGATCATCGATAGTTGTCCTGATTGAATGGTGGAAATATCACAAGCAAATGTTGTGAAAAATCTGACCTGGTTGCGCTGGCGGAAAAACAGGAGAGGCAGTCGGAATTCGACTATAGATGGTCAAGTAGATTTATATAAATAAGATTAATCTGTCGGCCGGATTTTACCTTTATTTGAGATGGCAACTTATGTCGATCATGTGTTAAATGAAAACTCTTTTGTTAAATTGATGTAGTTAAATCAATGACTTATTTTTTCCTGTTGAAATGGAATGTCATTGAATTGTATGCATATTGTCTTGTTTTGACTCATGGCGATAATTATGCAGTGTCTATATCGACAAGGAGCGATTCTTGTCGGGATAGGCGCTCGCATTAATTCTGTCGGATAAGCGTGCGCTGGATTTAACCGAACTTGATCGATGCTAAAAAATAGTGTGATGGCGCAGGGGTTTTATTGCGTGCGCCCTATGCAAAGACCTTTTGCGATGTGCGTTCATCCAGACGAACGGGGTGTGCGTTTCGCGCGCTCGAATCCGGCGCGCATAGACAGCGCTGGATCAGGGAAGCATAGCGTGCTCTAGAGACGAATCAGCACGGCGCCGCAGGTCACAAGCGCGCATGCGACCATGCGGCGCGCGGTCAGTTGTTCTTTCATGAAGAGCCAGCCGATCAGCACTGCAAAAATCGACGACATTTCGCGCAGTGCGGACACCATCGCGATCGGCAGATAGCGGAACGCTTCGATAACGAGGCAATACGCGATCAGCGCGAGCACGCCCGCGAGCATGCCGCGCGCTGCGTTGGCCTTCGATACGAACATCTGCGTCACGCCGCCGCGCAGTGTGCAGACGACGATGAACTGCGGCACGTTCCAGAGCAGATAGACCCACATGATGTAACTGAGCGGATTGCCCGCGACGCGCGCGCCCAGTCCATCGACCAGCGAATAGACTGCGATAAAAAGACCCGTGAGCAGCGCCCAGGGCACGCTCTCGCCGGAGAAGCGCATGCCGCGCCGCAACGCCAGCGACATGATGCCGAGCGACACGAGTACGACACCGGCAGCGGCGGGCGCATGCAGTTTTTCGTGCGCGAACACGAACGCACCTGCGGAAATCAGCAACGGAGACAGACCACGCGCGATCGGGTAGATCAGGCCGAAATCGCCGCTGCGATAGGCGCGGATCAGCGTGAAGCAATAGGCGAATTCCAGCAGCGCAGACGCGCCGATATACGGCCATGCCCCGGCCGCCGGTAACGGCAGCACGCACACGGCGACAGCGCTCACCAGCAGATAGGGAATCGAGAACATGCCGAGCAGCCAGACGCGGTCGCCCGAGAGGTGGAGGAAGGCATTCCAGCTCGCGTGCATGAGTGCAGAGAGCAGAACCAGCAGAACGACGAAGCTTGCCATTGAGCGTTAGCGAAAGAGCGAAAGAACGAAAGAGCAAAAAGCGGCGCGCAAGGCTGGCGTCCGCAAAGGGTATTTTGACTTGATCGATTATTTTAGCGAACGCCACTGCGCTGCCAGAAATGCGACGAGGCGCGAACCGCTTGAACGATGCGGTTCGCGCCTGCCAAGAGATGCGATGGAAAGCGGCGTGCGTCAGGTCACGCGGGCACGCAGGCGGGCGGAAATCAGATCGATTGCGGTCACGACAGCGATCACCATGATCAACACCGCGCAGGTCTGCGCGTAGTCGAACGAGCGGATCTCCTCGTACAGCACGACGCCGATGCCACCCGCGCCCACCATCCCCACGACCATCGCGGAGCGCACGTTCGATTCGAAGCGATAGAGCGCGTAGGAGATCCACAGCGGCATGACTTGCGGCAGCACGCCGTAGATGATTTCGTCGAGCGGCGTGGCGCCGGTTGCGCGCACGCCTTCGGCGGGACGCGGATCGATGGCTTCGACGGCTTCGGCAAAGAGCTTGGCGAGCACGCCGGTCGTATGGACCCAAAGCGCCAGCACGCCCGCGAACGGACCGAGTCCCACCGCGACGATAAACAGCATCGCGAACACCATTTCGTTGATCGCGCGGCATGCGTCCATCAAACGGCGCACCGGATGCAGCACCCAGCGCGGCGCGAGATTGTGCGCGGACATCAGCCCGAACGGCACCGCGCAGACGATCGCCAGCACCGTGCCCCATAGCGCGACGGCCACCGTGACCCACATTTCGTGGACGTACGTGCGCCATTCGGTGAAGTCGGGCGGGAAGAAGTCGCGCGCGAACGTGCCCATATTCGACGAATCGGCGATCAGGTCTAGCGGGCGCATGTCCGCGCCCTGCCACGCCGCGCCGAGCAACATGAACACGATCGCCCAGAGCACGAGAGAGGACCAGCTACGCTTGGCCTTTCCCGCTGCCATCGCCGCTGCGGCTGCCTGCGATTGCGCTGTTTTCGTCGAAGAAGCCTCGAAGTCCATCGTGCTCATTAGGGCTTGGCCGCAGCGTTGAGCGCGCCGATCTTCGCATCGATGCCCGCGATCTGGCTCTTGCGGTCGTCGTCGGAGAGATGTGTGTCGGCGGTGATTTTCTCTTTCTGCTGGTTGAGCGCGATCTGGCGGATCGGCAGCAGTTGCGCGTCGGTAGCGGGCGCGAAGCCGGCGTAACCGGTGATCGCGGCCATCACGGCCTTTTCGTGCGGATCGGTCCTCGCGTAGTGATAGAAGAAGTCGCGCAGCTTCTGTTTGGTGGCTTCGGGCAGGTCCTTGCGCCACACGAGCGGATCGGACGGAATCAGCGGCGAGGTCCAGAGCACGCGCACCTGGGCGAAACGCTCAGGATGCTTCTTTTCCAGCGACGAAAGCTCGATGGTGTTATTCGTGGCGATATCGACCTTGTTATTGACGACTGCGAGCAGATTGGCTTCATGGCTCGACGGCAGAACGGTCTTGAAAGTCGTGGCGCTCACGCTCAGGCCGTGTTGCGCGAACAGATAGTATCCGGGAATCAGCGTGCCGGACGTCGAATTCGGATCGCCCCAGCCGAGCGTGAGGTCTTTAGGATTCTTGAATACATCGTCGAGCGTTTTGACGCGGCTGTTGACGTTGGTGATGAGCACCGATTTGTAGCCCGCGTCGCCGTTGGCGTAGAGCACCTTGGCGAAGATCTCGCCATTCGAGCGGTCGACGGCTTCCATCGCCGAGGCATTGCCGAAATAGCCGATTTGTACCTTGTTAAAGCGCATGCCTTCGATGATGCCCGAGTAATCGGTGGCGAAGAACGCATGGATGTTCAGGCCCGTCTGACGGTTCATATCGTCGATGAACGGTTGCCAGCGCTGTTTGAGTACCGCCGACGAATCGGTCGAAATGATGCCGAAATTCAGGTCTTCCGCGTGGGCAGTCGAAGCGCCGAGCGAGGCGAACGCCACGGCGCCGGTGGCGCACCAGGAAAGCATGGAACGGAGCAGTTTCATGTGAGAGTCGATCCGGTTCGTGAGAAGGTAAACGTTTGCGTGTTATGGACAACGAATGATCGTGTTCACGCAGCGTTCGGCTGTGCGCCAAAGTGCTGCATGGCTGCGCGATCTGCGTCGGTTTCGAGCAATTCGCGCGCAGCGCTGCCGTAAAGCTGTTGCAAAAGCACAGGCGTGAGCGCGGCGGACGGCCCGTCGTACACCACGCGGCCATCGCGCAGCGCGACGGTGCGCGGGCAATACTGCATGGCGATATTGACCTGATGCAGCGAGACCACCACGGTCAGCCCATGATTGCGATTGAGCATGCGCAGCATGTCCATCACGCGGCGCGACGATTCCGGATCGAGCGAGGCGATGGGTTCATCGGCGAGAATCAGGCGTGCGCGTTGCACGAGGGCGCGGGCAAGCGCGGCGCGCTGCTGCTGGCCGCCCGAAAGGTTCGCGGCGCGCTCGCCAGCCTTGTCGCCGATGCCGACTTCCGCCAGCGCCGCTGCGGACAGATCGCGTTCGGCGCGCGGAAAACGGCCGGTCAGACGACGCCACAGCGGCAGCCGCGCGAGAGCGCCGATCAGCACGTTGGTCTCCACCGTCAGGCGATGCACGAGATTGAACTGCTGGAAGACGAAGCCGATGTCGCGGCGAATGCGGCGCACTTCGCGCACGATGCGGCCGTTCTGCTGGATCGGCCGGCCCAATATTTCGATCTGCGAAGGTTGCGGGTCGGAGGCTACAAAGCCTGCGATATGGCGCAGCAAGGTGGATTTTCCCGAACCCGATGCGCCGATCAGCGCAACCATTTCGCCGCTGCCCACGCGCAGATTGATTTCGTCGAGCGCTTTGCAGCCGCAGGCAGATGCGCCCCCTTTAAAGGTCTTCGAGAGGCGTTCGATACGTATCGCGTCCATCGTGGCTTCCATTCCGATTCGTCATATGAGTCGGGCGCGGTGCCGCGAGTCACGGTTGAGTCGGTGCCATTCTAGGAAGCGACTGTGACGGTTGAGTGAAGCTGTCGCGACGTCTAGACGACTACGCAATCTAAGACGCGTTCGCGGCCGTTCTGGCGGAGTTCGGATGTGCGGGGCGATGTCGTTGTTGTGACATCTTTCCTTTCGCGTGCGTGACATCTGTGTGACGCCGCACACGTGTTTGAGACCCCGGTATGCCCATGGGCATGACCGAAATCGCCGTCGCGCTGTGGGGCGGCCATCTTCACCACAACCCGACGAAACTCGCACTGGAACGACCGCGACCGCTTCGTGCTGTCGAACGCCCATGGCTCGATGCTGTTGTACTCGTTGGCACTGGATATCGCCCGCACCATAAAATCACCTCGCCCAGTTCCCGGCAAATAATTCGCATTGCACGGCGGTCGTGATCGGCCACGAGAACGGTTTGAAATCTCTCGTCGAAAAGGTCTGCTGCTTCTGCGAGGGCCAACAAGTTATGACCGCTCGAAATCGGCACGCCTACAGTCCTGAGATCGGCTTGCGTGGCTTGACCGGCCCCATCCATGGCAACACGCACCTCATATTGCCATCTTCAGCGGTGCGATTACCTTCTGGTTCGTCGATCAGTCGATCGCGAGCCGCGTTCCGACTTCCACGATTTCCGCTCCCCCAAAGGGGTGATCATGGAAATGTTATCGGCGCATTTTTCGCTCGAAGAATTTACCGCATCGCAGACGGCCTCTCGATTCGGCCTGGCGATTACTCCCGATACGACCGCCTTAGCAAACTTGCGGCGGCTTACGTATGCGCTCGAAAACGCTCGAAAACGTGTGCACGCTGCTCGTCGGCAAACCGATCCTGATCTCGTCGGCGTTTCGCTCGCGGGCGGTCAACAAGGCAGTCGGCGGCGTGCCGAACAGTGCGCATGCGCTTGGCTTCGCCGCAGACTTCATCAGCCCCCCCGACCGGCACGCCGCTCCAGATTTGCACGGTCATTTCCCGCGCGTCGTCGATCCCGTTTGATCAAATCATCTAAGAGGGGACGTGGGTACGTTACCCAATTCCCGCGAAGGACAACGATGCGGGCCGGCGTGAAGTGTTGACCGCGCACTTTATCAACGGGCCCACTACGTACATCCGCGGCTTGACCTGATCCGACTCAACCAGTACGTGCTGGTATCTCGCAAGCGGCATCCCAAACCTAAATCGCGAGCAGAGCACCGTAACTTCGCCTGTTTAAATAGTCAACTGCGATCGTGCTTATCATTTTCAAGTTGGCAATCACATTTAATTAGTGTTGCTTATAAATTGAAGGCTTCGCAATACTTTAATCGCATCCGGTAGGAAATTTTCTTGAGGTTTCGATAGTTTCATAACAATTCCATCTCCACAAATCGCCTGATCTTGATGTGCGCGTTTGTCGAATACGCAATAGGAAATCTTCCTGTCACGTGATTTTTCGTCTCCAATTACATCGTCTGTTAACCGCACAAACCCGGTTCCAGTAGGCGAGTCGAAGGCTATGATCTTCGTCGCCGGGGCCAGCATCTCTTTGTCCTGATCGCTCACATAGAAAGCGCTCCAATGGCCGGACTTGTCGTCGTATGAGCCACCATTGTCGTTCGCGATATCATTTCGACTATCGAAACCTCGTTGGCATTCCATTGAGAATCCGAATTTTCGAGAATCGTTGGAATTTTCTAGGTTTTGCTCATATCCGGCAAATTTGAAGTCATTTTTTGAGGTTGGTAATATGAATTGACCGTCTTTGTTTGGGATGATCGATACCGTGCAACTCTCAATTTTTATTACTTTTCTAGTAGTTGACGATTCCTGAGAGAAGGAGTTGGTCGTGAATATGGCGATAAAGATGCTGAAAGCAAAAATAATTTTTTTTGCGATTTTGGTTTGCACTTACGCTCTCCTCGGGGATCTGTCTTCCGGAAATAGTAACACCTGATTTCCGGATGAATCGGGAAACATCATTTCGCCAAGAACAGCCAGTGCTTGAGCGAATCCAACGCATCGAGCAATGTATCCATTGAAGTGATGGTTTGGGTCACCGACAGCGGACGGCAGATTCACCGAAGCTGATGCATCTCTGAAAGCCATACAGTGATAGTAAATCTTCTGCACTATGGGATTAGGGGCATCGGGGTGATGATGATCAACCGGCTTCTTCGCCTGAACAGTTTTTCGTTCTAGTTTCAAAGGTTTGTCGGCATACTTTGCCATCTGCATCATTGCCCAGTAAAAGCCCGCACTGTCTGCCGGAGACGTCAGATCGCGAGTAATGTTGTTGTTGTCACCAACGTCCTCACGCCAATTGACCATCTGTGCAGTGGCTCCACTAGCACTATCAGCTAGGTAGCTATGTGCGTGTGGCCTTGTGAATTTCCGCTGCGGTTGGTGTAGCGTGAATACGCGTCGAAAGTAATTGGCCGAAGTGCGCCAGGCGAGCCAGGCGCCTGCGCTGTTTGTAAGTGCTCCCTGAGCCACCGGTGGCCTTGAACATTAAACCTGCCCGACACCGTTCGGCAGATCACCGACAATCCACAATTAGCGCCACATCATTGTGCGAGCAACGGCAACAAACATAAGGCAGACTGCCTGCTTCCCATCCGAGGTACGCCGTTGGCCGAACCTAATGCCGGACATATCGCCATATGACCAGCTTCCTGCCCGACAGCTTCGAAGAGTATGACGACCTGAAGGCGCTGCTGGACGAAGCTGCGCCGTGGTTCGACACGCGTAGCATTGCGTCCGTTGAATTGCGTGGCCGGAAATTCGACGTTTTTGTCACCTCGATTGGGTCGACGGACCCACAGGCGCCGGCGGTGGCCTTCTTCGGCGGTATACATGGCCTCGAGCGCATTGGCACGCGGCTGGTTCTGGAGTACCTGCGTTCGTTGATTTCCCGGCTAGCGTGGGATGACCTCCTGCACGAGGTTCTTAAATCCGTGCGAATTTATTGCTGCCCCATCGTCAACCCCGGCGGCATGTGGCTCGCCACCCGCGCCAATCCCAACGGCGTCGATCTCATGCGCAACGCCCCGCAGGATGCCGACGAGCGCGTGCCTTTCCTCGCCGGCGGCCAGCGCCTGGGTTCGTGGCTGCCCTGGTATCGCGGCCGGCGCGGCGCGGCGATGGAAACCGAGGCGAGCGCGCTGCTCAGGATCGTCGACGAAGAACTGGCGCATCGGCCGCTCGCGTTTGCACTCGATTGCCACTCGGGCTACGGCTGGCGCGACAGCATCTGGTTTCCCTACGCGCGCACGCGCCAGCTCATGCGCAACCTGCCGGAAATGTACGTGCTCAAGACGATGTTCGAGCGCGCTCATCCGCACCACGGCTACGCTTTCGAGCCGCAAAGCCATCAATATCTGCTGCATGGCGATCTCTGGGATTGCGCCTACGACCGCGCGCCCGCGAACAATGTGTTTTTGCCGCTCACGCTCGAACTCGGCTCGTGGTTGTGGATCAAGAAAAATCCGCGTCAGTTGTTCTCGCGCCAGGGCATGTTCAATCCGGTGATGCAGCATCGCACCGCACGCGTGCTGCGGCGGCACGCCAATCTGTTCGATTTCCTCACGCGCGCGGCGTTTTCGTCCGAACGCTGGTTGCCGGAGGGCGTGGCGCGGCAGCAGGTGCTGCAAAGCGCCATCGGGCATTGGTACACGCAGGCCGGCTCATGAGCGCGCCCTGGATACTGCTGCGCGGGCTCACGCGCGAATCGCGCCACTGGGGCGCGTTCGCGCCGCTGCTGGCCGCGCGCTGCGGCGCCGTGCTGCCGGTCGATCTCCCGGGCAACGGCACGCTCGCACAGGCCCGGACGCCGTCGTCCGTCGAAGCCTGTGTGGACGTCGTGCGCGCCGAAGTGCAGCGGCTGGGCGCGCGCGCGCCGTACAAGGTGCTGGCGATGTCGTTGGGCGGCATGGTCGCCACCGCCTGGGCGTTGCGCTATCCCGACGAGATCGCGCAACTCGTGCTGATCAATACGAGCATGCGGCCCTATAGCCGTTTCTACGAGCGCCTGCGGCCCGCCGCGTGGCCCGCGTTGCTGCGCGCGGCGTGGCACTGGCAGGCGCGCGGCGAGAACACCATCGCCGAGTCTGCCATCCACGCCCGCACCTGCGCGCGCCGCGACACGCTCGCCGCCGACCTCGACGCCTGGCGCGCGATCCGCGCCAGCGCGCCGGTAAGCCGCGCCAATGCGGTGCGTCAGCTACTGGCCGCCGCGCGGTACACCGTAAACAGCGCGCCGCGCTGCGCGACGCTCGTGCTGTCCTCGCAGGCGGATCAACTCGTCGATCCGGTCTGTTCGGCGCGGCTTGCGCGTGCGTGGGGCGCGGTGCAGCGCATGCATCCGTGGGCCGGTCACGACCTGCCGCACGACGATCCGCAATGGCTCGTCGAAGCGGTCTGCGCCGCGTTTCCCCTGGCCGAACCCATCCAGACCCACCGCGCGGGCAACTGAAGCAAGTCAGCGCGCCGCGCCCGCAAGCTCCGCACGCCGATTGCTCCATAATAGGGACCGTTTTCCCCGCATTCTTTGGAACGACTCCCGCATATGAACGATCAAGACCGTCTGGCGGCCGCCCCGGCTGCGCCGCGCCTCACGAGCCTCTCGCACGGCGGCGGCTGCGGCTGCAAGATCGCGCCGGGCGTGCTGTCCGCGCTGCTGGCGCGTAGCACGCCGCTCACCGCCGCGTTTCCGAACCTGCTCGTGGGCACCGAAACCGCCGACGACGCCGCCGTCTACAAGCTCAACGACGAGCAGGCCATTGTCGCGACCACCGACTTCTTCATGCCGATCGTCGACGATCCCTACGACTTCGGCCGCATCGCCGCCACCAATGCGCTTTCCGACGTCTACGCGATGGGTGGCAAGCCGATCCTCGCGCTCGCGCTGGTCGGCATGCCGATCAACGTGCTGCCGCATGAAGTGATCGCGCAGGTCTTGCGTGGCGGCGAAGACGTCTGCGCCGCGGCCGGCATTCCCGTGGCGGGCGGCCATTCGATCGATTCCGTCGAGCCGATCTACGGCCTCGCGGCGCTGGGCGTGGTGCATCCCGAACGCGTCAAGCGCAATGCGTCCGCGCGCGCGGGCGACGTGCTGGTGCTCGGCAAGCCGCTGGGCGTGGGCGTGCTGTCCGCCGCGCTCAAGAAAGATCTGCTCGACGTCGCCGGATACAAGGCGATGGTCGATGCCGCCACACTGCTCAACAAGCCCGGCGCGCCGCTCGCGGAGCGCGACGGCGTGCACGCGATGACCGACGTGACCGGCTTCGGCCTGCTGGGCCATACGCTGGAAATCGCGCGCGGCGCGTGCCTCACGGCGCGCGTGCGTTACGCCGATCTGCCGTGGCTGCCCGGCGTCGAGGCGTTCGTGGAGCAGGGCGTCTTCACTGGCGCATCGGGCCGCAACTGGGCTTCCTATGGCGATGGCGTGACGCTCGCGCCGCATCTGCCCGAAGGCGCGCGCACGCTGCTGACCGATCCGCAGACGTCCGGCGGCCTGCTGGTCGCCTGCGCGCCGGAAGACGTCGACGCCGTGCTCGCGTTGTTCCATGCCGATGGCTTCGCGTCCGCGTGTGTGATCGGCGAACTCAGCGATGGTCCGGCACGCGTCGAGGTCGTATGAGCGGCGAGTCACCGAAAGCCATTTTCTACGCCCTGGCGGCGAACGCCGGCATCGCGGTCTGCAAGTTCGCGGCGGCGGCGTTCACGGGCTCCGGCTCGATGTTCGCCGAGGCGATTCACTCCACGGCCGATTGCGGTAACCAGCTTCTGCTGCTGTTCGGCCTGCGCCAGTCGCGCGAGGCGCCCACGCCGCTGCATCCGATGGGCACGGGCCGCGCGATCAACTTCTATTCGCTGCTGGTGGCGCTGCTGCTGTTTTTCGTGGGCGGCGCGTTCTCGGTGTACGAGGGCGTGCATCGGCTGGTCCTGCGCGAGCCGCTGCAATATGTGTATGTGGCGCTGGGCGTGCTCGGGATTTCGGTGCTGCTCGAAGCGTTTTCGCTCTACGGCGCGATCAAGGAAATCCGCAAGGGCTCGCCAACGAAATCGCTGTGGCGATGGGCGCGCGAAACGCGCGATTCCGATCTGCTGGTGGTGGCGGGCGAAGATATCGCCGCGCTGGCGGGTCTGGCGATCGCCTTTGTCGCCGTGCTGCTGACGGTTATCACGGGCAATCCCATCTGGGATGCGTGCGGGTCGATTGCCATCGGCATCTTGCTGATGGGGATTGCGTGGTTTATCGCGCGCGAAGTGAAGTCGATGATCGTCGGCGAATCGGCGAGCCCGGAAATGCGCCGCGATATCGAAACCTATCTGCGCGCGCGGCCCGAAATCCGCAGCATCATCAGCCTGATTACCCTGCAATGGGGCCGGGAAGTGATGGTGGCCGTGCAGTGCGAGATGCTCGACTACGAGCACAGCCGCACGATGGTCGAGGCAATCAACGAGATCGAAGCCGATCTGCAGGCGCGCTTTCCCGTGGTGCGCTGGGTGTTCTTCGAGCCGGATTTCGTGAACCGGTGATGTTGTGCTGCAGGTAGTGCCTCAGGTAGTGCCGCAGCACCCGCTCCATCGCGCCCGACAGTTCTGAAAACTGTCGGGCTTTTTTTCGCGCTGCCGTCTGGGCGCGTCGGTGGTTCCGCCCCTTTTTATTCATCTCGTCTCGAAATAGAAAACGTTCTATATCGACGTTTGGCTCCAATCGCAAAAATGGATACCAGTTCGCAGAGATGACGTGGCAGGTTCAAAGTGCCACGGAATTCGAAGCGTCTTGGGTCTGGTTACTTTCGATCATGGTTCGGTATCCGAATTAATCGATCGAGGCGACGTTTTTGAATTGGAGAAGGCAAGATGAACAAGAGCTATCGGTCGGTTTGGAATGCGTCCACGGCGACCTGGACGGCGGTGCAGGAAAACGCGAAGGCCAAGGGGCGTGGGACGTCGCTGAAACTCGGCGAACCGGTGGCTTTCAAGGGCGGCGCATTGCGCGCACTCTCGCGCATGTTCGTGCTGGTGGCGGGCTGCGTGGGCCTGACCGTGCCGATGTTGGCTTCGGCTTCGGATCTTTGCGTGACGGATGCGTCGGGTAGCTACGACTATTCGACAACTGGACAGACGAGTGGCGGCAGCTGCGCAATCTCGCCGTCGACCTTCACGGGCCTCAATAACGCGAACTACGTCATTCTGGGCGATAGCGGCACGGCCGCGATGGCCATCAGCAACAACCAGTTCCAGTTTTACGTTCAGAACGCGTCGAACGGCACGGGTTCATACCTGACGTTCCAGAACCTCGGCACCGGCGGCGTGACGATCGACGGCCTTGCACCTGCCGCATTGAGCTCGTCCAGCCAGCAGGCTGTGAACGGCTCGCAGCTCTATGCGACCAACCAGAACGTCGCGAACATGACGACCACGCTGAACGCCATCACCAGCGGTGGCGGCGTCAAGTATTTCCATACCAATTCGTCGGGGGCAGATTCCGTTGCTATCGGCCAGGACAGCACAGCCATCGGGCCGGGCGCGAGCGCAAATAACGGCGAGGCCATTGCGTTCGGGCCGAATGCGACAGCGGGTGTGGCGGGATGGAGCCCGGGCGGGCAGGAAATCGCCATCGGCAGTGGTGCCGTCGCCAGATCCGGTGCCGCAATTGCGCTGGGAGCCAATGCGCGCACAGGCGTGACGGCGTTCTTCAACAACTCGTTCGACATGATTGCGATCGGCCGCAACGCCGACGCGGAATATGGCAGCAGCATTGCGCTTGGCGGCTATGCGCTTGCCGCACCGCCATCCAACGGTAGCAGTGGCGCAATTGGGTACGCCGTGGCGATCGGTGAATATGCGACCTCTACAGCGACCGGTGGGCTTGCGATCGGCGCGGTATCCAGCGTTTCGGCCACCGGCGGCGTCGCGCTTGGGTGGAGCTCGACGGTTAGCGGAACCAACGGGCTGGCGTTTGGCGCGAACTCGACCGCTGCGGGCACAAGCGCCATCGCATTGGGCACCGGTGCGAAGACTAGCGGAGCGAATGCCGTCGCAATAGGGGGGAGCGCAATGGGCAGCGGTGTTACATCGGTTGCCATGGGCGCTAACTCGAATGCCGCTGGTCAGGCCTCTGTTGCCATCGGCAACGGTTCGTATGGTGGACTTGATTATGCGACGTCGCTCGGCAATTACTCGTCGGCGAGCGGTGACCGTAGCGTTGCCGTGGGAGCGAGCGCCAAGGCTGCCGGCAGCTACTCGACTGCGTTGGGTACGCTTGCAAGCGCGGCGGGCATAACTTCGACGGCAGTGGGTGCGTCGGCGAATGCCAGCCAGACGAATGCAGTGGCGATCGGCAATGCCGCCAACGCATCGGTGGCGAATTCGGTCGCGTTGGGTAATGGTGCGACGACGACCGCTGCTGTTGCAACGGCGAGTGGGACGATTGGCGGAACGGCATACAACTACGCCGGCGCGACGCCTACGGGTGTTGTCAGCGTGGGCACGGCAGGCGCTACGCGCCAGATCCAGAACGTGGCGGCGGGTCAGATCACGGCGGCGAGCACCGATGCGGTGAACGGTTCGCAACTCTATGCAACGAACACGCAGGTTACGGCGAATTCGACGGGCATTGTCAATCTGCAAGG
The DNA here is from genome assembly GCF_905220255.1 of Paraburkholderia sp. J69-1. NCBI lineage: Bacteria > Pseudomonadati > Pseudomonadota > Betaproteobacteria > Burkholderiales > Burkholderiaceae > Paraburkholderia > Paraburkholderia sp. J69-1. The sequence continues at coordinate 181,018 of NZ_CAJMZG010000007.1, read as the reverse complement.
CTCGGTGACGACGCTTCAAGGTCAGATGACGTCTGTGCAGGGCCAGTTGACGACGCTGCAGGGCACGATGGCCGATGCGGTGGCGTATGACTCGTCGGCGCATGGCTCGGTGACGCTCGGTGGAGTGGGCGCGAGCGCGCCGGTGGCGTTGCGTAACGTGGCAGCCGGTTCGCTCGGCGTCTCCAGCACCGATGCCGTGAACGGCGCGCAGCTCTACGCGACGAACACGCAGGTGGCGAACAACGCTTCGTCGATTACGAGTCTCGATGGCCGCGTGACGCAGAACACCGTGGATATCTCGACGATCTATGGAAATCTCACGAACATCAGCGGGCAAATGGCCGATGCCGTTGCGTATGACTCGTCGGCGCATGCATCGGTGACGCTCGGTGGAGTGGGCGCCAGCACGCCGGTCGCGTTGCATAACGTTGCAGCAGGTACGCTCGGCGTATCGAGCACCGATGCCGTGAATGGCTCGCAACTCTACGCGACGAATACGCAGGTGGCGAACAACGCCTCCTCGATCACGAATCTTGATGGCCGCGTGACGCAGAACACCTCGGATATTTCGACGCTCAACGGCAATGTCACGAACCTTGATTCGCGTGTGACGCAGAACAGCTCGGATATCTCGACGCTCAGCAGCAGTATCACGAACATTAGCGGCACGATCGCCGATGCGGTGGCGTACGACTCGTCGGCGCATGGCTCGGTGACCTTGGGCGGTGTGGGCGCGAGCACGCCGGTGGCGCTGCGTAACGTTGCAGCAGGTACGCTCGGCGTATCGAGCACGGACGCCGTGAACGGCGCGCAACTCTACGCGACCAACGCAAACGTGACGAGTCTCCAGAATACCGTCACTAATCTCAGCAACGGTGTTGGGATCAAATATTTCCATGTCAATTCATCCATGGCCGACTCCAGCGCGTCAGCGTTGAACAGCACCGCAATTGGCCCGAACGCTCAGGGAGCCGGCACGGGTTCGACTGCGCTTGGGACCACCTCCTATGCGGGCCTGGATTTCACGACGGCCATCGGCAACGCAGCTTCGGCGACTGCGGATCGTAGCGTCGCGGTGGGTGCGAGCGCGAAGGCATCGGGGAGCTATTCGGTGGCGTTGGGGACCTTGGCGAATGCTGGCGGCGTCAATTCGGTCGCGCTCGGCAATTCTGCGAACGCGTCCGTGGCGAACTCGGTGGCAATCGGCAATGGTGCGACTACGACGGCAGCCGTCGCGACAGCTAGCGGCGTGATTGGCGGTACGACGTATAACTACGCTGGCGCAAACCCGACTAGTGTCATCAGCGTGGGTACCGCCGCCGCTACACGTCAAATTCAGAACGTAGCAGCGGGTCAGGTGGCGGCTGCGAGTACGGATGCGGTGAACGGTTCGCAACTGTACGCCACCAACACGCAGGTCAGCAGCAACGCTACGGCGATCACGAACCTGGATTCGCGTGTGACGCAGAACACCTCGGATATTTCGGCGATCTATGGAAATCTCACGAACATCAGCGGCACGATGGCCGATGCGGTGGCCTACGACTCGTCGGCGCATGGCTCGGTGACCTTGGGCGGTGTGGGCGCGAGCACGCCGGTCGCACTGCGTAACGTTGCAGCAGGCACGCTCAGCGTATCGAGCACCGATGCCGTGAACGGCTCGCAACTCTACGCGACGAATACGCAGGTGGCGAATAACACCTCCTCGATTACGAATCTCGATGGCCGCGTGACACAGAACAGCTCGGATATTTCGACGCTCAACGGCAATGTCACGAACCTTGATTCGCGTGTGACGCAGAACAGCTCGGAGATCTCGACGCTCACCAGCAGCATCACGAACATCAACGGCACGATGGCCGATGCGGTAGCGTACGACTCGTCGGCGCATGGATCGGTGACTTTGGGCGGTGTGGGCGCCAGCACGCCGGTCGCATTGCGTAACGTCGCGGCAGGCACGCTCAGCGTATCGAGCACCGATGCCGTGAACGGCGCGCAACTCTACGCGACGAACACGCAGGTGGCGAACAACGCCTCCTCGATTACCAACCTCGACGGCCGCGTAACGCAGAACAGCTCGGATATCTCGACGCTCACCAGCAGCATCACGAACATCAACGGCACGATGGCCGACGCGGTAGCGTACGACTCGTCGGCGCATGGATCGGTGACGCTCGGCGGAGTGGGCGCGAGCACGCCGGTCGCACTGCGCAACGTAGCAGCCGGTTCGCTCAGCGTATCCAGCACCGATGCCGTGAATGGTTCGCAGCTCTACGCGACCAACACCCAGGTCAGCAGCAACACCACGTCGATCACGAATCTGGATTCGCGCGTTTCGCAGAACTCCCAGGATATCGCCACCATCAACAGCAACATCACGAACCTCAACGGCACGATGGCCGATGCGCTGGTGTACGACTCGATCGCACACACCTCGGTGACGCTGGGCGGCGTGGGCGCGATCGTGCCGGTGATGCTGCGCAACGTGGCCGCAGGCGGCGTCAGCGCGTCGAGCACGGACGCCGTGAACGGTTCGCAACTCTTCGCGACCAATCAGCAGACTGGCAGCAACACGTCGGCGATCACGAACCTGGACGCCCGCGTAACGCAGAACACGACCGACCTCAGCAACCTGACAAACAACATCAACAACAGTGTCGTGGGCCTCGTTCAGCAGGATGGGACGACGCAGGACATCACGGTGGCGAAGAGTCTGGATGGCACGGTCGTCGACTTTACCGGCACGGCGGGCACCCGCAAGCTCACGGGTATTTCGGCAGGCGCGGTGAATGCATCGAGCGCCGATGCCGTGAACGGCGCGCAGCTTTACGCGGTGGCAAACTCCACTGCGAACGCACTGGGCGGCGGTTCGACCGTCAACGCGGACGGCACGATCACCGGCCCGACCTACACCATCGGTGGCAGCACGTACACGAATATGGGCAGCGCGCTGACCAACATCGACAGCCGCGTGTCGAGCATCGAAACGCAGGTCAACAACGTGGCGGGCGGTGTGGCGAATGCGGTGCAGTACGATTCGCCGGCGCACGACAAGGTCTCGTTGGGCAATGCGGGCATGACGGTGCAACTTACGAATCTCTCGGACGCCGTGCTCTCGGAAACGAGCACCGACGCCGTAACGGGCGCGCAACTCTACAAGACGAATCAGGATGTCTCGAACCTGACTCAGGCGATCCAGAACATCGGCGATACGTCTTCGCAGTACATCTCGATCAACACGTCGAGCGGTGCGGCGACGGCTACGGGCGATAACGCGGTGGCGCAGGGCGGCGGCGCTTCGGCTTCGGGTTCGAACTCGACGGCGATGGGCAACAACGCAGCGGCGACGGCGGACAATGCCGTGGCGATCGGCGCGAACTCGGTAGCGGATCAGGCCAATACGGTTTCCGTCGGTTCGCAGGGCAACGAGCGCCGTATCACCAACGTGGCCGACGGCCAGGCGCCTACGGACGCCGTGAACATGCGTCAGTTCCAGGCTGGCATGAGCGACCTTCAGCGCAACGCGTACAGCGGTGTGGCCGCCGCAACCGCGCTGACCATGATCCCCGATGTCGATCACGGCAAGAGTATTGCGGTCGGTGTCGGCACGGCCAACTACAAGGGCTATCAGGCGACGGCGCTCGGTGCATCGGCGCGTATCAGCCAGAACCTCAAGGTGAAGGCAGGCGCAGGTTATAGCGCTGGCGGCGGCACGACGGTGGGCGCCGGCATGTCATATCAGTGGTAATCGACTGATATATTCCAACGCAAAGCGGACACCTTATGGTGTCCGCTTTTTTTATTTCAACGACGAAATGGCGTCCAAACCGGCGTGGTTTCGTCCCAGTTATCGAGTTCCGAGTTTTGTGGAGACATGATTCGGCATCCTTATCGAATGGATTAATGCAAAGTTATTCGCCGGCGCGAGCCACGCGCGTCGTATCGCTGTCGCGGCTTTCCTGCAGCGCGATGCGTTGAGCCTGCGTGCGGCCAATCAAGCTTTGCTCGGGATAGCTGGTCTTGTTCAACGCGGGCAGCGTGCCGTTGCGATAAGCCTCGACGATTTCCGCCTTCACTTGAGCGCGCGTCTTCGGTGCGCTGTTGTCGTTGCTCAGAACCGGCTCGACTTGTGCCGTGGTCTGCGTGTTGGCCTGCGCCGTGGCCGCCGTCGTATCTTGCGGGCCATACGTGCCGGCGCGGCCAATACCGCCTGCCAACGCCGATGCGCTGGCAGCGAGCGTGACGATAACCGTAGCGGCGAGGGTGCTTGCGAGAGTGCGTTTCATGATCTGCTCCTTTGTGAAGGTGCCGCGAGTGCCGGGTTTCGAATCGGGCGCTGCGGCGACAGGAGCAAATGTAGGCGGATGGGCGCGCGCGATAAACGGCCCGAATACGAAAGGAATTGTCGAAAATACGGAACAATCCCTGCGCTTCAAATGACGACGCTCGCCGGCAATCTCTTGCCTGGCGAGCGTTTCAACGGGGCCGGAACCCCTGAAAAAGCAGCCGGAAACCCGCCTGAAAAATCAGGCAGCCCACTCCGTAATGACCGGCGTTTCCAGGTTCGGCGCGGATTCGCGCTCTTCCAGCGTGCGCAGCGTGCAGGTTTTGTCGAGCGATGCGCGGCCCGAAAGCAGCGGGCAACGGTCGAACACTTCCGCGATCCAGTCGACGAAAACACGCACTTTCGGCGAGAGATGGCGGCTGTGCGGATAGACCGCGGAAATCGGCATCGGCAGCGGTTTGTAGTCGGGCAGCACCTCGACGAGTTCGCCTGATTTCAGATACGGCAGCACCATGTAGCGCGGCGCCTGGATCAGCCCGAAGCCTTCGATACCGCAGGTTACGTAGGCATCCGCATCGTTCACCGACACCATGCTCTTGAGCTTGACCTCGACTTCCTTGTTATCGACAAGAAAAGCCCAGTCGATCACGCGGCCCGTGCGGCTCGAAAAATAATTCACGGCGCGATGCTCGGCCAGTTCTTCGAGCGTGGTGGGCGTGCCGCTGCGCTCCAGATACGCGGGCGCGGCGCACGAAACCCCTTCAAACAGGCCGATCCGGCGCGCCACCAGCGACGAATCCTGCAGCGCGCCCACGCGTACCACGCAATCCACGCCTTCCTGCAGCAGGTCGACGGGGCGATCGGTCAAGCCCAGTTGCAGGTCGATATCCGGGTAGCGCGTGTGGAATTCGCACAGCGAGGGAATGACGATCAGGCGTCCGATCGAACCCGGCATGTCGATGCGCAGCTTGCCATGCGGCTTGCGGTTGCGGTCCTGGAACGTCAGCTCGGTTTCTTCGACATCCGCAAGAATGCGCACGCAGCGCTCGTAGTACGCGGCGCCATCCGGCGTGAGCGAGAGGCGGCGCGTGGTGCGATGCATGAGACGCACGCCAAGGAACGCTTCGAGATTCTGGATGATCGTCGTGACCGAGGCGCGCGGCATGTCGAGCGTTTCCGCGGCGCGGGTGAAGCTGTTGGTGTCCACGACGCGGGTGAACACCTGCATGGCCTGAAGGCGGTCCATTACCACTCTCCAAAAGACATCGGACGCACGCCGCGCGGCGCCCCGCAAAAGCGAGGCCAGGGCGACTAAAGGAAACACATTGTTCAGGTGCGCCGAATTGTGTTGCCGGATTATAGGCATTTATTTGCAAGTCTGCCGAACCCACAATTCGCACCATTCGAATTTACTTTCGCGCTTTGCGCCGTTTCGATATGGATGCCTTTAAACGTTCGACCCCGTGGAATTCCGCCGATCAGGCCGCGCCTGACGTGGCTGCCGAAGTGGCGCCCGATGTTGCACCGGCGCAAGCCACGCCCGCGCGCAGACTGGCTGCGGCGCCTGCGCCGAAGGCCCGCGCGGCAGCCATCGAGGTCAACGAAGTGACGATCGAAGGCCACGCGCAGGACATCGTATTGCGGCTTTATCGTCCGCAGGGCGCGACCAATCTGCCGGTGCTGCTCTATTTTCATGGCGGCGGTTTCGTGCGCGGCACGCTCGACGATGCGGAAAAAGCCAGCCGCTTTTTCGCAGAACGCTTACCGGCGCTGGTGGTGTCGGTGGGTTATTCGCTGGCGCCGCAGTTTCCGTTTCCGGCCGCGCCCGAAGACGCGCATCGCGCCGCGCAATGGGTGCTCACGCGTGCGCGCGCCTTTGGCGGCAGCGCTAAACGCATTGTCGCGGCGGGACACGATGCGGGCGGCCAGATCGCCAATGTGCTCGCGTTTATCGGCCGTGATCGCGGCGACGTGAAGCTCGCCGCGCAGGCCCTGTTCGCGCCGATGCTCGACCCCAGCCTCACGCGTCTGGGCGACGAAGCGCGCCTCGCCTCCGATATTTCGGCGAGCGAATGCGCGGCCTGTTATCGCGCCTATCTGCCCGAAGCCGCGCAGCGGATGCACCCTTACGCTGCACCGCTGGAGTGCACGCGTCTGGCGGGCTTGCCGCCCACGTTCATCGTCACGGCGCAAAACGACGTACTGCATATCGAAGCGGAAAAGTACGCCACGCGCCTGATCGAAGCGGGCGTACGCACCCATGTGATGCGTTACCCGAGCGTATCGCACGCGCAGATTGGCGCGCATCCCGAAGCGCTGGCCGAAGCGGTGCGCTTTTTCCGCTGCTGTTTCGAATCCGGTTCGTGTTGATGGCGAACGCCACGCACCAAAGATCGTATTCAACCAACAAAAAAATCATTCATCTTTCTGGAGCCCGGCATGTCACTTAACTCGCATTCCCGCACGCGTATCGCGCTCGCGGTCGTTGCCGTACTCGTCGTCGCGGGTCTCGGCACCCTGGGCGCGATGCGCCTGAACACGCACACGGCTGTTGCCGCCGAAGCGCCGCCCGCGCCCGAAGTGGACGTCGCAGCCGTGCTGAAGCGCAATATCACCGATTGGCAGAGCTATTCGGGCCGCCTGGCAGCCGTCGAAAAAGTCGATGTCCGACCTCAGGTCTCGGGCACGATTGTTTCGGTGAACTTCCGTGATGGCGCGCTCGTGAAGAAGGGCGACACGCTGTTCGTGATCGATCCGCGTCCGTATCAGGCGGCCGTCGATCAGGCCGCCGCGCAACTGGCCGCCGCGCAGGCGCGCACCGGTTACGCGCAAAGCGACTGGGAGCGCGCGCAACGTCTGATTGGCGATAACGCCATCGCCAAACGCGATTACGACGAGAAGCAGAACGCGTCGCGCGAAGCGAATGCGAACCTGAAGGCCGCGCAGGCCGCGCTCGAAGCCGCGCAGATCAACCTCGGCTTCACGCGCATCGTCGCGCCGGTTGCGGGCCGTGTTTCACGCGCGGAAATCACCGTGGGCAATGTGGTGTCGGCAGGCGCGAGCGCGCCGCCGCTCACGACGCTGGTGTCGGTTTCGCCGATCTACGCCGAATTCGACGCCGACGAGCAAACCTATCTCGACTACATCAGCCGCATGAAGGATGGCTCGAAGGTGCCGGTGGATCTGGGTCTTGCGAACGAAACAGGTTATTCGCGCTCGGGCACGATCGAATCGGTCGATAACCGGCTCGATACGTCGTCGGGCACGATCCGCGTGCGCGCGCGCTTCGATAACGCCGATGGCGCGCTCGTGCCGGGCCTCTACGCCCGCATCAAGGTGAGCGGCAGCGCGCCGCATCCGGCGCTGCTGGTGGACGAAGCCGCCATCGGCACCGATCAGGACAAGAAGTACGTCTACGTGGTCGATGGCACGGGCAAGGTGGCGTATCGCAATGTGCAGATCGGCGGCCAGCAGGGCAATCTGCGCGTGATTCTCGACGGCTTGCAGGCTGGCGATCATGTGGTCGTGAACGGCACGCAGCGTGTGCGTCCGGGCGCGGCCGTGCGCTCGCATATGGTGCCGATGAACGGCGACCCGGACGGCGACGCCGCTTCGGCAATGGCCACGCAATCTCCCGCAAAGGACGCAAAGGCTTCCTGACGTGTAGCGATGCACAGATGGCGCATGGCGCCGTCTGCGCGATGCTCGCACCAAGTTAGTCATCCGAAATAAAAGAGCGACCCATGAACATATCGAAATTCTTCATCGACCGGCCGATCTTCGCGGGCGTGCTGTCCGTGCTGATCCTGCTGGCCGGGGTGATCGCACTGTTCCAGTTGCCGATCTCCGAATACCCCGAAGTCGTGCCGCCTTCGGTGGTCGTCCACGCACAGTATCCGGGCGCGAACCCGAAAGTGATCGCCGAAGCAGTGGCCGCGCCGCTGGAAGAGCAGATCAACGGCGTCGAGAACATGCTGTACATGCAGTCGCAGACCAATAGCGACGGCAATCTCACGCTGACCGTCACGTTCCGTCTGGGCACCGATCCCGACAAGGCCACGCAGCTGGTGCAAAACCGCGTGAATCAGGCTTTGCCGCGTCTGCCGGAGGATGTGCAGCGCCTGGGCATCACCACCATCAAAAGCTCGCCGACGCTCACGATGGTGGTTCACCTGATCTCGCCGAACAACCAGTACGACATGACGTATCTGCGCAACTACGCGCTGCTCAACGTCAAGGATCGCCTGTCCAATATTCAGGGCGTGGGCGAAGTGCAGTTGTGGGGTTCGGGCGATTACGCCATGCGCGTGTGGCTCGATCCGCAGAAGGTGGCGCAGCGCAATCTCACCGCGCAGGATGTGGTGAATGCGATTCGCGAGCAGAACGTGCAGGTGGCGGCCGGTGTGATCGGCGCATCGCCTAGCGTGCCGGGCACGCCGCTGCAACTGAACGTGAACGCGCGCGGGCGTCTGCGCACGGAAAGCGAATTCGGCGACATCATCGTCAAGACCAATCCCGATGGCGGCGTGACGTATCTGCGCGATATCGCGCGTATCGAACTGGCCGCTTCGGAATATGGCCTGCGTTCGCTGCTCGATAACAAGCCGGCCGTTGCGCTCGCAATCAATCAGGCGCCGGGTGCAAATTCGCTCGCGATTTCCGAACAGGTGCGCGCGGCGATGAAGGACCTCAAGCAGGACATGCCCGCAGGCGTGGACTACAAGATCGTCTATGACCCGACGCAGTTCGTGCGCTCGAGTATCGAGGCCGTGGTGCACACGCTGCTCGAAGCGATTGCGCTGGTCGTGGTCGTGGTGATCGTGTTCCTGCAAACGTGGCGCGCGTCGATCATTCCGTTGATTGCCGTGCCGGTGTCGATTGTCGGGACGTTCTCGCTGCTGCTGGCGTTTGGTTTCTCGATCAATGCGTTGTCGCTGTTCGGCATGGTGCTGGCAATCGGCATCGTGGTGGACGATGCGATCGTGGTGGTGGAGAACGTCGAGCGCAATATCGCGAGCGGTTTATCGGCGCGAGATGCCACGTATAAGGCCATGCAGGAAGTGAGCGGGCCGATTATCGCCATTGCGCTGACGCTGGTGGCCGTGTTCGTGCCGCTCGCCTTCATGAGCGGTCTCACGGGCCAGTTCTACAAGCAGTTCGCGATGACCATCGCCATTTCGACGGTGATCTCGGCGTTCAATTCGCTCACGCTCTCGCCTGCGCTTTCCGCACTGCTGCTGCGCGGCCACGATGCGAAGGAAGACTGGCTGACGCGCGGCATGAATCGCGTGCTGGGCGGCTTTTTCAAGCGCTTCAACAAGGTGTTCCATCGCGGTTCGGAGAGCTACGGCCGCGGCGTGAATGGCGTGCTGCGCCGCAAGGGCGCGATGCTCGTGGTCTATGTGCTGCTGCTGGGCGCGACCGTGTTGATGGCGCGTATCGTGCCGGGCGGTTTCGTGCCCGCGCAGGACAAGGAGTATCTGATCGCCTTCACGCAGTTGCCGAACGGCGCCTCGCTCGATCGCACGGAAAACGTGATTCGCGAGATGAGTTCGATCGCGCTGAAGCAGCCTGGCGTGGAAAGCGCCGTGGCGTTCCCGGGTCTCTCGGTGAACGGCTTCACGAATAGTTCGAGCGCGGGCATTGTGTTCGTCACGCTCAAGCCGTTCAAGGAGCGCAAAGGCAAGGCTTTGTCCGCGGGTGCGATTGCGGGCGCGCTGAATCAGCAATACGGCGCGATCAAGGACTCGTTTATCGCTGTGTTCCCGCCGCCGCCGGTGCTCGGTCTCGGCACGCTTGGCGGTTTCAAGTTGCAGCTGGAGGATCACGGTGCGCTCGGTTATGAAGCGCTCAACCGCGCGACGCAGGACTTTGTGAAGCGCGCGTCGCAGACCAAGGAGCTGGGCCCGACGTTCTCGAACTATCAGATCAACGTGCCGCAACTGAATGTCGATCTCGACCGCACCAAGGCCAAGCAGCTTGGCGTGCCGGTGACGGATGTGTTCGACACGATGCAGATTTACCTGGGCTCGCTGTACGTGAACGACTTCAACCGCTTCGGACGCGTCTATCAGGTGCGCGTGCAGGCCGATGCGCCGTTCCGCCAGAAGGCCGACGACATCCTGCAACTGAAGACGCGTAACGCCGCTGGCGATATGGTGCCGCTCTCGTCGCTGGTGACGGTGTCGCCCACGTACGGCCCCGAAATGGTGGTGCGTTACAACGGCTACACCGCAGCGGATATCAACGGCGGTCCCGCGCCGGGTTATTCGTCGGGTCAGGCGCAGGCCGCGGCCGAACGCATTGCGGCGGAAGTGCTGCCGCGCGGCGTGAAGTTCGAATGGACCGACCTCACGTATCAGCAGGTGCTCGCGGGCAATGCCGGTGTCTGGGTGTTCCCGATCAGCGTGCTGCTGGTGTTCCTCGTGCTGGCCGCGCTGTACGAAAGCCTGACGCTGCCGCTCGCCGTGATCCTGATCGTGCCGATGAGCGTGCTGTGTGCGCTGACCGGCGTGTGGCTCACACAGGGCGACAACAACATCTTCACGCAGATCGGCTTGATGGTGCTGGTGGGGCTGGCGTCGAAGAACGCGATTCTGATCGTGGAATTCGCCCGCGAACTGGAGCATGACGGCCATACGCCGCTGTCCGCGGCGATCGAAGCGAGCCGCCTGCGTCTGCGCCCGATTCTGATGACGTCGATCGCATTCATCATGGGTGTGGTGCCGCTCGTGCTGTCGTCGGGGGCGGGTTCGGAAATGCGCCATGCGATGGGGATTGCGGTGTTCTTCGGCATGCTGGGCGTGACCGCGTTCGGTCTGCTGCTCACGCCGGTGTTCTACGTGGTGTTGCGCACGCTCGCGGGCGGCAAGATTCACGTGGCGCAGAAGGACAACGCGCGCCATACGCCCGACACGGTGGATGCGTAAGGAAGGATGATCAAGATGACTAACTATTCGTTCTCGCAAGGCATGACAAGTCCGTTGTGGCGCCGTACGCGTCTCGCGCTGGGCGTGGCGCTGTTTGCGTGGCTCGCGGCCTGCTCGGTCGAGCCCACTTACAAGGTGCCCGACGCGGGCGTGCCCGATGCGTACAAGGAAGCGCCGCAGCAGACGCAACCGGCCGGTCCGCATGACGTGGGTTCGTGGACGGCCGCGCAGCCCGCCGACGATGCGCATCGCGGCGAGTGGTGGAAGGTGTTCGGCGACCCGACGCTCGACCAGCTCGAAGAGCAGGCGCAGTCGGCCAACCAGGACCTCAAGGCGGCGGCCGCGCGCGTGCAGCAGGCGCGGGCGGTCACCCAGGCGGCGCGCGCGTCGTGGTTCCCGTCGCTCGACGCGGGCTTTGGGCCGACTTACGAGCACGCTTCGCCGGCTTCGCAGTATCTGCCGCAGAACACCAGTGTGCCGACGCAAACGCTCTGGCGCGCGCAGGCCACGACAAGCTACGAAGCCGATCTGTTCGGCCGCGTGAGTTCGAACGTGAACGCCGCGCGCTCGGACGCGCAGCAAAGCGAAGCGCTGTTCCGTTCGGTGCAACTGGCCTTGCAGGCCGATGTCGCGCAGAACTACTTCCAGTTGCGCCAGTTCGATTCCGATGCCGATCTGTATCGCCGCACCGTGACGCTGCGCGCAGACGCGCTCAAGCTGGTCGAGCGCCGCTTCAAGGAAGGCGATATCAGCGAGCTGGACGTTTCGCAGGCGCGCAATGAACTGGCGAGCGCGCGCGCCGATGCCGTCGGGGTGGCGCGTCAGCGTGCAGCTTCGGAGCATAGTCTGGCGATTCTGCTGGGCAAGGCGCCGGCCGATTTCACGTTCGCGCAGGCGCCGCTCGTGCCGGTCACGGCGCGCGTGCCGGCGGGTCTGCCTTCGACGCTGCTCGAACGCCGTCCCGATATCGCCGCCGCGGAGCGCGCGATGGCCGCCGCGAACGCGCGCGTCGGTCTGGCGAAATCGGCGTTCTTTCCGAAGCTCGATATCACCGGCGCGTTCGGCTACGAGTCGACCACGCTCGGCGATCTGTTCATGTGGTCGAGCCGCGCGTTCTTCCTCGGGCCGCTCGCGGGCACGGCGCTCACGGTGCCGCTGTTCGACGGCGGCCGCCGCACGGCCGATCTGGCCCAGGCGCGCGCGAAGTACGACGAGGATGTCGCGCAGTATCGGCAGCAGGTGCTGGTGGCGTTCCGCGAAGTCGAGGACAACCTCTCCGATCTGCGTCTGCTCGACGATCAGATCCGCGAGCAGAACGACGCCGTGAGTGCCTCGGAGCGCGCCGCGCATCTCTCGCGCACGCAGTACGAAGAGGGCGAGGTCAGCTATCTGAACGTGATCGATAGCGAGCGCTCGGTGCTGGTTTCGCAGCTTCAGGCGAGCCACCTGGAAGGCTCGCAGGCAGTGGCGACGGTCAACCTGATCCGCGCGCTGGGCGGCGGCTGGGGCGACCCGAAGCCCGCTGCGCAGCCCGATGGCGCACCACCGCTCGCGTCGCGATAAACGGGCGCTGGGCGCTCCTCTGCTGGGCCCTCGCGGCTGGCCGGTATGCAAGCGCATATCGCCAGCCGCGATTTCATTTGCGGAAACGATTCGTAGCCTGCCCAAGCGCGCGCCACTATCATCGGTCGATCGAAGCTGGAGCGGATGGCGCGTGCGCCCCAGCTCCGGGCACCGCGCAACTCATTCGGGACACCTGGCATGAACGATCCACGGCCGCCGCAGACGCACCCTTCAACCGAGCCTACGAACGGCGATGCGCGTCTCGCGACGCTGATCGAGAGCTTGCGCGCGAGCGCCGCGCGCCGCGATCTGGCGGGCGGTCACGCGGCCGCCGAAAAGCAGTTGATCGCCGATGCCGGGCTGCTCACGCTGGCGGTGCCGCAGGAATTTGGCGGGCGTCTGGGCGCGGACGGTTCCGGCTGGAGCGCGCCGTATCGGACCATCCGCCAGATTGCGCGGGTGGATAGCGCGCTTGCGCATCTGCTCGGCTTCGAGTTCTTGCAGATCGCGACCGTCGATCTCTGGGGCAACGCCACGCAGCGCGCGAACTGGCTGCAAGGCACGGTCGAGCATCGCTGGTGGTGGGGCAACGCGGTGAATCCGCTCGATACGCGTCTGATCGCGCAGGCCGATGGCGCGGGCGGCTGGCGTCTGCACGGCAAGAAGGGATTTTGTTCCGGCACCACGGGCTCGCAGCTGATGACCGTGAGCGGCCATGATCCGGCGAGCGGCAACCCGGTGTTCGCCGTCGTGCCGACCACGCGCGCGGGCATCACCGTTCACGACGACTGGGACCCGATCGGCCAGCGTCAGACCGATAGCGGTACGGTCTCGTTCGATGCCGTCGAGGTGCTCGCCGCCGAGGTGCTGCATCGGCCGGATACGCCGCGTGCGTCGCTGCGCACGCTGGTTTCGCAACTGGTGCTGACCAATCTGTTTGTTGGCCTCGCGGAAGGCGCGCTCGAAGAGGCGCGCGAATATGTGCTGGCCAATGGTCGTCCGTGGGTCAATTCGGGCGTGCAGCACGCCGTGGACGATCCGTATCTGCAACAGCGCTTCGGCGAGATGCGCATCAAGGCGCTGTCCGCCGCGGTGCTGGCGGATCGCGCGGCGGCGATTCTCGATCACGCCTGGCAGCAGGGCGACGCACTTCAGGCCGCCACCCGCGCCGAAGTTTCGCTTGCCGTATCGGAGGCGAAGATCGTCGCGCATCGTGCGGCGCTGGATGCAGGCGAGCAACTGTTCGACGCCTGCGGCGCTCGCGCGACCAACGCCGCACTCGCGCTCGACCGCTTCTGGCGCAATGCGCGCGTGCATACGCTGCACGATCCGCTCGACTATCGCGTGCGCGACGTGGGCCGTCACGCGCTCACGCGAGAACTGCCGCAGCCATCGCTGTACACTTGAGGGACCGATCGCGCACGCTATAAATCAAGGCGCGCATTTCACCCCTTCGAGGATCGCACCGTTGGAGTTCCGCTTACCCACCACGGCGACGGCGCCGTTTTGCCCATCTGAAGTGCAAGGCAGCGTGGCGGTTTCGCCGCGCGCGCCGTTCTGGAAGAAGCTGCTGCAATTCGCGGGTCCAGGCTTGCTGATATCGATCGGCTATATGGACCCGGGCAACTGGGCCACCGATATCGAGGCCGGTTCGAAGTACGGTTACAACCTGCTGTTCGTCGTCGTGCTGTCGAGCCTCGCGGCGATGGCGCTGCAATGTCTCGCGATGCGCCTCGGTATCGTCACCGGCCGCGATCTCGCCGAACTGTCGCGCACGCGCTACAGCAAACCGGTCGTGCTCGGCCAATGGGCGCTGGCCGAACTCGCGATCATCGCCTGCGATCTGGCCGAAGTGCTGGGCGGCGCGCTCGCGTTTCATCTGCTGCTGGGCTGTTCGCTGATGTGGGGCATCGTTCTCACGGCGTTCGACACGATCATCGTGCTCGGGCTCAAGGGCAAGAACTTCCGCACGCTCGAAGCGATCATGGCGGGGCTGATCGCCACCATCGGGCTGGGCTATGTGATCGAGCTGGCGCTCGTGAAGCCGCACTGGCATTCGGTGTTCGCGGGCGCGGTGCCGTCGTGGCATGCGGTTGCCGCGCAGGAACCGCTCTATCTCGCCATCGGCATTCTGGGTGCGACGGTCATGCCGCACAACCTCTACCTGCATTCGTCGATCGTGCAGACGCGCGCCGTGAAGCGCGACGAAGCCAGCATCGGCCAGGCGATCGGGCTTTCGCGCATCGATACGATCGTCTCGCTGGTGCTCGCGCTGCTGATCAACGCGGCGATTCTGATTCTGGCGGCGGCGGCCTTTCACGCCACGGGCCACACCGGCGTCACCGAGATCGAGGACGCCTACAAGCTGCTCGCGCCGATCGTCGGCAGCGGCGCCGCGGCCGTGCTGTTCGCGGTGACGCTGCTGGCTTCCGGGCAAAGCTCGACGTTTACCGGCACGGTGGCCGGGCAGGTCGTCATGGAAGGCTTCCTGCAGATGAAGATCCCGTGCTACCAGCGGCGTCTCATCACGCGTGTACTGGCGCTGATTCCGGCTTTTATCGGCGTGTGGTGGCTGGGCAACGGCGCGGTGGGCAAACTGCTGGTCGCAAGCCAGGTCGTGCTGAGCCTGCAACTGCCGTTCGCACTCTGGCCGCTGATCCGCATGACGAACGACCGTGCGCTGATGGGCGTGTTCGTGAATCGCCTGCCGACGCGGCTGATCGCCTGGCTGCTGTTCGCCGTTATCACGGCTGCCAACCTGTGGCTGGTCTGGGCGACCTTTTTGGGCAACTAGAAGGGACTGAAAACAGGAAGGGCGGGCGATGCGACGCTCAATGCGCTTCGCCGTCCGGCACCTCTGGGGGCGCCGGACGGCTTCGCGTCTAGGTCTCTTTGCTGCTGCGTCCGGTTAACCGGATCTTGGCTCTCCTACGCTTATGCAGCCTCGGCAATGCCGTCCGATGTTTCCACCGGAAGGTCGCTCTCGGTCTGCTCTGCGCCCCGTCGCGCTGCAGCCGCCTTCTTCGTCTTGCCGGCGCGCGAAGGCGGCTGGCATGCACCACACACGACGTTATGCTGCAGGTCGTGTTTGTGCGCGACGAACTTACCGCCACATCGGCAGCAAGGCGTCATCTGCAGAATCTCCGCATCGAAAAAGCGCACCAGGGTCCACGCACGGGTGAGATCGAGCACCGGCTCGGTCCCGCTGTGGCGGCAGTGTTCCAGATACAGCCGGAACCCCTTGGTGAGCGCGTCGAGATGCGAGCAACGCGCTTCGTTCTTGAGGAACAGGTACGTGTTGTAGAACAACGAGGCGTGGATGTTAGCCAGCCACGTCATGTACCAGTCCGCCGAGAACGGCAACATACCCTTGGGCGGCGAAACGCCGCGGATCTCGCGGTACAGACGGATCATGCGGTCGCGCGAAAGCGAAAGCTCGCTCTCCAGCACCTGCATCCGTGCACCCAGCTCGATCAGCGCGATCGCGCGAAAAACTTCCTGCGCGTCTTCGGTGAGGCTGCGGCGGTTCGTAGTCATGACCCGTCCCTCAGGCGAATTGCACAGCCGGCTGACCTGCAAGCAGGATCGCCGCGTGTGTAGCCGCCACGTCGGTATGCCGGGTTGTCTGCGTCAGAGCAGTCAACATGGCATGGTCGTCGAAGCGGAAAAGACAAAGAAGCTGGTCGGAAGCGGCCAGCTTGACGATCTGTGCGAGCGACAGACCAGCAAGCAGATCAGCCAGTTCCGACGACAGTCCCAGTCGGAACATACCGACCGGCTTGTCCTCGCGCAGCATCCGCTGAGCGAGCATCAGGTACGACAAATTAATTTCGCGGATTGAATCCAGCGTCTCGCTGCTACGGTCCATTTCTCTCTTTTCCGAAGCCCCGATTAACCCCCCGGCATTCGCTGCCGTTGTAACTTTTTTGGCTCTTGTGTCGGTCCACTCATTCACGGTGGCGCCTGACTTCTTGATACAACGTGTTACAACTCGTAACACGTTGGAGCGAATTGTATGAGGACTAATCTCAGAAATCAATCCCTTCTCAAAAAAATAATGCCGCTGTTACAAATAATTTCGGTAACTTTTTCTGAGGAAAGATTGCGCTTCTGTGACAGCCGCCAGCAAAGCCTTTAGGGACGGGGTATTTAGCGGAAAACCCCATGAAATAAGGGTTTTCAAGGTGGTGTCGATGCTTGCGCAACGAGTCGGAACGGACCGCTGCGCCGGATTATGCAGATTAAACGATTCGAAAGGATTTACGTTGACAGGTAAGAAATACTCAGTGAATAGTTAATACGTATGAGGATTAATCTGTAACTAGTGTTTCGACCCTGTGTAACTAGCTTTGTCAAGATGTGACAGACGGCCTTGGTCTGCGGCTCGTTGACGCGCTTTTTACCGTTACTGGTTTACGCGTAGATGTAAATCGCATAAATCGACGCGTCCAACGGCTTTTAATCGCGATTTGTAGCGTCGGCGCGACAAACTGGCGGGATTGAGCCTTGAGAGGCGCGGGAAGCCGTTCTGAAGGCGCTTATGGGGCCGGAGAGGCGTGGGCGCGCAGCAGGCTGGCGGTGTGGGGATCGGCGGGGAAAAAAGCTTCGATCGCCAGCTCGGCAAGCGTGATATCGACTGGCGTGCCGAAAATCGTCGTGGTGCTGTAGAACGCCAGCTCGCCGAGGGCGGTTCGCACGCGCAGCGGCACGGCAATGAGGTTGTGGATCGGCTCGGGATCGGCGGGCGCGGCGTCGGGCGGCGCCGGGTAGGCGGCCAGTTCGTCGTGAAGTGTAACGAGAGCGGTATCGGCGCTGGCGTCGATCTGGCGCTGCAGGCGCGCGAGCAGATGCGCGCGCCACGCGTGCCAGTTCACGATGCGCGGCGCGATGCCCGCCGGATGTAACGAAAGCCGCAGGGCGTTGATGGGCGCTTGCAGCAAGGCAGGCGACGCATCGCCGATCAGCGGCGCGAGCGCACGGTTGGTCGCGACGATATTCCAGTGCCGGTCCACCGCAAGCGCGGGGTAAGGTTCGTGACCGCGCAGCACCAGTTCGACCGCCTCGCGCGCCGCCGCCAGTTGCGGGTCGTCGAGCGTGCGTTCGCGATACAGCGGCGCATAACCGGCCGCGAGCAGCAGCGCATTGCGTTCGCGCAGCGGCACGTCCAGGCGCTCGGCCAGATGCATCACCATTTCCCGGCTCGGCAGCGCGCGGCCCGATTCCACGAAGCTCAGATGCCGCGTCGAGATTTCGGCTTCGGTCGCGAGCAGAAGCTGGCTCATGCGGCGGCGCAGACGCCACTCGCGCAGCAACTCGCCGACGCCGCGGCGGGTTTCGCCGGCACGCGGCGCGAAACTGGAAGAGGCGAGCGTGTTCATTGGGCCGATTCTAGCGAAACGCTCAGCGTATTCCATTACCTCCGGGGTCATGTTCGCGAGGCGCTGCACGTCATAAGAAAACCGTGCAAAAGAACGCGTTCGGCGATCGCGCAAGCCACTTACGGGCCGACTTTTGATCGCCTAGAATTCAATCCTCGAACTCTGTCTGGCGGCTTGGCAAAGGAGACGGCCATGAGGGAAACGGTTGCTGCTTATCTGCTGGGTCCGGCCGTCATGGTGCTGGTCTGCGCGGTGTCGTGGGCCATTTCGCGCCGTAGCCGCGGCACGCTTGAACAGCGTGTGGCCCGGTGGCTCGATTCGCATCGCCCCATGCATCACCGCCATTGAGATGGCCGATGGCCGGCGAGCCGGCAGAATCGGGTAAACCTGTATCGGTGTTGCCGCAGCTATCCGCTTTCTTCAGACGGTATCAATAGATCGGATTCCGAATCAATTTTCGGCGCCGTGATGCGCAAGGCGGCCTCGGCGAGGTGGTCCACGTCGTCCGTCCCATATTCACGTAATCCAGTATCCCGGGAACTGTAGGGCGCGAACACGGTCACTGCGTTATTGCATACTGGAGCCCTTCATGACACGTCCCGCAGATTCCCTCATCATCTTCATCGCCCGATTCGCGCTCGCGATACTGTTTCTCTGGGGCGGCGCCATGAAGCTTTTGGGGTACGCGGGGTTCCTCGGCTATCTGCATGCCCATGCCGTGCCCTACGCGCAGTTCGTCGCGCCTGTGGCCGTGGCGATTGAGTTGCTGGGCGGTCTCGCGGTGGTTTTTGGCGTGCGTACGCGTTTCGTGGCGTTCGTGCTGGCTATCTACGCGATCGTCACGGCGATACTCGGGCACGATTTCTGGAACGTCACCCAGGCCGCCCTGCAGCAGGATGCGGTCGTGCACTTCTGGAAAAATGTGGCGATCGCCGGCGGTTTTCTGCTGCTTGCCGTAACGGGCGCGGGACGTGCTTCCATCGATGGACTGCGTGCGCCGCGCGGCGGTTTCGGCGGTTGAAACGTCACGTTGCAGCGCAGGTCGATCGCGATTGCGGTCCTTTGAATCCACTGGAAACAGGGAGCCGGCTTTGATACAAAATTTCGAATACAACGTGGGCGGCGCGACGGGGCAGTTCTGCGCAAGTCTCGCCGATGATGGCACGCGCCGCGTGTTGATCAGCGCCGCGGATACGGCGAAGACGCTGGTGATCCTCGACGCCTCGGGTCTGCTGGGCGCACTCAAGGCGGAACTCGAGGAACCGGAGCAATTGATTGCGCACGCCATCCGCAAGGCGCAGAACGAAGGCTTGATCGAGCGCGCGCTGAGCACGGGCGCGATTCAGGAGGCGTCGCTTTAGGCTTGTCTCCAGGCGTGTACAAATCGCATGGTGTTTGCGTAAAAAAGGCCGCGTTTTGCGCGGCCTTTTCGTTTTGATGTGTCGTTTGCAATCGTCTCAACGCGACGCCTTCATGTTCGGCGATCCGGCCGATGCCGATGCGGGATGTGCGGGATGCGCGGTATCCGCGCGCATGGTCCATGCGAGCCACGCTGCCAGCAACAGAATGGCGGCGGAAATCGCGGCATCGGCGTGCAGGCCGTTGGCGACTTCGCCCGCCAGACCGCCGCCCGTGAGCGCGCCGAACGCCGCCACGCCCACCGCGCCGCCGGCCTGACGCGCCGTGTTGAGCAGCGCCGAAGCCGTGCCCGCACGCGCCGGTTCGACCGAACTGAGCACGGTCGTCGTCATGGCCGGAACCGCGAGACCCATGCCGCTCGGGATCAGCAGAAAGGCCGCGAGCAACGCGATGAGCGGCGTGCCCGCATCGACGGGAATCAGCAACGCGTAACCCAGCCCCGCCACCAGCGCGCCGCCGATCATCGGCAGGCGTGTGCCGAAGCGCGACACCACGTGACCGCTCGCAATATTCGAGAGCAGGAAACCGCCCGTGAGCGGGATGAAGGTGAGCCCGGCCTGCAGCGGCGTCTGTCCGCGCGTGTGCTGGAGAAACAGGGCCAGCACGAATACGGTGCCGTAATAGGTCAGGTTCACGCAGACGCCGAACAGCACCGCCGCGCTAAACGTGCGATTGCGCAGCATCGCGAGCGGCAGCATCGGATCGGCTGCGCGCGCTTCGAGCGCGACGAAGGCCATGCCCGCGAGCACGGCCAGCAGCAGGCCGCCCCAGATGGCCCAATGCGTGAAGCCGAGCGGCCGCCATTCGATCACCGCCCCCGTGAACGCCGTCAGCGCGACGATGGCGAGCAACTGGCCGCGCACGTCGAGGCTGCGCGGGCGCTGGGGAACGGCGGCCGGTGTATCGGCGTGGCGAGGTCTGGCGGGAGTCCACGCGAGCGTCGCGGCCAGTCCCGCCGCACACAGCGGCAGATTCACCAGAAAGATGCTGCGCCAACCGAACGCGGCAATCAGCAAACCTCCGGCAACCGGCCCGGCGGCGATCGAAATCGCACCGGCGGCGGTCCAGAAGCCGACGGCGCGGGCGCGCAGCGAGCGTTCGTGGCGGCAGGCTTCGTTGAGCAGCGCGAGCGAATTCGGCAGCATGGCCGCGGCGCCGGCGCCTTGCAGCGCGCGTGCGGCGATCAGCAGGGCGGGATTCGCCGCGAGGCCACACGCCAGCGAGGCGAGCGCGAACACCACGAGGCCCGCCGCGTACATGCGGCGCGCGCCGTAGCGGTCGCCGAGCACGCCGCCCGAGAGCATCAGCACCGCGAAGGCGAGCGTATAGGCATCGACGATCCATTGAAGCCGGGCGACGTTGGCGTGCAGATCGGTGGCGATGCGCGCGAGCGCGATGTTGACGATGGTGACGTCGAGTTGCGTCACGACAAAGCCCACGCTGACGGTGCCTACGACGCGGATCAGCGCGGGCGTAAAGCGAACGGGCGGCGTGGGCGCGGCGGGCGGAGTGGTCTGTGCGGGTTTCATGCGTCTAATGTTAGGACGCATGCCGCCGCGACGTTTCAGGCTGAGGCGAAAGGTGGAAGCGACCTTCGCCGCAAAGAAAAACGGCGCCGGATCATGTTCCGGCGCCGTTTTTATGGCCGATGCGAAAGCCGCCGCGCGGCTCAGCCTTCGCGAACCGGATCCTTGAAGAACAGGGTGGTCAGCGCGCCGAGCACGCAGATCGCCGCCACGTAATACGTGGGCGCAAGCGGCGCCGACTTCATCATCAGCGCGACGACGATCGGCGTGAGGCCGCCGAACAGCGCGTAGGCGACGTTGTAGGAAAACGAGATGCCCGAGAAGCGCACCACCGGCGGGAACGCGTTGACCAGCACGAACGGCACCGCGCCGATGGTGCCGACCAGCAGGCCCGCGACGGCATAAAGCGGCATCAGCAGCGAGCTGTCGACGGCCACCTGGCGGAACAGCGTGTAATACGAGATCGCCAGCGCAATGCCGCCGATCGACAGCACGCGGCGCGCGCCGAAGCGGTCGGCGAGCGCGCCCGCGCTGACACAGCCCACGGTCAGGAAGACGGTCGCGACGCAGTTGGCCAGCAGCGAGGTGGTGGCGTCGAGGTGGAACTGCTTTTGCAGCAACGGCGGCGTCATCAGAATCACGACGACGATGGCGGCCGACAGCATCCACGTCAGCAGCATCGAGACGATGACGGCGCGCCCATGGTCGCGCAGCACGGCCTTGAGCGGGATTTCATCGGCGAGCGACTTGCGCGCCTGCATTTCGGCGAAAACCGGCGTTTCGTGCAGCCATTGGCGCAAATACACCGAAAACAGGCCAAAAACACCACCAATCAGGAACGGAATGCGCCATGCATACGAAGCGATTTCGGTCGGCGCGAAATGGTGATTGACCGCTGCGGCGATCAGCGAGCCGAGCAGAATGCCGAAGGTCAGGCCCGCCGTGAGCGTGCCGCAGGCATAGCCGGTATGGCGGCGCGGCACGTGTTCGGAGACGAACACCCATGCGCCCGGCACCTCGCCGCCGACAGCCGCGCCCTGCAGCACGCGCAGCGTCAGCAACAGCACGGGTGCGAATGCGCCGATCGTCGCGTAGGTGGGCAGGCAGCCCATCGCGAGCGTGGGCAGCGCCATCAGCAGCACGGAGAGCGTGAACATGCGCTTGCGCCCGAGCAGATCGCCGAAGTGCGCCATGACGATGCCGCCGAGCGGCCGCGCCAGATAGCCCGCGGCGAAGATGCCGAAGGTCTGCAACTGACGCAGCCAGTCGGGAATCGCCGCCGGGAAGAACAGCTGGCCGATCGCCGGGGCGAAGAACACGAAGATGATGAAGTCGTAGAACTCGAGCGCGCCGCCGAGTGCGGCGAGGCCGAGCGTCTTGTAGTCGCTGCGCGTGAGCGCGCGCGCCGGGGTGCTCGCGGGAGCGCCCAGATCCGTTGCCTGCATTTGCGAAATGTCCGAATACCGTGGTGGTTGTTATCGATGTCGATGTGCTGGTGATTCGCTTGCGACTGGCTGTCGAGTGGCGGCGCGCCGATTCACGCGCGGGTGGCGCGTCGGGCGGCGGCGTTCGGAAGGCGGGCGCGGGTGGGCACGGGATACGGCGCGCGCGGGGCCGGGTAGGCCTGGAGGGGCGCGCGTCGACGACTTCTAGCCAGGCGGCGATTTTACAGTAAGCCAACGATGCGTCCGGCATCGCCCCGGAGCGGGCAGTGACGGCGTCAGGTTGACGTATCGGCAGGAATTTGATGCGCGTCCCTGTAATTCAGACTCTTCTTATGTGCGGCCTTTGCACTTCTCAACAAAATTGCAGCCGCTTTGTCTGAACATGAGAGAGGTTTTTATGCGTATCGCGATTCTCCAGCGCGACGCCATCCAGCGCGGCCAGATCGAACGCGCACTTGCCCAGTCGGGCCACGCGTGCATGCCGTTCAGCGACGGCGTACTGCTTGCCAGGGCGCTGGCTGCATCTACCGTCGACATGCTCGTGCTCGACTGGCAGGGCACGCGGTTCTCGGGCGCCGATCTGTTGAAGACCGTGCGCGCCGTGAACGGCAGCCAGATTCCGGTGCTGTTCGCCTCCGAAGACGCCTCGGACGACAGCGTGGTGCGCGCGTTCTCCGTCGGCGCAGATGACTACGTCAGCCTGCCGGTCTGTTCCTCGGTGCTGCGCGCGCGCGTGAATGCGCTGCTGCGCCGCGCGTTTCCCGAACGCTACGACATGCCGATGCTCGACGCCGGCCCGTATCACTTCGATATGCGCCGCCAGATCGTGACGGTGCATGGCAATGCTGTGGAACTGTCGGGCACGCAGTATCGGCTCGCTTCGCTGTTCTTCTCGAACGTCGGCCGGGTGCTGTCGCGCGATCATATTTATGCGATGGTCTGGGGCCGCGAGTTGCACACGCTCACGCGCACGATCGACAGCCATGTTTCGCGGCTGCGCGTGTTGCTCGACATCGAAGAGCACAACGGTTTTCGCCTGCAGCCGGTTTATAAGAGCGGCTATCGTCTGCTGCGTCTGCAGGACGAGGCGCCGTTCCAGCGCGCGGCGGCCTGAGCGCGGCAAACGCCCACCACGCACCCGCCACGCGCCCACAAAAAAGCGGCGGCACGCCTTTGCGTGCCGCCGCTTTTGTTATTCGTGCCGCGCGCGAGTGAGCCGCGCGTGCTTTGACCTGCATCAACGTGCGAGGCCGAGCCCTTGCAGGACTGCATTGCCTTCGGACGTGAGGCGAATCTGCGTGGCGCCTGCCGCGACGTCGCCGGGCACCTGCTCGACGAGACCCGCTTCCTGAAGCGAGGAAATTTCCGGCTTCGCGTGTGCGTCGATGGGAGCGTGCAACAGCACCAGCAGCGTGGCCAGCTCGTGATGGCTCAGCAGGCGGCGCAGCATCGTCTTCCTGACGGGTTTAGCCGGTTTGGCGCCCTGCTCATTGCTTGCTGCTTTTGCTGCTGATTGCTTCGAACCTGTCCAGTACACGGGCACCTCCTGCTGCGTTTCTTTATGGGTGACGCGATGATGCGGACGAAGACTTAAACGATTCTTAAAACGCGGCCGCGAAAATGTGTCGTCGTACTACATGGCGTTACGTCACGTAAGCCGATGTAAGTGCGCTTGCGCCAACGCGTGATCCGCATGGCGCAAAGTCTTGATTACAGAAGAAAAACGAAAGGCAAACGCGGGCGTGAATCAGGGTGCGCAGGTCTTGCTCGCGCCTTCGATCCACAGGTTCGCGGCGTGACGCTTGCCTGCATAGAAGCGGTAGGTGGTCGTGCCATTATCCGCACGGACCTTGATGACATTCGAGTCGCCGAAGTCGAGCATTTCGCCCTGTGGCAGCGAGGTGGTGCCGAAGCTCGAGTTGTGCCGCGTGGCTTCCACCGTCAGGCACGAGATCACGTCGCGAACCGAACGGTTGGTCGTGGAATCGATAACGGGCTGACCGGAATCCGGGTTGCTCTGGAACCAGGCGCAGGCGCCGAGCGTGAGCGAAAAGGCGAGGGGCACGACAAGCTTCTTCATATTGCTCCTGATGCGTGGGCCCAATGTGGACCGTTTGGGCCTCGGGTCATGAACCCATTGGCGGCCCGGAGGGACCGAAGATTATATCGGCAGCACGTTGCGTGCCGCGTGGGTTCGCGCACGTTGGCGAGGCGATAAAAGCGGCCTGGCGGCGCAGGACAGGCGCATGGCGGATGCGTGATGAATATGGCGGGCACGGGTGTTGCGGGCATGCGACTGTTGCGCTGAAGGCGCTTCACGAGCGCACACAAGAATGATCCAGGCAAGATAGACTATCTTTCAGAGGTGTACTCCGCGATCTGACGCGACGTCAGGGAGAATAACCATGAGCCGCCCGTCGGTCCGTTTTCCTGTTCGCGCCACCGGTGCCGGTTCGATCTGGCGGTGGATTAAATGGGGCTTCGTCGTCGCGTTTCTGGCCGCCATCGTCATATTGGCGCGCATCGTCCAGATCGAGATCGACACCTCACGGTTACAGGCGCGTTATCTCTCCGAACTCACCCGCGATATCGGCTTCACAGTCGAAAACGGGCCGAGTCACAACGTACGCTTTCCTACCACCAGCGGTCCTTATGACGTGCGCCTGGGTTATGCGCAGATGCCGTCGTTCACCGACCGGCTCGCGCAACGCGGCTTCACAGTCGCTGCTCAGGCCCGTGAATCAGAGCGCATGATCCAACTGTCCGACGATGGCCTTTTCCTTCCCTACGAGGAAAAGGATCAGGCCGGCATCGTGCTGCGCGACACCAGCGGCTCGACGCTGTTCCACACGCGTTACCCGCAGCGCGCCTACGAGAACTTCGAAGCCGTGCCGCCGCTCGTGCGCGACTCGCTGCTGTTTATCGAAGATAAATATCTGCTTGCCGCCGATCAGCCGAACCGCAATCCGGCCATCGACTGGGGACGTTTTAGCCGCGCGCTCGTCGATCAGGGCGTGCGCGTGTTCAACCGTCATCAGCAAACACCCGGCGGCAGCACGCTGGCCACGCAGATCGAGAAGTTCCGCCATTCGGCTGGCGGGCGTACCGCTACGCCGCCGGAGAAGCTGCGCCAGATCGCATCGGCTTCGGTGCGCGCGTATCTGGACGGTCCGCAGACCCTGCCCGCGCGCCAGCAGATTCTGGTGCACTACCTGAATTCCGTGCCGCTTTCGGCGAAGGCGGGGATTGGCGAAGTCAGCGGGATTGGCGACGGTCTCGCGGCCTGGTACGGGCGCGACTTCCGCGATGTGAACCGCATTCTGCGCGCGCCGGTGTCGGGCTCGACGCTCGACGAACAGGCGCTGGCTTTCCGCCAGGTGCTTTCGCTGCTGATCGCGCAACGCGCGCCTTCGTATTTCCTGCAAAAGAATAACGACGCGCTCGCCAAACTGACCGACAGTTATCTGCGCCTGCTGGCCTCCGGCGGCGTGATTTCGCCCGCGTTGCGCGATGCGGCGCTCGCCACGCAGCTTTCGCTCGATCGCTCGAAGCCGGCGCCGCGTCCTGCCGTATCGTATGTGGACCGCAAGGCGGTGCTCACGCTGCGCACGCAGTTGATGCAGGCGCTCGGTCTGAAGACGCTCTACGATCTCGATCGTCTCGACCTGAGCGCTACCGCCACGCTCGACGATTCCGTGCAACAGGCCGTGAGCCAGCGTCTCGCCGATGCCGCCACCAAAGACGGCGCGCGCGAAGCGGGCCTGGTGGGCTTCGAGATGCTGCGTCCTTCCGACGATCCCTCGAAGATCGCTTATAGCTTCACGTTGTTCGAGCGCCATAACGGCGAAAACCTCGTGCGCGTGCAGACCGACAGCGTGAACCAGCCCTTCGACATCAATTCGGGCGCGCGCCTGAATCTGGGTTCGACGGCGAAGCTGCGCACCATCATCACGTATCTGCAGATCGTGACCGCGCTGCACGACAAGTACGCGAACGAAGATGCGAAAACGCTGCGCGCGATGCTGCCGCAAGTCGATCCGAGCGATGCGCTTACGCGCTGGGCCATCGATTATCTGTCGAAGACGCAGGATCGTTCGATCGATGCGATGCTCGAAGAAGCGGTGCAGCGCAAGTATTCCGCGAACCCCGGCGAAACGTTCTACACGGGCGGCGGCGCGCAAAGCTTCAACAATTTCGAGTCGAGCGACAACGGCCAGATTCTCACGCTGCAGCGCGCGTTCCAGCATTCGGTGAATCTCGTGTTCGTGCGGCTGATGCGCGACATCGTTCACTACGAGATGATCCAGACTTCCGGGCCGCCTTCGACGTGGCTCGAAGATCCAGTGGTGCGCAACCGTTATCTCACGCAGTTCGTCGATGGCGAAAGCCAGGTCTATATGAAGCGCTTTTATACGCGCTATCAAGGCAAGACCAGCGACGAAGCGCTCGCCCTGTTGCTGCAACATACGCGCAAGGGTCCGGCGCGCATCGCGACCGTGCTGCGCAGCGTGAACCCGGACGGCAAGCCTGACTGGTTCAATGCGCAGATGCGCGCGCAGTTGAAGAACACCAAATTCCAGTGGCTCGACGACGCCGATCTGGCGAAGTACTACGACAAGTACGCGATCGACAAATTCAACCTCAACGATCGCGGTTATATCTCGGGTATTCATCCGCTCGAACTGTGGCTGCTCAACTATCAGCACACGCACCCGGATGCGACGCTCGCGCAGGTTCAGCAGCAAAGCCGCGATGTGCGCCTCTACACTTACAAGTGGCTCTTCAAGACGCGCTATCACGCGACTCAGGACCGTCGCATCCGCCGGATGGTCGAATTGCAGGCGTATGCCGCAATCGGCAAATCGTGGCGCGCGCTGGGCTATCCGTTCGACAACATCACGCCGTCGTACGGCGCGGCGATTGGCGCTTCGGGCGATCGTCCCGCTGCGCTGGCCTATCTGATCGGCCTCGTTTCGAACGATGGCGCCAAGCTGCCGACGCATAGCTTCGAATCGCTCGACTTCGCGCGCGGCACGCCGTACGAAACGCGCTTCGTGCATACGGCCACGCCGCCGCAACCGCTGATCTCGCCGCAGATCGCCAAGGTAACGCGCGAGTTGTTGAGTTCGGTGGTGGAGGGCGGCACGGCCAAACGCCTCGCCGACGGCATGCCGATGCCCGACGGCAAGATGCTGCCCGTCTACGGCAAGACGGGGACGGGCGACCAGCGCTTCAACGTCTACGCGCCGGGTGCGCGCCTGATCGAATCGCGCAAGGTGAACCGCAGCGCGACCTTCGTGTTCGTGATCGGCGACCGCTTCTTCGGCACGCTGACCGCGTGGGTGCACGAGCCGTATGCGGCGCGTTATACGTTCACGAGCGCGCTATCGGTGCAACTGCTGAAGTCGATGGCGGCCGTGCTGCAGCCGCTGCTGGAAGAGAAGGCCACGCCGGACGGCAAACTCAAGGCGGGCGCGAAGCCGCCGCAAGTGACGCTGATCGACACGGAAACGGGCGGGATGCAGCAGGTCAGCTGGACGCAACTGGCGCATGCGGCGAGCCCCGCCGGCTGGAGCAGCACGGTGCCGGGTTTTTATTCGGATGCCGAAACGTCGATGAAGGTATCGATGGGCAAATGAAGCGGTGCGCGTCGCCATCGATCAATGGTGAATCGATGAAAAAGACCTGAACGCCATGGAGCGTTCAGGCCTTTTTTTACTACGTGCGCGCAGTATTGCGCTTAGTACGAACCGGCGGGCGGCGGCGGTGCCGATCCCGGCGGCGGCGGCGGCAGATAACGCTGCTGCTGCGGCGCGCTCTGATAAGGCTGTGACGTCTGCATGCGACCCGCGACCGGAATGCGGTTGCCGTTCGCGTACATGCATTGCAGATACGCGTAGTCGTAACGGCGTTGCACGTCATACGCCGAGCCCTGCGCGTTACCCATGCCGATGGCGCTGCCGGCCAGCAGGCCCGCGCCCGCGCCGACGGCCGCTCCCTGGCCGCCGCCGAACGCCGCGCCCGCCGCCGCGCCGAGCGCCGTGCCGACCACGGCGCTGCCGACTGCGGAGTTGGTTGCCGCCTGGTTGGTGCTCACGCCGCCCGTTTGCTGGAAGGCGAACTGGCGGCAGTTGTAATCGTCGTTGCGGAACTGGTCGAAGGTCTTGCCGGTGCCCGGCAAGGCCATCACGCTCGGTCCCGAGGGCACCACGGCGCAAGCGCTCAGCAGGCCCGCTGCGGCGAGCAGCGCGAAGTAAGTCGGTTTCATGTGCGGCTCTATATCGTGAAACGAGTTCGTCAAATGAGCGTCAATCAGCTTCAAATCAGTTCGAAGGCGCCGGTTCGGCCGGCACCGCGCGCCAGCCCGACGAGCACTGCTTGACGTACGGGTAATAGGTTTTGGAGGCGTCACAGTAGTACCAGGTGTCGCCGTTTTCGCTGCTGCCAGCGGCATCGGCCGGGCCTTGCGCGTAGTTGCCGGCGGCTGCTTGCGGCTGGCCCTGCTCGACGTAATCCGGCGCTTCGGGCGGCGGCGCGACGATCACGGGCGGCGGCGGGCCCCAGTAGTAAGGAGCGGGCGCGACCGGGTAGTAATACGGCATGCCGCCGCCGATGAAGACGCCAACCCGCGCTGCATGCGCCGCGCCGCTTGCGCAGGCGATGGCTGCCACGGCGGCGCCCAAAATCAATTTCGACCTTCTCAAAACGTTCTCCAGAACGGATGGTTCGGGCAGTCCTGCTGACGGGACGATGTCCCGCACGGTTGTGCCCCTACATCATCAAACGCTAAGTCATCGTAGGGCCCAAGGCAATTACGCGAGTTGCGCCGTTTTTTCGAGTTGTTACAGCGGAAAGGATGGGTTTCTCGCAGGTGTGCCAGTAACGTGCCGAACGGCGCGCAAGCTGCGGCTTCGTGTGCGATCGGGCGGCTTCGCGCGTCAGGATGCGGTGCAAAGTCATGTCGCATCGGCGCTGTCTTGTAATATTTAGACATCGTGCTGTCTCTACGACGACTCCGAATCTGTTTGTTTTCTAGCGGTGCAAGAGCGGCCGGTCAGCTTTTCTCTGTTTTGCAGCCTTAACGATGGCTGGCGCCTGCCGTCTTTGCGCATTTCCCGCCATCGCGTCTTATTTCAAAAGGCTTTCAGGGCGTCGCGTGCGCGGCCGCATGCCGCCTCCAGAAATTCAAAATGTCATTTCGAATTAACACGCGCGTGACGTTCGCTGACGCCGCTTAGACTCGCCCGACGCTTCGCAGGAAGCGCATATCGATCTCATCAATTTCCCGAAAATTATTAAGGACTACAACATGAAGGGGATTCTGATAGTGGGCGCGGCGGCGGTACTAGGATTTTCCGCCTTGCCGGTCTGGGCAGCATTGGGCGGCGCGCCCAGTTGGCCGGATGCACCGCGCACGCCCGGCACACGCCTCATGGCGGCAGCGAACAGCGCCGCACCCTACACCGTCACCACGGCGACGCAGGAAAGTGGAACGGTGATTCACGAATATCTCGACGCGCGCGGCAATGTGTTCGCGGTGTCGTGGCGCGGTCCGCGCATCGGCTCGATGGACGTGCTGCTGGGCGGCTATTTCCCGGCGTGGCAGAAAGGGCTCGCGGCCGTGCAGGCTTCGCGCGGCGGCGGCTATGGACCGGTTGCGATGCGCAACGGCGATCTGGTCGTCGAAACGGGTGGGCATATGGGCGCGCTGACCGGGCGCGCCTGGTTGCCGATGGCGTTGCCGCAAGGCTTCGACGCCAGCCAGATTCAGTAAAGGAGCGCGCAATGCACAAGATCATCATGGCCTGCGCACTGGGCGCAAGCGTGCTGCTGGGCGCGTGCGGCGGCGGGGGCGGCAGCGACGGAAGTCCGGCGGTTGCCAATGTCCCGGCTACGGGCGGCAAGTCCAGTTCTGGCACGAACAACGCATCGAATCAGGGCACGTCCGGCGGCTCGTCGGGCAATTCGGGCACGAGTGACTCGGGCTCGGTGGCGCCGCCTACGCCCACGACGAACGGCGACGATAGCGGCGGCGGCACGAACGGTTCGACCGATGCGGGCTCCGGTACGACGCCGTCGGGTTCAGACACCTCGGGCGGCGGCACGCCGGCCGATATCGGCAACACGATTCCCGTGCTGGTTTCGCCGGTCACCGTCGTGCGCAACTTCCCGCTGGTCAGCGTGACGATTTGCCAGCCCGGTAGCGGCGGCAAGACGAATTGCGCGACGATCGACCACGTTCTGCTCGACACCGGCTCGTTCGGTCTGCGCCTGTTTGCATCGGTGATACCTGATGCAACGCTCGCCGCATTGCCCGTGCAGACCGACCCCGTAACCGGGAGGAACGTCGCCGCGTACGCGAACTTCGGCTCGGGTTACACATGGGGCGGCTTGCGCACCGCTGACGTAAAAATGTCCGCCGAGGTCGCCGCGTCCGTGCCGATCCAGGTCATCGGCGATACGGCGGTCAGCGCTGCCGCTCCGCAATCCTGCGTCTACAACACCGCGCTCCCTGGCCCGGACATGCTGGGCGCGAACGGCATTCTGGGCGTGGGCGTCGCGCGTTACGACTGCGGCGCCGCATGCGCGGGCACCACGCCAGTGCCGGGCTACTACTACGCCGACGGCGCACGACCCAGGCCGATCTCGATGCCGCTGGCCAACCAGGTCGCGAACCCTGTGGCGCTTTTCCCGGTCGATAACAACGGTTTGATCGTCGATATGCCGGCCGTGGATGCGAACGGTGCGCCTACCGCGAGCGGCACGGTGACGTTCGGCATCGGTACGCAGAGCAACAACCGTTTGGCGGGCACCGGTACGACCGTTCTGGCGACGGACGGCTGGGGCAATTTCAAGGGCAGCATGAGTGGCGACAATGCCGTGCAGGCCTTTGTCGATTCGGGCACGAACACGCTGATGTTCGACGATGCGGCGATCACCCAGAACAGCTTCTTGTTCTATGCGCCGCCCGCGACGCTCAAGCGCACGGCGTCGCTCACAGACGCACGCGGCGAGAGCGTCAAGGTCGACGTTGCGATTGCCAACGCGGATGCGTTGTTCGGCACCAATAACTTCGCCTTCAACAACCTGGGCGCGTATCTCGCGCAGACCGTCGATCTGGGCATGCCGTTCTTCTACGGCAAGCGTGTCTATTACGGCATCGATGCGGGGGAAGCCGCGCTACCTTACGTCGCGTGGATCGCACCCTGATTTTCATCGCCGCGACATAAATCCCGTTGTTCCAGCGACGCGCGCCACTCAAAACGGCGCGCGTTTTTTATTGAAACTACAGTGCACTTATTTCAACAGCAACATAAAAATAATTGCGGCACGAGCGATTTTGCGTCCCTATATTTTCATCGCGTGCTAATTTCGGGAAGTTTCTGAAAGCAAATAAAAATCGCTCCACATTTATATCTGAAAATATCACGCGGGAAACGTTTGCCTAGGTAAAAACCCCTGGTCAAGCGCTGCATCACGGCGGCCGATATAGCGAAAGTAGGGAAAGCCGGTTTAGCTGGCGGAATACTCGTTCCACATGTAATTTCGATTATTCGATCTGCCTTTCAATAAATAGGGCAGATAGTATTAAACACATTACAAAAAGCCACTGAGAGAACGCGTGCGGTCCATTGCACGCGCTACGCGGAATTGCGCCTGGAAAGCTCAATAGCCGCGACACACAACGACGAGGGAAACGATGGAACATTCGACGCCAGACCGTGAGCTCGAACTGGTCGAGCTGAGCGCGGTGAGCGCGGCACTGAACCGGGTGCAGGCCGTAATCGAGTTCGATCTGCAAGGCATCATCCTGCATGCCAACGACAACTTTCTGAAGACGCTCGGCTACACGCTCGATGAAGTGCGTGGCAAGCACCATCGAATGTTCTGTGATCCCGAATATGCGCGTAGCGAAGCGTATCGCGCGTTCTGGGAACGTCTCGGCCGTGGCGAATTCGATCGCGGCGAATACCGGCGCGTCGCCCACGACGGCCGCGAAATCTGGATCAATGCCTCGTACAACCCGGTGCTCGACAAGAGCGGCCGCGCCTACAAGGTCATCAAGTTCGCCACCGACATCACCGAAGCGAAGCGTCAGAACGCCGAATTCGAAGGGCGTCTGCGCGCCATCGACAAGGCGCAGGCGGTGATCGAGTTCGACACCGACGGCATCGTGCTGGACGCGAACCAGAATTTCCTCAACACGCTCGGCTACCGGCTCGACGAAATCCAGGGCAAGCATCACCGCATGTTCTGCGAAGAGAGCTACACGGCCAGCCTCGACTACCACGACTTCTGGGCCAAGCTCAATCGCGGCGAATACGATGCAGGCCGCTACAAGCGCATCGGCAAGGGCGGGCGCGTGGTGTGGATTCAGGCGACCTATAACCCGATCTTCGATATGAACGGCCGGCTCTACAAGGTCGTGAAGTTCGCCAATGACGTCACGGCGCAGGTCGAACTCGAAGAAAGCGTGAAGCGCCGCGCCGAAGAAGATCAGCGCAAGGTCGAAAAGCTGCTGGACGTCGTGCGCAAGGCGGCATCGGGCGATCTGAGCGGAGAAGTCGTGGTGCAGGGCGACGACCCCATCGACCAGCTTGCCGCCGGTATCAAGAGCATGATGAGCGACCTCGCGAGCGTGATCGGCAAGGTGGTGGAATCGGCGGGCACGTTCAAGGATTCGTCGCAGGACATCGCCGCGCGTGCCGATACGGTGGCGGGCGGCGCGCAGCTGCTCGGCGCGACCGTCGAGGAAATGAACGCCTCGATCGAAGAACTGACCGCCTCGATCAATTCGATCGCCGATAATTCGCGCGGCGCCGACCAGCTTGCCAAAGACACGCAAGTGGAAGCCGAGCGCGGCTCGAAAGCCGTCACGCGCTCGATCGAGTCGATGGAACTGATCAACCGCTCGTCGGAAGATATCGGCGAGATCATCAAGGTGATTGGCGAGATCGCCAGTCAGACCAATCTGCTCGCGTTCAATGCCGCGATTGAAGCGGCGCGTGCGGGCGAACACGGTCTCGGGTTCTCCGTCGTAGCCGATGAAGTGCGCAAACTGGCCGAACGTTCCTCGCAGGCCACCAAGGAAATCTCCAAGCTCATCAACGAGTCGGTCAAACGCGTCGCGCAGGGCAGCGAAATCTCCAAGCAGGCCGGCGAAGCGTTCGAGCGCATCCTGAGCGGCGTGAGCCGCACCACCCAGGCAATCTCCGAAATCTCCTGCGGCGCGGACGAGCAGTTGATCGCCGCGCGCGAAGTCGCCGCTGCGATCCAGCAGGTCGCCGAGGAGACCGAGAAGTCCGCAGGCGCCTGCGACACGATTGCCCGTGCGGCAGCTTCCCTGCGGGGCGGTGCCGAAGGTCTCGACAAGACGGTGGCGCGCTTCGTAGTTTGAAGCGCAGGGAGCTGAACTGTGGATATCGATAAGGATGTCGAAGCATCGGTGCAGCGCGCACTGATCGAACAGGTGCGCCGTCACACCGGCATTGCGATGAACGAGCGCAAGTGGACCATGCTCAAGGGGCGCTTGCGCCGCCGTGTGATGGCGCTTGGCTTGCCGGACTATCGCGACTATCTGCAGGTGCTCGACACGAGCGCCGAGGAAGTGCGCGATTTCATCGACCTCGTGACGACGAACGAAACGTCGTTTTTCCGCACGCCGCGCATCTGGGAATATCTCGCGCAGACCTTCCTGCCTCAATGGAAGGCAACGCACGCGGGCACGCCGCTGCGTGTGTGGTCGGCGGCCGCTTCGAGCGGCGAGGAAGCGTGGACCACGGCCATGTTGTGCGAAGAGTTTCGCGCCAGCGAACCGGCGTTTCGCTACGCCATCGTCGGCACGGATATTTCGGACGGCATTCTGGCGAGCGCACGCGCAGGCAGCTATCAGGGCCGCAGTATCGACGGTCTGCGCCAGAACCATCCGGCGCTCGCTCAGAAGTGGTTTCGCAACGAAGGCGCGCTGGCCACGGTGAACGACGCGCTGCGCACGCATGTGTCGTTTCGTCAGCACAATCTCTATTCGGTGCCGCGCGATCTGGGCCCGTTCGATCTCGTGCTGTTGCGCAACGTGCTGATCTATTTCGATCTCGACGGGCAGCAGGCGGTGCTGTCGAACGTGCGCCGCGCAATGAGGCCCGATGCGATTCTGATCGTCGGTGAATCCGAATCGCTGAGCCGGGTGGCGACGGGCTTTACCTTCGAGCAGCCGCTTATTTATCGCAACGGCCAGAGCCGTGAGGAGCACAGCCATGAGCACGCGTGACGTGCAAGTGAAGATGTGCGAGATCGCGGTGAGCAGCGGCAGCGACGCCAGAATCTTGCGAGCGACGCTGGGCTCGTGCGTGGGTATCGGCTTGCTGTGGCGCGCGCGCGGCACCTATGGCCTCGCGCATTGCCTGCTGCCGCAGCCGGTCGGTCATACGCGTTACGCCGTGCCCGGTGCGCAACTCGGCAACGGTGCGAAATACGTGATCGATGCACTGCCCGCGCTGATCTCGATGATGGGCGCCGAGACCGCGCCGGATGGCGAAATCGAAGCCGTGCTCGCGGGCGGCGCCAACATGATGCAGCATCGCACCACGCTGCATGAGCCGATCGGCGATCTCAACGTACGTATGGCGCAGCAGGTGCTGGCCGATGCAGGCATGCGCGTCGTCCACATGGATGTGGGCGGCGAGTGCGGCCGGCAACTCACCATCGACTGCGAACAGCCGCATTACGCCGTGCGCCGTTTTTCGCGCCCGGCCTGAGTGCGGCCTTGACGTGCATCGTTGATGTGTCCAGTTCAAAGCGCAACGCTCAATCATACGGAGCTTCACGATGAACCAACGTGCGCTGGCCGGTGGTGGCCAGCTCGAGCTATACGGGTCGTTTCATCTGGCCGGGACGGAACTGGCGCTGCCCGTCACCGCGCTCCAGGAAGTGGTCAATCATCCCGGCACGCTGACGCCCGTGCCGCTCGCGCCGCCGTATCTGCTCGGCCTGTTTAACCTGCGCGGCACGCTGATTCCAGTCGTCGATCTGCGTCAGTTGCTGAATCTTCCGGCCGAAGGCGCGACGGGCGTGCGCAAGATCGCGATCGTCGAAACCGCCAATGCGCGCGTGGGTTTGCAATTCGATGCCACGGGCGAGATCCTGCGCGTACCGAAGGATCAGGTGATTGCAATCGAAACCGTCGAAGGCAGCGCGCCTTCGGCGATTGGCGCGGTGCTCAAGCTCAACGGCGGCGAGCGCATTCTGCAGGTGCTTTCCGCCGCTGCGCTGTTGCAGTTGCGCGATGTGCCGCATCTGGCCGAACCGGTTGCGCGCACAACGCAGCGGCGTGCGCAGCAGGGCCAGCGCAAGCAGAATGTCTCGTTCAAGGTGGGCGGCACGGC
Source organism: Paraburkholderia sp. J69-1 (assembly GCF_905220255.1). Lineage (NCBI taxonomy): Bacteria > Pseudomonadati > Pseudomonadota > Betaproteobacteria > Burkholderiales > Burkholderiaceae > Paraburkholderia > Paraburkholderia sp. J69-1. Next base: position 145,091 of record NZ_CAJMZG010000007.1, on the reverse strand, counting down.
GCTGGCGTTGCCGATGGACGCGATCCAGGAAATCATCCGCGTACCGGCCTTGCAGCATTCGCCATTCGCTGACGATGTCTGTATCGGCATGCTCAATCTGCGCGGGGCGACGGTGCCGGTGCTGGATTTTGGCCGTTTTCTGGGCTTTGCGCGTGCGAGCGATGACGAAGTCGTGACCGATGATCGTCGCATAGTCGTGCTGCATCGCGACGAGCTTTACTTCGGACTACTGGTCGATGAAGTGGCAAGCATCGTCGCGTATCGTGAAGATCAGCTTTTGCCGATGCCTTCATATGGCGCCGCGCATCGCTCGCTATTCTCCGGTTATCTGGCCGCCGATGGCGTGGCGGGCGTGCTGCTGGTCAGCGCCGACGCGCTCTATGCGAACGCACGTATCGCAGCGGTGGCGGCGGGCCATCGCGATCTCTATCGCAAAGCCACCGAAGCGGCCACTGCGGCGCAGAAGCGCGGCAATGGCACGCGGCAGACGATCGTGACATTCCGCATCGGCCAGTTGATTGGCGTGCGTATTACCGAGTTGCGCGAGGTGATCGACTATCGCGACGACATCGTCAAGACGCCGGGTTTGCCGGCGTTCGTGCGCGGCGTGCTGAATCTGCGCGGCGTGATTGTGACGGTGATCGACGTGCGGGCGATGTACGCCATGCCGCCGTACGAGGATATGGCGCGCGCGAAGATCCTGATCGTCGAGCATCACGGCGAGAAGTACGGCCTGCTGGTCGATACGGTCGAGGACATCATTACGCTCAAGGGCGGCGCGCAACTGGCGATGCCCGCGATGCTCACGCGCGGTGCGGGCGTGAACGTGCGCAGCGATATGCGCGAGGCGGTCGAGTTGCCGGGCCAGGGCACGCTGATGCTGCTCGATCCCGTCTCGCTGTGCGAACGGGTGGCGATGGAGGCGTCGGTTGCCTGACGTGTGGGCGCGCTTCAAGCCTCCAGGGCGAGCACGGCGAACGTCGCCAGCCAGTGCTCGCCCATGTAATCCCCTGCTACGTGCGGTAGCGCAGCGTCAAGGTGCGTCTGGGCGGCCGCGCGCAATATCGTTGCGCGCGCATCGTTTTCAGGCAGTGCGTTTGCAAGCGTGCGCTGGCACCACGCGCGGCTCAGATTCAAGCCGTCCAGATGCGCGATCTTGCCGTCGCTGCGGTCCGTGACCGTTGCGGGTAGGAACAGCGTTGCGGGCTCGCGCGCGGCAAGCTCGGGCAGAAAGCGTGTGAACCACGCGGCGAATTCATCGGATTCCATCACGCGGCTCATCAGGACCGCTTCCATCAGCGCGGGCGAGAGAAATTCGTCGCCTGAAGGCTCCCATGCCTGGCAAGCTGCATCGCCTTCGTGCCAGCGGCGTGCGGTGCTTTCAATCAGCGTCGCCAACGAATAGCGCGATGTTTTCCTCGCGAAATCCAGCGCAAGCGTGAGCGCGAACGCGGTATTGAAATGCGTGCCTACGCGCAACGGGTACGTCGCCATCGGCAGGAATGCTTCGAAACGCTCGGCAAATGCCTCGGTGAGCGGCGCGAGTGCGTGCGACCAGCGCTCGGCTTGCGGCGAAGTTGCCGCGTGCAGTTGCGCGGCGAGCGCCAGCAGCCACGCCCAGCCATAAGGCCGCTCGAAGCCGCGATTATGGGGAATGTCGAGATAGGCGCGCTCGCCGGCCATCTTCTCTTCGGTGAAATGCTCGTCGATTACGGCGACGATGTGCGGTGCTTCGGGCAGATCGGGATAGCGCGCCAGCAGACGCGCAACGAGCCAGTAACCATGCACGCACGAATGCCAGTCGTAGCTGCCGTAAAACACCGGATGCAGCGCGCGCGGACTCTGCACATCGTGGGGCCCGACAAGCGAATGCGTGAGCCGGTTCGGATATTCGCGCGTGAGATGCGAAAGCGCAATCGAAGCGAAGTGCGAAGCGAGCGAAGCCGTAAGCGTGCTGTGCATGACGTCCTGCGCGTAAAGGAGAACGCCTGCCAGCTTAGCGCGAAATCACCGGTGCACGCTCAGTCGTGCGCGTGTTGCGCGCCTGCCTTGCGCGGTGTGCGTTCGCGCGAGAGACGTTGCATGGCTTCGCCGACGTCCTGGCTGAATTGCGCGAGTGCGGCCAGTTCCAGATTGGGCGGTTGCAGCGCGCTCCAGAGCACATCGGCGAGTTGTTCTGCTGTAGCGTCGATATCGGTGCGGCGGTTGGCGAGCGTCGCGTCCCACAGCACGTGTTCCATCGGGCCGAACACGAGCGAGCGCAGCAGACGCAGCGGCATGTCGTTGCGAATCTGTCCGCATTCCTGGCCGCGTGCGAGTACGCGCATGAGCGGCGCGGTATAGCGCCGCTGCATTTCCATGAGCGCTTCGCTCAGATCGTGATGGCGCGTGCGGCCTTCCGATAGCACCAGCTCGCAGATGCCCGTGCCGCTTTCCAGCATCAACTGCAAATGCATGCGCACGATAAAGGCGAATTGCTGACGGACCGTGCCGTCGCGCGGCAGGCCCGATTCGATGGCCTCGATCGATTCGTCATACCAGTCGCCGATCACGCGCGCGCACAACTCGCGCTTGCCGCGAAAGTAGCTGAACACCGTGGCTTCGGAAACGCCGAGCCGTTGCGCGATTTCGGCGGTTGTCGCGCGTGTGTAGCCTTTTTCGGAAAACACCTCGCGTCCCGCTTCGAGAATTTCCTTCACGCGCTGCTGGGACTTGCGTCCGGCGGGTTCGCGGCGCGAGGCGGGCAGGGCGGTTTTGGGAGCGGCAGACATTCTGAGTAAGGTTCACTTAATGGCGAATTTGTGCCGATTATGCACCATGTTTCTCTCGCCGCAAGGCGTTTTTACATGAGGATCGACCTATTGATCCGCAAATCTGAGTGACGATCAGAAATACCTATTGACGTTAACGTAAATGTGGCGTGAAATGTGTCCCCTAAGGGAACCACGGGCAGTCACGACCTGCAGGCCCGCGCCCATGCCGATCAAGGAGACAACAGAATGAGCAACGTACCCGGTTTGCAGTTCCCGCTTGGCGAAGAAGTCGAAATGCTGCGTGACAGCATCGCGAACTTTGCGTCGAAAGAGATCGCCCCGCGCGCGGGCGAGATCGATCGCACCGACCAGTTCCCGATGGACCTCTGGCGTAAATTCGGCGATCTGGGCGTGCTCGGCATGACGGTTTCCGAGGAGTACGGCGGCGCCAACATGGGCTACACCGCGCACATGGTCGCGATGGAGGAAATCTCACGTGCATCGGCTTCGGTCGGGCTCTCGTACGGCGCGCATTCGAATCTGTGCGTGAACCAGATCCACCGCAACGGCACCGAGGCGCAAAAGCGCAAATATCTGCCCAAGCTGGTCTCCGGCGAACATGTGGGCGCACTCGCGATGAGCGAGCCGAATGCGGGTTCGGACGTCGTCAGCATGAAGCTGCGTGCCGATAAAAAAGGCGACAAATACGTGCTCAACGGCACGAAGATGTGGATCACCAACGGCCCGGATTGCGACACGCTGGTCGTGTACGCCAAGACCGATCTCGAAGCGGGCCCGAAAGGCATGACGGCTTTCATCGTCGAGAAGGGCATGAAGGGTTTCTCCGTGGCGCAGAAACTCGACAAGCTCGGCATGCGTGGCTCGCACACGGGCGAACTCGTGTTTCAGGACGTGGAAGTGCCGGAGGAAAACATCCTCGGCCAACTCAATGGCGGCGTGAAGGTGCTGATGAGCGGTCTCGACTACGAGCGCGCAGTGCTCGCGGGCGGGCCCACCGGCATCATGGCCGCCGTGATGGATGCGGTCGTGCCGTACATTCACGAGCGCAAACAGTTCGGTCAGGCCATCGGCGAATTCCAGCTGATTCAAGGCAAGATGGCCGATCTCTACACCACGTTCCAGGCCTGCCGCGCGTATCTCTACGCGGTCGGTCGCCAGCTCGACACGCTGGGCGCGGGTCACGTGCGTCAGGTGCGCAAGGACTGCGCGGGTGTGATTCTCTACACCGCCGAAAAAGCCACGTGGATGGCGGGAGAAGCGATCCAGATCCTGGGCGGCAACGGCTATATCAACGAGTATCCCGTGGGACGTCTCTGGCGTGACGCGAAGCTCTACGAAATCGGCGCGGGCACCAGCGAGATTCGCCGCATGCTGATTGGCCGCGAACTGTTCGCGGAAACCGCCTGAGAGCCTGAGAGAAACGTTGCGAGAACAACGATATGCCGATCATCGAAACGAAGCTCAATCCCCGCTCTGACGATTTCAAGGCCAACGCTGCCGCGCTCGAAGCGCTGGTCGCCGACCTGCGCGAGAAGATCCAGAAGCTTTCGCTGGGCGGCGGCGCGGCGGCGCGCGACAAGCACGTCTCGCGCGGCAAGCTGCTGCCGCGCGATCGCATCGCGCAACTGCTCGATCCGGGCACGCCGTTTCTGGAGCTTTCGCAGCTTGCCGCCTACGGCATGTATAACGACGATGCGCCTGGCGCGGGCGTCATCACCGGCATTGGACGCATTGCCGGCCAGGAATGCGTGATCGTCTGTAACGACGCCACCGTGAAGGGCGGCACGTATTATCCCGTGACCGTCAAAAAGCACGTGCGCGCGCAGGAAATCGCCCAGGAAAACCGCTTGCCCTGCGTGTATCTCGTCGATTCGGGCGGCGCGAATCTGCCGAATCAGGACGATGTATTTCCCGATCGCGATCACTTCGGCCGCATCTTCTACAACCAGGCGAATCTCTCTGCGCAAGGCATTCCGCAGATCGCCGTGGTAATGGGTTCGTGCACGGCGGGCGGCGCCTATGTGCCCGCAATGAGCGATGAATCGATCATCGTGAAGAACCAGGGCACGATTTTTCTCGGCGGTCCGCCGCTCGTTAAGGCCGCGACTGGCGAAGAAGTGAGCGCCGAAGATCTCGGTGGCGGCGACGTCCATACGCGCCTTTCCGGCGTGGCCGATCATCTCGCGCAGAACGACGCGCACGCGCTGGCGATTGCGCGCTCGATCGTCGGCAATTTAAATCGCACCAAAGTGCCGCCCGTTGCGCTGCGTGAACCGCTGCCGCCGCGCCATGACGCGAAAAGCCTGTACGGCGTGATTCCCGTCGATACACGCAAGCCTTTCGATGTGCGCGAAGTCATCGCGCGTATCGTCGACGATTCCGCTTTCGATGAATTCAAGGCACGCTATGGCACCACGCTTGTGACGGGCTTTGCGCATATCTGGGGACACCCGGTTGGCATCGTCGCGAATAACGGCATTCTGTTTTCCGAATCGGCGCTCAAGGGCGCGCATTTCATTGAGTTGTGCGCGCAACGAAAAATTCCGCTGGTGTTCCTGCAGAACATCACGGGATTTATGGTGGGCCGCAAGTACGAAAACGAAGGTATTGCACGCAATGGCGCGAAGATGGTGACGGCGGTGGCGACGGCAAAAGTGCCGAAGTTCACGGTGATCATCGGCGGCTCGTTTGGCGCGGGCAATTATGGCATGTGCGGACGGGCGTATTCGCCGCGTTTCCTGTGGATGTGGCCCAATGCGCGCATTTCGGTGATGGGCGGCGAGCAGGCGGCTTCGGTGCTGGCCACGGTGCGCCGCGATGGTATCGAAGCGAAAGGCGGCACGTGGAGCGCCGAAGAAGAAGAGGCGTTCAAGCAGCCGATTCGCGATCAATACGAGGTTCAGGGTCATCCGTATTATGCGAGCGCGCGCTTGTGGGACGACGGCGTGATCGATCCTGCGCAAACGCGCGATGTGCTCGGCCTGGGTTTGTCGGCGACGATGAATGCGCCGATCGAAGACACGCGCTTTGGCGTGTTCCGCATGTAAGGCCGCGAGCGAGGAGGAGACATCACGATGAACTACGAAACGCTCACTGTCGAATTCGCGGGCCATGTGGCCACGGTCACGCTCAATCGCCCCGATGTGCGCAACGCGTTCAACGAGGCGATGATTGCGGATATCACCGCTACGTTTACGGCTTTAGGTGCTCGCAATGACGTGCGTGCGATCGTGCTCGCTGGCAACGGAAAAGCCTTCTGCGCAGGCGCGGATCTGAACTGGATGCGCAAGATGGCCGGTTACTCGAATGAAGAGAACCACGCCGATGCATTGCGTCTCGCGCAGATGCTATCGGCGATCTATCGTTGTCCCAAACCGGTGATTGCGCGCGTGCATGGCGATGCTTACGCAGGCGGTATGGGCCTCGTTTGTGCAGCCGATATCGTCGTTGCGGCGGATACGGTGAAGTTCTGTCTTTCCGAAGCGCGGCTCGGTCTGATGCCCGCCACCATCGCGCCTTATGTGATTCGCGCCCTGGGCGAGCAGGCAGCACGCCGCTACTTTGTCACGGCTGAAGCGTTCGATTGCGCAACGGCGCTGCGTCTTGGCCTCGTGAGCGAAGCGGTGAACGCAAGCGAACTCGATGCCACCGTGCAGCGTATCGCCGACACGCTCTGCGCAAACAGCCCGAACGCCGTGCGCGAATGCAAGCAGCTTGTCCAGGATATCGCGGGCGCGGCTATCGACGATGCACTGATCGACGATACAGCGCAGCGCATCGCGCGGATTCGCGCGAGCGACGAAGGGCGCGACGGCGTGTCGTCGTTCCTCGAAAAGCGTACGCCCGGCTGGCGCGCCTGAGACCTGCTCAAGACTCCATAGCGAGACTTCTTATGTTCAACAAGATTCTGATCGCCAACCGCGGCGAGATTGCCTGCCGCGTTGCCGCTACCTGCCGGCGTCTGGGCGTGAAAAGCGTGGCTGTCTATTCGGATGCCGATGCCGACGCCAAACACGTCGCGGCTTGCGATGAAGCCGTGCATATTGGCGAAGCGGGCGCACAGCAAAGCTATCTGCGCATTGAACGCATCATCGCCGCCGCGAAAGCAACGGGCGCTGAAGCGATTCATCCGGGTTATGGTTTTCTTTCGGAAAACGAAGATTTCGGCCGCGCGTGCGAAGAGGCTGGCATCGTCTTTATCGGTCCGCCGGTCGAGGCGATTGCCGCGATGGGTTCGAAAGCCGCGGCCAAGGCGCTGATGCACGCTGCGGCCGTGCCACTCGTGCCGGGCTATCACGGCGACGACCAGGACGCCGCGCTGCTGCAGCGCGAAGCCGATGCAATGGGCTACCCGGTGTTGCTGAAGGCCAGTGCGGGCGGCGGCGGCAAAGGCATGCGTGTGGTGGAGCGCAGCGAGGATTTCGCGGCGGCGCTCGCGTCATGCAAACGCGAAGCGGCCAGCAGCTTTGGCAACGATCGTGTGCTGATCGAGAAATACCTCTTGCGCCCGCGTCACGTGGAAGTGCAGGTATTCGCCGATAAGCTCGGCGGCGCGGTCTATCTGTTCGATCGCGATTGTTCGGTGCAGCGTCGTCATCAGAAGGTGCTGGAAGAAGCGCCCGCGCCGGGGTTGCCCGACGATGTGCGGCGCGCGATGGGCGAAGCGGCGGTGGCTGCTGCGCGTGCCGTGCAGTACGTGGGCGCGGGCACCGTCGAATTCATCATGACGGGCGCGGATTTTTACTTCATGGAGATGAACACGCGCCTGCAGGTCGAGCATCCCGTAACGGAAATGGTCACGGGCCTCGATCTGGTGGAATGGCAGTTGCGCGTGGCGGCAGGCGAGCCGTTGCCGCTCGAGCAGTCGCAGCTCACCGTGACAGGCCATGCGCTCGAAGCGCGCATTTATGCGGAAAATCCCGCACGTGGCTTCCTGCCGTCGACCGGTACGCTCAAGCATCTGCGCATGCCGCAAGGCGTCGAATTCCGACTTGGCGAAGCCGGGCAGCGTGCGAGCGTGCGTATCGATAGCGGCGTGCGCGAAGGCGACACCATCACGCCCTTCTACGATCCGATGATCGCCAAGCTCATCGTGCACGGTGCAACGCGCGCCGATGCGCTCGCACGCATGCGTCGTGCGCTGGAGGAGTGCGAGATCGTCGGGCCGCATACGAACGTGGACTTTCTGCATCGGCTTGTGAGCAGCGAGCCGTTTGCGAATGCCGATCTCGACACCGGCCTGATCGAGCGTCATCACGACGCGCTGTTTGCCGCGCAGAAAATGCCGGTCAGCGAAGCACTTGCGCTCGCCAGTGCGGCATTGATCGGACGTGAAGGGGGGCGCGCGCAAGGCGGTTCGCCGTGGCAGGCGCTCGCGCATTGGCGTTTGAATAGCGGCTTCGTACAAACGTTCAACTGGCGCGATGTGGAAAGCGACGCGGCGTTGAGCGTGGCGTTCTCGCACGATGGCGGCGCACAGACGATCGATTGCTCAGGCGTCGAAGAGACCTATACCTGGTGGCGCGGTGCAGAGCCTACGGAATACGGCGCGACCATCGGCAATACGCGCGTAACGGGGCGTGTGTTTATCGACGGCGATGTATTTCACGTGTTCTGTCTGGGCAAGGCAATGGCCTTTGAATGGCAGAATCTGTTGGCGCATGCCGCCGATGCCGAGCATGGCGAAGGCCGCCTCACCGCGCCGATGCCGGGCAAGGTGATTGCCGTGCTCGTCGAGCCGGGCACCGTGGTGGAAAAGGGCACGCCGCTCATCGTCATGGAAGCGATGAAGATGGAGCACACGATTGGCGCGCCGGCAGCCGGCAAGGTGACTGAGGTGCTCTATGGCGTGGGCGATCAGGTGGCCGACGGCGCGCAACTGTTGATGCTCGAAGCGGGTTAAGCGGCGTCCAGGGAGTTTCGCAAGCAAGCGGGCCTGCTCGCGCAACGCAGCAGGCTCTTATCCATTGCGTTCAAGCCTTCACAGGAGGCGCAAACTGCAACGCTACGCCAATGCGATTCCACGCGTTGATGTTGGCGATCGCGGTGGTCAGAAACGCCATCTGCTCGCCGGGAAACTGCTCCGCGACTCTTCGATAGAGCGCTTCGCTCACGCCTTCGTGCAGCTTTGCAGTGAGCGCTTCCGTATAGGCCAGCGCGGCTTGTTCGCGCTCGCTATAGAACGAGCGCGCTTCGTGCCACGCGGTCAGCAGATCGAGCTTTTCCTGGGCAATTGGCAGGCCGCGCGCGATATTCAGGTGGTACTGGATGCAGAACGCGCAGCCGTTGATCTGCGATGCGCGAATCTTCAGCAATTCAGTCAGCGACTTTTCGAGGCCGGACGCATCCACGGCCTTGCTCATCGTCACGAGCCCGACAACCACTTGCGGTGCATCGTGCGAAAACGTTTCATAGGAAATGCGTTGCGACATGACTGGACCTCGTATCGGTTGGAGGATAATATCAGAGCACGAACATAATATTCGAATGCTGACATCATGCGCAATACAACGAAGCGTATACCCAGAATGCCCAAAAACGGGCCTGATGCCGCAACGGTTATTCCGTCGCCGGGCGAAGGCAAGCGTGGCGAGAGCGGTTACATCGGCTATCTGCTGCGTCAGGCGGGCGCCGCGCAGCGCTTGCGCATGGAGCGTGCACTCGACGATCTGGGCATTACGCCGCCGCAATTCGTGGTGTTGACGATGCTGGTGGCGTACCCCGGCGTCTCGGGTGCGGATCTCGCGCGGCTCGCGGCGCTCACGCCGCAGACGGTCAGCGTGATCGTCGCGAATCTCACGCGTCATGCCTTGATCGAGCGCCGCCCGCATCCCGTGCACGGGCGTATTCAGCAGATCGAGGTGACAGAAGCGGGGCAGAGCCTGCTCAAGCAATGCCGTGCCCGCGTGCGGAGGCTGGAAACACATATGCTCGAAGGCTTTAACGCCGATGAAGAGCAGGTGATCCGCCGCTGGCTGGTGGCGCAGGCACGCGAGGACTGAGCCTCGCGGCGTGGCTTAGGGTGCTTTGGCGAGCGCGCAGGCGTGATCGAGCAGACCTTCGGCCGTGCCCGTGCCGCCGTCCACATCCTGGGCGCTGTTGACGATCAGCCAGCCGTCGCGGGCCGTGTCGGGGCCAGCACCGGTGACGAGAATGGTCTGCGTAGCCATGCCTTGCTGCGGACCGAGATCGCGCTCGACCACGCGGAACGGATTCGAGCGGTCGGTCAGGCTCGTTACGCGCGTGATGCGATAGCGCTTGCCGTCGAGCGTCGTCCAGCGCCATGAGCCGGGCGCATCATGCCGATAAGGCGCGAGTGCATCGACGATATCGTTGCGCATGCAATCGACGTGAATATGCAGTTGATTCTGCGAGCGCTGCTGCGACGAATTGATTTCGAGGCCCAGTTGCGTGGGGGCGAGCGTAGTCTTGAGCTTTTCGTTCACGTAGCGGCCCGCGGCCCAGGCGCCGGACCAGTATTCCGGCGAGCCCGCATAGAGAATATCGGCGCTTTCGATGCCGGAAACGCGGTCGGTGGGAATCAGCAAATATTGCGCGCGGCCGTTGATATCTTTGAGCACCGCATAGCGCTTGTCGAAATCGACCTTGGTGCACGGCCCCGGATTGCCCTTGTCGCGCGCGTTCGGCACGCACTGGCCGCCTACGACTTTCCAGAGCCCGTTCGCGTCGAAAGCCGAAAGCCGCACGCAACCGCTGGCGGCCAGCGCTGTGATGAGCGAAGCACCCAGCGCGGCGGCAAGCGACGCGTAGCGGCGGCGGGCAGAAACAACGGCGGGAGCGTGAGGAACGTGAGGCATCGGCGCAGAAGGGCGAATGAAATGAAAGTCGCGCGTAACGTTGCGCGGGTGGGCCTTGCTGCGGGGAGTGTAGCGGAAACTCCGTGACAGGCGCTTGATCACGCCGGGCGAGCGGCGCGCGGCATCAAACGAAACGGCCCGCCGGAGTGATCCGGCGGGCCGTCTTTATCGCACGCTATTGCCGCGCATTGAGAGCGCTCATTTACGCGGCGGATGGAACGTCACGGTCTGTTCAACCGGCGCATCGCTCGGCCCGCAAGTGCCGCACGTACCGCAGCCGTCGCCGCAATCGCCGGTGGCGCCCCTGGGCTGCAGCCAGCGGCCGATGCGTTGCGTCATCGCTCCTCGTTGCGGACGCAACAAAGGTGCGGCCACGCCCGCCTGCACACGCAGGGTGGTTTTCGGCGCAACCTTGCGCAGCGCGGTCCAGAGACTCGCCGCGACCAGCGGTGCGATCACGGCGTATTGCAACAGCAGATTCGTGCTCACAGGAAGTACCTCGCAGCCTGATACGTGACGAAGGAAGCCGCATACGCGATCACGAACATATAGCCGAACGACACCACGACCGCTCGCCACGAACGCGTCTCGCGGCGGATCACGGCGAGCGTGGACATGCACTGCGGCGCGAACGCGAACCACACCATCAGCGAAAGCGCGCTGGCCACCGAGAAGTTCTGCGCGAGCGTGTGACCGAGTGCGGCCACGTCGGCGTCGCCGCCGGCCACCGCATAGACAGTGGCGAGCGCGGCCACGGCCGTTTCGCGTGCGGCGAATGCGGGGATCAGCGCGAGACTCATCTGCCAGTTGAAGCCCAGCGGCGCGAACGGCCATTGCAGCGCGCGGCCCAGATAACCGGCAATGGTGTAGTCGATGGCGGGCCCGGTCGCGCCCGCAGGCGGCGAAGGGAACGTCGACACGAACCACATGATGACGGTCAGCGCGAGGATGATGCCCGTGAGGCGTTTGAGGAAGATCGTGCAACGCTCCCACAGGCCGATCGCCACATCGCGCGCACGCGGGATGCGATACGAAGGCAGTTCCATCAGCAGCGCGTGTTCGGTGCGGTCGCGGCGCAGATGCTTCATGACCCAGCCCACCGCCATCGCGCCCAGGATGCCTGCAACGTACAGCGCGAACAGTACGAGACCTTGCAGGTTGAAGAGGCCGAACACCAGGCGATGCGGAATGAACGCGCTGATCAGCAGCGCGTAGACCGGCAGACGCGCGGAACAGGTCATCAGCGGGGCAACGAGAATCGTCGCCAGGCGGTCGCGCGGATCGGAGATGCTGCGCGTGCCCATCACGCCAGGAATCGCGCAGGCGAAGCTGGAGAGCAGCGGAATGAACGAGCGTCCCGTGAGGCCGACCGACACCATCATGCGATCGAGCAGGAATGCCGCGCGCGGCAGATAGCCCGATTCCTCGAGCACGAGGATAAAGAAGAACAGCACCAGAATTTCCGGCAGAAAGCCGAGCACGGTGCCCAGACCCGTGAGCAGACCGTCGGTCAGCAGACTGCGCAGCGGGCCATCGGGCAGCCACGCGCCCGCGATGCCGCCAAGCCAGTCGAAGCCATCGCCGATCGAATCGGTCAGCGGCTTGCCCAGCGAATACACGGCCTGAAACACGAGGAACATCACCACGGCCAGAATCAGCGGGCCGAGCACGGGATGCAGCGCGACGCTGTCGATGGCGTCGTCGCGTGCGTCGGTGGCGCGCGGCATCGTCACGGCATCGGCGAGGATGCGGCGCACGGTGGCGTGCAGATCGGTATCGGCGTCGGCGGCGCTCGGCTGCTGTGCAAGAGCGGCATTCGCGCCGACACGATCGATCAGGTCGATGAGCGGCTGCGCGCCATTGCGCTGCACGGCCACCGTTTCGACCACGGGCATGCCGAGCGCCTGCGCAAGCTTCGGCACATCGACGGTAATGCCGCGGCGCTTCGCGGCGTCCATCATGTTGAGCGCGAGCACGACCGGGCGGCCCATGCGTTTGACTTCGAGCACGAAGCGCAGATGCAGGCGCAGATTCGTGGCGTCGGCCACGCAGACCACCAGGTCGGGAATCGCTTCGCCGGGATAGCGGCCCATCAGCACGTCGTGCGTGACGCGTTCGTCGGGGCTGGCGGAATCGAAGCTGTACGCGCCCGGCAGATCGAGCAGTTGAATCCTGCGGCCAGCCGGGGTGGCGAAGCGGCCTTCCTTGCGCTCGACGGTCACGCCCGCGTAGTTCGCGACTTTCTGGCGCGCGCCGGTGAGCAGATTGAAAAGCGCGGTCTTGCCGCAATTGGGATTGCCGACGAGCGCAATGCGCAGCGGCGTCGTGTCGATACCGTTCGTCATGCCATGGCTCCTGCGCCGTGCACGACGTCTTCGAGGTTCACGCTCACGCGTTCGGCTTCGGCGCGGCGCAGTGCGAAACGCGTGGAGCCGATCTGCACGAGCAGCGGGTCGGCGCTCCATGGCGCGCGGGCCACGACGCGCACCGGTTCGCCGGGCACGAAGCCGAGATCGCGCAGACGTTGAGCGATGGGGTCGCGAGCGGAGGCGTCTTCGACGCGCTCGACGAAGGCAGTGGCGCCCTTGGTTAGGTCGGTCAGCCGCATGGGGAATCTTGTTTTATGAAATGAGAACTGTTCTCATTGTAGCGACGATCGAGGGCGCGAGTGTTTCAAACCGGCAGGCGAAGCTTGATTTGAAGGCGATTGGCGCGCAAACAGGCTTGAGGAGGCGGGTTGGTGTGCGCTTTTGTCGCACGGCTGCGCGATGTGATTTCGCGCGCAACAGACGTGTTTGCCGAAGATGACAAAACGTTTAATTTCGCTTTGCGAAAGCGAAAGCGAGCATCGCGCGGTCGATCCGCGCGATGCTGCAATACACAGACTTATTGCGCGATCGGCACTGTCACATCGCTGCCGAACCAGTGCATCGAGATCTTCTTGAGCGTGCCGTCCTGCTTCAACTGCGCGAGCGCGTCGTTGATGGCTTTCTCGAACTTCGGATTGCCCTTGCGGAACGGAATGCCCATTTCCTGATTCGCGCCCTTGAGCACGGCGCCCGGACGCAGCGGCAACTGCGAATTCTTGATGATGTACGGCAGCATCAGACGGTCGTCGATGGTGGCGTCGATCCGTTTCGCGGCGAGGTCGCGCAGTTTTTCGGGCGCGCCGGGATAGGTCTGCACGTTGATGTCCGGCACTGCGCGCGCCATCGAATCGTAATTCGTGCCGAGCGTCACGCCGATCTTCTGGCTGCCCTTGAATTGATCGAGCGACGTGAATTCGCGTTTATCGTCGGAGCGCTGAATGAGTTGCGCGGCGGAATACGTGTACGGCTGGCTGAAATCGAGCGCCTGCTGACGCTGCGGCGTGATCGTTACCTGATTGACGATCACGTCGAATTTGCCCGCCTGCAGCGCCGCGATAATGCCGCTCCATTCGGTGGGAATGAATTCGGGTTTGACGCCGAGTTTCGCGGCCACGGCCTTCGCGATATCGACGTCGAAACCTTCGAGTTCGCCCGCGCTATTGCGCGAATCGAACGGCGGATAGGTGCCTTCCAGACCGACCTTCAAGACGCCCGCATGCTTCACGCTGTCGAGCAGATCTTCCGCATGCGCGGCTACGGTCATGCCAAAGGCCGACGCCGCGATGGCGCCTGCGAGCAAGAGCTTCGATACCTTCATCACCTGTCTCCCGATTGTTGGAATGGAGCACTGCATAGCGAATGTGAAGCGTACTACGAAGCCAGATTGTTTCGTTATCCTTTTCTTTTAATCGGATCAAAGATTGGATTAAATATTGGGTGCGGCCAACGTGCCGAGAATGTCTTCGAATGCCAGTCCTATCGCCAGCAGTCTGCGGTCGCTGCCGTTGGGGCCGTCGAGTTCGAGCCCGACGGGCAGGCCCGCATCGGTGAGTCCGGCGGGCAGCGCGAGGCCCGGAATGCCGGCGTTGCTCGCGGGATCGGTATTGCGCAGATAGGCTTCCAGTTCGTCGATGGGCGCGCCGCCGTCGATCGACACGCTCGACGAGCCGTTCAGTTCGTCCAGCGGCACGGCCGCGAGGCGCGTGGTCGGGAACAGCAGCGCGTCGAGTCCGCTGGCGGCGAAGGTCTGCGCGTAAAGCTGTTGCAGGCGCGGGCGCCACACGGTCATGGCGGTCTGATAGTCGCCGCCGCGCGTGTCGGCGAGGATCGCGTCGTAGGCGGCGCGCACGTCCGGGCTCGCGATGCGCGCGGCCACGTCGGCCACGGTGTTCGCGGGCGCCTGATTGGCCGTGAGCCAGGCCTGCAGATCGTCGATGGGTTCGTGCAGCGCAATCGCCATGCTCACGCGGTCGTTGAGCGCGAAAATGTCGCTCATTTCCACGGGCACGAAGGTCACGCCCGCTGCCTCGAGCTTCGCGACCGCAGCGCGCGCGACCGTTTCCGTCGCGGCTTCGAGACCCGACCAGAACGGCGCGGGCAGGCCGATGCGCAGGTTCGTGACAGCCGCGCGCGCCAGCGGGCCGAGCCCGGTAATTACGCCGTCGAGCAGCGCGACATCGGCGACGGTGCGGCCCATGGGTCCAACGGTGTCGCGCGTATGGCTGATCGGCACGACGGCATGCGGATCGTGATAACGGCGCTGCGTGCCGCCGTCGCCCACACTCGGGCGCAGGCCAACGATGCCGCACAGCGCGGCGGGAATGCGTGTGGAGCCGCCCGTGTCGGTGCCTAGTCCGGCAGGCACGATACGTGCCGCAATGGCCGCTGCCGTGCCGCCCGACGAACCGCCGGGAATCCGTTCGGGGTCCCAGGGATTGCGCACGGGGCCTGCGTGCGCAGCGAGATTCGTGCTGGTGATGCCGAACGCCAGTTCGTGCATATTCGCCTTGCCGAGCACGATGGCGCCCGCATCGACGAGACGCTGCACCGAGGGCGCATGGCGCGCAGGCACGAAACCTTCCAGCGCGGGAGTGCCCGCCGAGGTTTGCAATCCGCGCGTGTTGATGTTGTCCTTGACGACGACGGGCAAGCCCGCGAGCGGCAGATGCGCGCGCTCGCCGGCGCCGAGCGCATCGATGCGCTGCGCGGCGGCCAGCGCGCCTTCCACGTCGAGCACGGTCAGCGCGTTGAGATTCGCGAGCGCCTGTGCCCGCGCGATCAGCGTGGCGATGTAATCGACGGCTTTGAGGCGCCCCGCGCGAATCGCCTCGACGGCTTGCGCCGAGGTCAGTTCAAGCTGCTGGTCCACAGTCCAGGTCATGCAGTCTCCTCCTCGTGCAGCTTTTGGGCGTTAGGGTTTGCTGCGGGGTTTGCGGCGCGCCGGAAGTTCGCGCGCGGCTATTGCTTCATGAAGCGCAGCGCGAGCCGCGCGAGAGCGGGCACGACGCTCGGGCGCAGCAGACGCGGATCATAGCCGCTCATGCGCTCGCGATCTTCGCTCAGGCACAGCTCGATCATCTCGCGCGGCTTGAGCGAATCGCCCAGCACGTCGCGATTGGCGGGCAGAAAATTCGAATCCTGCACGGCGCCGTTTGCGTCGATGCCGCGCGCGATCGCCATGCGGTCCCACACCAGTTTGATCCAGATCGCGCCCACCCGCAGCGAATGCCAGGGGCGGCGCCACCACGGCAGATTCTTGCGATACCACGCGACCCAGTTCACGAAGAACAGAATATGGCGCGCCTCTTCCTGAATCACCGGCTCGAAGGTTTCGACCAGTTCAGCAGGAAAAAAGCCCGAGCGCTGTGCGGAACGGAACAGGCCAAACGCGAAGAAGCTGTCGATACATTCGCTGTAGCCCGTAAACATCCACGCCCATTCCGGGTCTTTCGGCGGCGGGTAGCTGGGTTCGGGAGCGAGTTCGATGCCGTAGGCCTGCACGAGATGCGAAAGCACGACCTTGTGGCGCGCTTCTTCGTCGCCGTCCATCTCGATGGCTTCGCGCAGCAGCGGATCGCGCACGGTCTTCGCGTAGGTTTTCACGCGGATCGACGCGCGGCCTTCGGTCTGTACGGCGATGTCCCAGATCGGCAGCGAAGTCAGCCGGCGCAGCGCGTCGGGTTCGAGTTTCGGCCAGTCGAGTACCGCGGGACGGTAGGGATCATGGGTGTCGAGCAACATCCTGCTGAACATCGTGCGATGTTCGTCCGATCCGATCCTGATGGGCCCTGGCGTGCCGTAAGTCCAGCGACGCAGCGCGGCGTCCTGGGCGGCGAGGGCGGTTTCGCCGTCGTCGATGTTCGTCAGGGTTTCGGACATGGAGCGTATATGTGACGGTGATATGACTCCTATTCTGTCACAATCGTAAGGAAAGCCGCTTGCTCACCGGCACTCACGCGCAGCGCCTTTGTTCGTCGATCCACATGCGCGCCCAGCGGCAGGCGTAAGCCAGCGCGTGACGCTCATCGAAGAAATAATCGAGTGCGTCGAATGAAACGATCGTCTGGCGCGTTCCAGCGGCTTGAGTGCCTGATTGCGAGGCTGATTGCGACGCCGCCTGCGTGCCGATCGTCAGATTCGCAGCGTACAGACCATTCGGCAGTTGTTGCGCGCTGGGCGCGACTTCGTAGCCCTTGTAGCGGATGGGTGCGTGCATGGCTTCCTGCTCCTGCTGGTACGTCCTGCTCGTGTGCGAATTGCGCATGTTTGCCTTGCTCCCGCGCGCGGCCGGCGCGCCTTTGCGTGTGCCAGTGTGTGTGCCGATACGGGTTCAGCGTAGGGGCTGGCGTGCGCGGGGGGAACCAATCTTTCGTCGCAAGCAAATCACGGGCGGACTGAAACGGTCAGCAGAATGATCGCGATGAGGCGAGGTTGCGTGCCCGGTTCCAATTTGGCTCCGGCGGCACGTGGCGTCTGTGGGATGGCCGACGCAAGCCGCGCCGATCCGTGCGCTGGCGCGCAAAAGCAAACGAGGCGCCCTCGGGCGCCTCGTCGTGTGTTGCTGGCTGTACCAGCGCGCGGTAATCGATCAGACCGCGACGCTCAGCCGGTCTTCGTTGCGCGCTGCGCCGGGGGCGATCGACAAAGCCGGTTGCGCCGCGCGCTGCGTGTTGAACGCCAGCGCGAATTGCGCGGCCTGCTGGCCGACCGTCGCGAGTTGATCGACGACCTTCGGGTCCGAGCACTGATGCGCGCTCTCGAAGCGCGTTTCGAGCGTGTTGATGCCCGCGCCGAACGGCGTCGGCCAGCCGCGCAGCGCATGCACGATCGAGCGCAGCGAAGTCAGCACCGAACCGGCGGCCTGCCAGCCGTACGCGGTCACGATGCAGCCCACGGCGCGGCCGTCGAGATAGGGGCGTTCATCGGCGCGCAGTTCTTCCAGCGTATCGAGCGCGTTCTTGACGAGACCCGAAACGCCGCCGTGATAACCGGGCGTCGCGATGATGACGGCGTCCGCAGCGCGCACGGCTTCGATCAGTTCGAGCTGGGCGTCGGTGCGGGTGGCGGCTTCGGGCGCATAGTGCGGCAGGCTGTGCAGGAAGGTGCCGCCGAACAGTTGCGTGCGTGCGCCGGCCTGTTCCGCGCCACGCAGCGCGAAGGCCAGCGCGCGTTCGGTGGAGGACGCTTCGCGCGTCGTGCCGCCGATGCCGACGACGAGCGGACGATGTCTGGAATCGGAGATGCTCAAGGGGTGCTCCTCGGATAAGCGGTGGGGGCCCGTCGGGATCGCACCGCACGCGCGGCAACGCGTGTCGGGCTGAGGGCCGGCGCAGGCTTGGCGTTCAAACGGTTTAAGCGAGCGCTTCAGGTCAGAAGTGTCATCTTAGTGACCGCTGCGTCCGGCGCGAAACGACTTTTAGTTCTATCCATATGCCGATCAGGCGGATTCGGCTCTGCGCGGCCGCGCCATATGCATAGCTGAAAGCGTTGGTTGGGCTGGCGGCGGGGTATCGGTACGATGAAACCGTCTCCTCCATGAGCATCTCCTTGACATGGGATTCGGCCCCGCACCGTAAGGTGGCGGGGCCGCTTTTTTTCTGGAGACGGTGGAGCAGCGGGGGCGCCTGAATGCGCTTATTGCGCGCGGGCGACAGGAACGGTGGGAAGCGACTTCAGCGGGTTTTGCTGGCGATGCGCCGGAACGGCGTAGCCGACCTGCAGGACGTTGCCGTCCGGGCCGATCTGCGGCGGGATTTCCGGCAGACCGTCGCTCTTCGTGCGCACGCCGCCGCGTACCGCGCCCTGGCCGGCTGCGCCATCGGGCAGCATCGGCACGGTGGGCGCCGGGGCGCGCATCGCCGGTTCGGCGATCTTGCGCGTGTCCGGGCGCTCCACGCTCGCGAGCTTCTTCTTCGTGTGATGCGCGTGCGCCTTCCTGTCGGGCGATGCGGGATGCGCGCCGGGCGAACGTGCCTCCGGCGGATTCCAGATCTCGGTGTAGTGTTCCCCAGCGAGCGCGGTGGACGCGAGGACGCACAGCATCGTCCCCGTCAAGATGAATCGCACGTCGTGATCTCCGTTTTGATGAACAGACCCGCCTTGCCGCGCCGTCTCGCGCGTGGCGCGGACTGGGCGGGCACGCCCGAAGGCGGCGAAGCCCGGTACGGCAACCGGGCTGCACGCACTGTACATTCGTACAGCGGTGAATGCAAACGTTTGACGGTTCGAGGCGTGCGAGTGTTGCGCCAAAACGGCGCTTTTGCATGCCCTGCGAATCGGTTCTTGCGGACTTTTTCCGACGATGCAGCGACCTGTTTCAGTGACGGATCAGCGCTCCAGAAGCGGTCCGCCATGCAGGCCGAGCCAGCGTCCGTAACTGCGCGGCGAGAAGGCCAGCGTCAGCACGATCATCGCGGTAATCGACACGGCGAGCATGACCCACGCCGCCGTGAATCCGCCCGTGAGATCGCGCACGCGGCCGGCCACGACCGGCGCAAGCGCGGCGATCACGAAGCCGAGCCCCTGCACGAACGCGATGAGCTTCGCCGCGATACGGTGGTCGCCGGAATGATCGAGCGCGGTCACGAGCGTGACGGAGAACGTGCCGCCCAGACCCGCGCCAGCGGCGGCGACCCACAGCAACGGCGCGGCCTCGGGCCACGCGGCGAGGCCCACCACGCCGATCCATTGGAGACACAGCCCGGCGATCAGCCAGGGGCGGCGGTCCGTGAAGCGCGCCGCCGCAAGCGGCAGCAGCAGGGCGCAGGCGGCCTGGAAGACTGTCATCGCGGCCAGCAGCGAACCGCTCGCCGCGACGCTCGCGCCATGCTGCTGGTAATACGCAGGCAGCCAGGCGACGAGACTCGTATAGCCACCGTTGACGAGGCCGAAATGCAGGCCGAGCGTCCAGGCGCGGCGCTTTTTCCAGACCGGCACGGCGGCTTGGTGTTGTTGCGCCTGCGCCTGCGCTGGCGTCGCGCCCGCAGCCGCTCGCGCGCCCCGATTGAGCCATCCCCACAACACGAGTGCGGCCAGCGCGGGCACGGCCCAGATTGCTAGCGCCAGATGCCACGAACCGCCCAGACGCGCCGCGAGCGGGCTCAGGCTCGCGCCCAGCCCGCCGCCGCCCATGATCGACGCCGAGAACAGCCCCATCGCCAACGGGACGCGATGCGCGAAGCGCTGCTTCATCACCGCCGGCAGGAGCGCCTGGATGGCCGCCACGCCCGCGCCCGCCGCCGTTGCGGTGAGCATGAGGGCGCCGCCCGTCGAGGCGAACGCGCGCGCGCCGCAGGCCGCCGCAATCGCAATCAGCCCGAGCGCCACGCCACGCGTCTCGCCGACCTTGCGCGCCAGCAGGCCGGTGCCGAACGCGCCCAGACCCATCGCCACCACGGGCAGGCTGGTGAGCAGCGAAGCGCCATAGAACGACAGGCCGGTGGCGTCGCGGATCGTCGTCATCAGCGGGCTGATCGACGTGAGCAGCGGGCGCAGATTCAGCCCGATGGCGACGATGGTGGCGTACCAGACGACGGCACTGGCGCCGGATGACTGAGAGTGTGCGGGGTCGGATGCGAGAGACATGCGGTCAACCTTTTACGATACATTTGGTTGACCATTATACCTAGTGATTGTCAACAATATGGGTGATGCCGCTATGCTGTGTATAGCGGCATCACCCACCTTATGGCGGGTTACGCCTGGCCGGAGGCCTCGCTACAATGCCGTCTGGCTCCTTTTCCGCACACGGTTTCATGGTTTCTTCGACCCGCTCCGCACGCTCGACCGACTCGCCACAATCGTCTACTCCCGACGATGCCGATGTCGAGGCACAGGTCTACGCTTCGATCGATTCGGCGCTGCTGCAAGGCAAGCTCGCGCCGGGCCAGCAACTGGTCGAGCGGGAACTGGCGGCGGCGTTCGGCTGCACGCGCGGCGCGCTGCGCAAGGTGCTGGCGCGACTGGGCTTCGAGGGCAAGCTCGTGCTCGAACCGAATCGCGGGGCGTTCGTGCCGTCGCCATCGGAAGAAGATATTCGCGCTGCGTATCGGGCGCGGCAGGTGGTGGAAGCGGGCGTGGTCGTGAGTCTGTGCGGCGCGCTGGACGCCGGCATGCGCCGCAAGCTGGCCGCGCACGTACGCAGCGAAAAAAAGGCCGTGCGCGAAGGCCGCGTGGACGAAGCGGTGCGCCTCGCGGGCCAGTTTCATCTGGTGCTGACCGAGCTGGCGGGTGGCGAGGCGCTGGTGTCCGCGCTCGCGCAACTGGTGGCGAAGACGGAGCTGTACAAAGCCTTGTTCGATCCGTCGAAGGCGACCTTATGCGCGCCGGACGAGCACGCGCAGATTATCGAAGTGCTGGAAAGCGGCGAACAGGCCGCAGCGCTCGCGGCCATGCGCGAGCACCTCGACGAGATCGAAGAGCGGGTCGTGCGTCAGGCGCGCCTGCGATCAGGGCACGATCTGAAGGCGGTATTCGCCGGACTGGCGCAATAGGCCCGTAAAACCAGGCCGCTATGGCGCGCAGGCCGCGCGAGCAACTAGCGCGTTTCGGCGACGCGCCGGTTTAATTCCTTCGATGCCGCCAGCGGAATACGCGCATCGTCCCAGGTCGCGAGCCATTCGACTTCCTTGGCGGCGAAAATCTGGCCGTGATTGCGCAGCGCATATTGCAGCGAATCGATAATGTGATTGCGGATGATCTCGGGCGTATGCGGATCATCGAGAACGGTGCGGAAAGCTTCGAGCGTGGCCATCGCATGGCTCCAGCGAGTGTGGCAATACTAGCGTTATTGCACGACAAAAAGCCGCGCGCTACCCTGGAAAAAAATAAACGCCCATAGCGTAGCGATAAAACATGCAGATTTAATCTGGACTGCGTATCAATAAAGCTGGCTCGCTCGCCGCGAAATCCGATGCGGCTTCGTTCGCGCGAATGCCCGTAACACGGCTTGCATGTGCGATTGCTACACTAGCGCATCATGCAAGACAGTCTTGCGCAATCGATGAGGGAAACATCATGGTGCGTTACCGGCACTACAAAGGCGGTTTTTATGAACTCGTTTGCGAGGCGACACTCGAATCCGACCCAACGGTCACGATGATCGTGTACCGCGCGGCCAATGGCACGATCTGGACGCGTCCGGCTTCCGTGTTCTTCGAAATGGTCGAATTCGAAGGCGCGCTCGTGCCGCGTTTCGCTCCCGTGAACTGATTTTTCTATCGGCTTTGTCTACGAGGTCTTAATCAAGATGCGTCTTCTGATTGCGCTTATCGTTCCCTGGTTGCTGTTTTTCACGATCGGCCGCCCGATCGCCGGCATCATTTGCCTGATTCTGCAAATTACGCTGATTGGCTGGATTCCCGCCGCCATCTGGGCGGTTTATTCGCTCAGCCAGTTTCAAACCGACCGCAAGATCAACGACGCTTTCGGCCGTCGCAATTAAAGGCAGTGCCCGCGTAGTCGATCCGCAGTCGATCCGCGGGTAATCGTTACACTCGTAAACTGCGCTCACAATTCAGCGAGAACTTCATAGCGGCTCCGCTTTCTTACATATGGAAAGGGAGCGTGTCATGTTGAAATATTTGCTGATTGCCGGTGCGGCCGCCTTGCTCGGTGGGTGTGCTGTGGCGCCGGGCTATGGTTATGGATACGGTCAACCGGGCTATTACGACTACGGCTACGCGCCAGGGTATGTCGCGCCGGCCTACGGCAGCGTCAATATCGGTGTCTGGGGCGGTGGTGGCGGTGGTGATCGCGGCCATTGGCACGGTGGCGATCACGGCGGCCCGGGCGGCGGTTGGGGCGGTGGACATGGCGGCGGCCATGGTGGACCGTGGGGTCCGCCGGGCGGCGGTCATGGCGGCGGCGGCGGTGGCCGCGGTGGCGGTGGACACGGCGGAGGAGGCGGCCACGGCGGTGGCGGCCGGTAGTGACCGGTAAGTGGCAGGCCGTCATCGAAACCCGCCACACATCGCGCTGCAACCCGGCAGGGATGCAGCGCGTACATGCATCGGCACAAGGCATGGCCGGAAAACGATCAGGCCCGCGGCTCTAAACGAGCGGCGGGCCTGATTGCATTGGGCGCTACGTTACGTACCAAAGGCTGCAAACCTGCAACCTCGATGCGCCGATACGCTTACTGGCCAGACTGCGACGTGCTGCCGGTCGACGGACCGTAAGCCGTATTGGCCTTTTCAGCAGCGATCTTCTGTTCAGCAGCCTGAACGTTTTGCGGATAGTGCATCCAGTCGTTCGGATCGTAGCCGGCTGCGCGCAGCTGGGCCAGTTCGGCGCGAACTTCGGCGCGTGTGACCGGTTGCTGTTGCGATTGAGCGTACGACACGGCCGGGACGGCGACAACTGCGGCGAGGAGCGCGGCTCCAAGAAGCGATTTCATTTCCACTACCTCCGATTTCTTTTTTGAAGGGTTCGCGCGATGGCGTAACCCATGCCGCCAATGTAGGCGTTCGGAGGGCTAGGGTAAATACCTAGAAAACGAATTCAGTGTTCTCCTGGCGACAACAATCGACACGGGTAATTGTCTGATTATTTCGCTCGTGAGGCGCGAAGGTGCGCCGACACGCCGCAAACACGTGTTTCAGGAGGCCTGCAGATTTTCAGCTTTAACGGTCGCGAGCCGGGTGCCGGCAAAAGGATCGTCTTTCCAGTTCACACCGGAGCGTTTCGCCGATTCCGATTCGCCTGCTGGGCGGACCGCAAAATGTTCAATGGATTGCCCTGCACTGGTCGCATTAACGACCCATTGCGGCGTTGCGCCCTGGCCGTCCCAGCTATTACCGGAAGCGTCCCGATACCTGACCGCGCTATTACGGCGCTGATCTTCGGCTATCGAGTTCGCAATAATCTCGGGCGTAATACCAAACTCGGCCATTCTGCGTTGCAGATAGGCCACAATACTATCTCGCTTTCTTTCATCCATCCTGGGTGTCCCCGCTCGGCACGCAGCCATCGATCGGGCTGGTACAAGTCGTATTCCGCCAGGATAGCACAGGTCGGCACTGCAATGCCGTCGAAAGGCACTGCCAGAGCGATTCTCCGCACATTTGCCGACCTGATTTCAAGCCATCAGGTGGTTGGCGGATGCTCGTGAATGTCCTGCCGTTGCGCTGCGCGTTCCTCGGCTTGCTTCTTTGCCATGTGATGGCCAACCATACAGCCGCCAACCGCCCCGACGACGGCATGGTGACCCGCGTAATGTCCGGCCACGCCGCCGACTACTGCGCCTTTGAGGCAGCCAGCGGCGTTGGCCGATCCGGCTGCGGCCAGACCCAAAGTTGCGGCGGCGAACAGCATCGTCATTCTATGTCTTTTGAAACTCATGTTTAAGCCTTTTTCATAATGCAGTGCTAAATCGTTTCAAGCCATTGATTTAAATAATCGGCTTAATTGCCCCAGTCGCCATGATCGCGCCACTCGTGCTCGCGCCAACGATGCTCGCGGCGTTCGTGTTCCCGCCATTCATGTTCGCGCCACTCGCGCGCACGCCAGTCATCGTCGTCGCGATACGCCAGTGCAACCGGCGGCGGGGGCGGCGGGGGCGGTGCGTAGGCGACGGGCGGCGGCGGAGCGACATATTCTGGCTCAGGCGCGTAGGCAACGCCAGGTACGCCGATTCCCACCGCGAGATCCACATGAGCGCTCGCTGCCGTCGATGCGGCCAGTGCCGCCGCGCCCAATACGAGACCGACCATCGTTTTGTTCATTTTCGCTACTCCAGCGCACCTCGAGTGCGTGCAGGTTGAGTACGGTCCGGAGTCTATTGCGCGGTCCTGGATATAGGTGAAACGATGCTGCGAGATTGGTAACAGCGCATGTCATATCCGGAACGCAGATAAAGCGTGATGCGAACGGGTTTCGGATTGCGCAATAAATGAACTGCAAAGGAACGCTGAAAAACGGCAATACGAAAGATCGCGACCAGCAGGTGAACGCATTTGGGGGGCGGAACGCGCTGTCCTGCGCCTAGCAACTTCGAATAGTTTCACTTAAAGCAGCTGGCGGTTTCACTTAAGAACAAGGAAATATCCTTTCCAATCATTGGTCTAGCAGTTTGCGATGCCCAAGGCCAACGTTCTGAAAAAGTGCGAAAAATCTGTCGTTGCTCGGCAACACGGCAAAATCCGCGCACTTCGAATAGTTTCACTTAAGGCGGCGCCGCACCGAGACCTCACCGCGGTCGAGCGCCGCCGCCTTGCCTCAGCTCACTTGCTTCTGGGGCGTCATCCCTGACCTGACGCTGCTTTGATTCTCTGCACGAATTGGCGCCTTTGTTCGACGAGAGCCGCCTCGAGTCCGGGAGTTGAGTGAACACGTGCGAGGCGCTCCTCGACTGTCTCGCTACATCGCGGCGAATCGAGCAACTCAATCTCGAATTCTCTTTCGAGTGCGCGCCGGTACTCCATTAGCGTCTCAAAAAACGTCTGCCGACCATCTTGATGCCGGTCGTGAACATCACCTTGACGTTGGTTATTTCGATTCATGATTGCGACCTAATTTAGCGCAGCCTGTTTGCAATCCGCGAATCCATTCTGGTATGGGGGTATTTCGCCGCCGGTGACTCAGTGCGCTTAGCAACCGACGGCATGCTCTCAGGTCACTTACGGGTGTGCGCCGCCCGGAACCTCTCCGAGCTGCGCGAGAAGACGCGCGGCGAAGTCATCGTCGTAGGCGTCATCTGAGGTCGACATCAGCACTTCGGCTCCGCCGTACTCAAACACTTCGGCCTGCACAGCCGAGAACGTGTTGCTAGCCTCTGCGATGGTAGATTCATCTGCGAAACGACGCGCGTCCTGTCGGACCCGTGCATTCTTCCTCGCCTCCTTGATGTTGCTCCCTTCGAGGACAGTTTCTGGCTTCGCGCGGTTCTTCTCGGCCTTGTCGGTTTGCTTCTGTTGCTTTGACGACAACGTCAATTTGCTACGGCTTCTCGCTTCGGCAGTTTTGTCTTTGTCTGCAGTTTCGGCGTCGTCCGCATTGCGCAACTCAAGCTCCTTCCAGGTCATCACGCCCAGCATTGCGGCATCTTCCTGTGTCAGGTGAAGTTCTCCGCCGCGACCATCAGAGGAGCGCCACAACAACTTCGTCGCGTGCGTGCCGACTCGCTTAAACTCGACGTTCAAAGGTTTGTTGGCTCCGCCGGCCTTTCCTCCGTGCTTGCGCATGTGTTCGTTGTAGAGTTGTTCTAAGCCGTCCGACGTCCACCGCTTGCAGAGGAATCTGACCTTCCCGCCGCGCACCGTTGCCGTCTGCCAAGGGATGAATCGTGCCCAAGCTTCTTCGGGCGTTAAGTCGACACGTTGGTCGGCAACGCGTCGCTTCTGGTACCAGCGCCAGAGCGACGATGGGTTAATCGAGCACTCTTTGGTCTGTCGCATCGCCTCACTACGCAAATGTCGTTTGTTCGCAAACCGATTGACGTGCTGAATTGCCATGAGCAAAAACGTTTCCAATTGCTCTACGGTGATGGGCTGGTCTTCACGTTTAATTTTGCGGAGTTCTTGCGCGAAGAAGTCCTTCTCGCGCGTATAGCCGCCCACAAGGTCCTTCAACAGCTGGACCATGAGGTTGTTCAGGCTCTCACCAACAGATTTCAGGTCGCCCCGTTGCGGTGGCGCATAGAACTGAATCAGCCGCATTTCCGTGCAGGCGGCGTTCACGTCATCAGCGGTGCCTGCGCCGTTGTCTACGAAGACCGCTTCGATGGAACCATGGACCAGATGTTTCCAATATTTAAGTCCTAACTCCTTCGCGCGCTTTTCTTTGGGTATATAGATTGACGCGATACATCGCCGGAATGCCTCGGATTTCTCTCCTTCCATTGCAATCTCGTATCCGACAACGGCGCCGGTGCGCCGTGAAACTGCAAAAATGATGGTGAGGTAAACGTCTTCAATTTTTCCCTTGATGAGTGCTGCGACTGGAATCTTTGCCACGAAGCCGTCGACATCGACAACCTCTGCGTTCATTCCGAAGGTCATGCGTGTCGCTTGACCAGTTCGCGCCGTTGCATACTGTATCGCTAGCCGGCGACCAATCCGCTTCCTACGTGCATCTCCTTTTTCGAGCAGCCGCGCGCGACAGTGATACAAGAACTGTTCTTCGCGAGGTACAAGACGGCGAGGGTATCGCGCATATTGCTTGCCGAGCATCGAGGCGTACGTGCTCTTCAGCGTCTGCTTCCCTTCAATGTAAAACTCTTGCAGCGCCTCGACGAACTTTTTGATATCCGACGGCCGTACGGAGCCACGTCGCGCAATTGGCGCTGCTCCGGCCATTTTCGTTCGCATTTCTGCGCGGCTTTCCGCCCGTGTCTTTGGCCCTGGACGTATCTTGTTGGTACCGACTCGTGATTCCCCGGGGCCGCCTTGCAAATCTGTGCGTCTTGCCAGCCCACGGACAGCGCCGCCGTTGTGAACGTATTTGTGGAACAGTTCAAGTATGTAGGTCTGATATCCCGGTTTTTGCTCCATAGCTTGATAGATATAGCGCAATGCCTCTGACCGTTCTTTTGCGTCGCTGAGCACAAACGGATTGAATACACGATGTTTTTCTCCGTCGATTTCGATGTCAACCTTGCAGAACGCTTCGACGATAGCGTCACGCCGATTCTTTCCTGCAAGGCTGGAAGGCAAAATCGGCTTGTCCAGTTCAGCAAGGTTCGCTGGGGTCACCATCTCGGAAGAAACCAGCCGGACGTCATCGAGCGGCCTATCTTTCGCATCAATTTGCCAGCGTTCCCAGCGTCCGGTGCCTCGCGGGGATGGTTTAGCCTCCGCTGCGATGCGTAGCACGTACAGTGAGCGTGCGGAAGCATCCCAGGTGACAGGGCGGAAAATGAAGCGGCCCTTTTCTCTATCACGTGTGAAAGCTCCGAATCGTACCAGGCCTGCCGGCCAAACATGCTGATGGTAGCTATCGAGAATCTTGCTGCCGAGCAGGGTGTCGGTCACCACTCTCGGTAGGGGCGGAGTTGCGAGTTCTGACATTAAAATCTCCGTTGCAGTTTAGTCAAGCAAAAATAGCGGTTCGAATTTACCGAGCGGCTTCGAGTGATCGATTGTGAGAAAGCCGTATGAGATTGCCGAAGCAAACAGCCGATAAGCATCGTCCGCGCTAACTCTGGACCCTCGGGCGCACCGTTCGAGCACTGAATTGAGCTTGCCGCTTGTGCTGTGCGTCATCAGATAGTGGGCAAATTGCCGAGAGTGTTCATAGAGCTGACGGACGGGCGTCAGCCTGATAAGTGTCCAGAGAAACACGTAGTTATTCACTTCTTGGTGGGGAACTACGCTCGATCGCATCAGCTCCCAAGTCCAGTGCCTTTCATCGGCAAGCCTGCGCTCCTTAATCTCTCGCTTCATGTCTTTTTCATCTGGCACATACTCCGCCGACTTCACTGATATCGCGTGATATCTCAGCTCGAAGTGAGGCGGAAGCGCATAAGTGATGATGATGTCGATGGTTGTCATCTGCGAACGAGGGAGCCGCTGCCCGCGCGCGCGTGCGCGCCAGTAGGCTGCGGGGGAGTAGATGCCGTACTGCTCGCGAAAGTCCAGGACATATGGGTTGAAAAGCATGGCGAGTTGTATGCCAAACTCCGTCAGCGCAAGCGCTTCATAGCGTCGCCCGTGGTAGAAGCCGTGAAACGCGGCTCGGGTGGCCAGAGATGGCTTACGGGCTTCCAGCATTGCCTCGTACGACTCTCCGTGTTCCCAGCCATATTCGTCGAACTCCGGCAATACGATACCTGGTGGCGTCGCGAACGGCCGTGGCAACTCTAGGAGCCGAAAATCCGTCCGGGCAATCAGTGCTGCGTGCGTATCGTCAGCTCTTGGGACTGGAGGCGATTTTCTGACTATCGGCCTATTGAAATCTGGCGTCGTGCTGATGAATGGTCTACGGTGTCGAACACCAGATGAAATGCTGCTGGCCTTTGAATTCATGGTACGGTTCATGTGTTAGGTGAGTCTGCTTCAACGACATTGGGAGATGTCGCCGAGAATTGAACAATGCTTTCAATTAACACGGGTAATTTGACAGAGCGTGGCCGACGCGCACTAGCAGCGCTATGGGGAACTGTTTTTGTTGTGAGTGACGACGGTTGCTTCGTGTTCATGCACACGTGTAGAGCAGCATCAGAAAACGGCACATATCCTTTCAGGAGTTTATATTTTCCAATCCCGAAATCCTGCAAGAGCATTCGAGCGTGTATTTTCCCGCAGTGTCCACGAGCGATGAGTTCATCGTTCTTGTTGAATATTTGTTCTGCGATGTCAATATCTAACTGAGCATACATATCAACACTCAGTTTATAAAATGGAACATCAATTCCAGCTTGATGTAACAATTCTTTTGTCAATATATTTCTGGCATACCCACCAATAATATATGTGATTTCAGTATGGGTTAGGTTTCGATTTTTTGCGTGTATGTCGGAATATTTTTGTGAATAAGGTAGAAAGAATTTTCTACGACATTCTTCAAACCAAGGCAGTCTATATTTGTGTTTTCTAAAATTATTGTATTGATTGTGAGCTTGTAGTGGTTCAGTAGTATTTTTGTAGCCAAACGGGTGATTCGATTTTTCGATTATTTCTTCCACCTTCGACCAGTTGTCGAAGAGTACACACGTTAGCGCAACGCTCTGCAATGGATTTCTAAAAAGCAGACTCCCTTTCAGATACCCTGGTTTCGACTGAACGTGTCCCAGAATCCTCATTCGCTCGAGCACCAGTCGCCACGGGTGCGCATTAAAGAACTCTCGAACCCGACGGAGATTCAACGTTGTTCCTTGGACAAGCCCAATCTCCTCACTTCTTTGTTGAATAGCTTTTGCCAGCGTGTCCCTTGTGATATTTGGGAGATAACTTGGGTCCAGTAGCTTCCGCGTTACACGATGCAGTTCGAGCTCTTGCTCCTGACGTTCACTAGATAAGTCGGTCGACCCAGGCAGAGGTGCAATTCCGCAACCACAATGCAAACCGGGGCGTGCGTGATGGTCTGGGTGAAGCGATCGCGTGATGCAGTTGTCGCATGTCGCAGATGAAAGCGGAATTCCGTGCCTCGAACAGAAGAGGATTCCTGGAACGAGATTCGCGCGATTCCAGAATGGCGCGCCACACAGTGCGATATCTTCCGTTAGGCACTCAACGCAGAACGATGGAATGGTCTTTGCCCAGCCGCCATTGGGGCCATTCATGCCGAGGATCGCCATAATTCCGTGGACCGCGCTATTAGCATAGTGCTTCCTCACAACCTCAACATCCTTTGGAGTGAGGAGTCGCGATTGCAGCGGGAGGAAGCTGTTGAACGGTTCCATGTGTGTGAAGTCTCCATCGGTTCCAAGGAATGATTCGAGAATTGAATCCAGTCGACTAGGCGCGTACCACGTTTGAGGATGGCAATTGTGATAAGCGCGGTCGGCGACTCTTACAAAGTAAAACGGAAGCAGTTCGTCCTTTGAAATAGACGTTATTAGAGTAGGTGCAATTAGTTTCGTCATGCGAAATTATGATCGTGCTACTTCGAGGGGCAAGATTGTGGGAGAAACAATTCAAATTTCGCCACGAAGATGTGCGGACGTTTGAGGAAAGGCTTGGGCTGTGCTTACTCCTCGCGAAGTAGCGGTGTCTTGCTTGATCAAAAGGGGGCAGGCGTTACGTGCGGGTCGCTTCGAGCAGCGTTCTCTTCATCTTGTTGAGCGCGTACTCACGAATACCGAAGGTAAGCCGCGTTTCATATGCAGACTCTCGGCGCGAAGCGTATCCAATCGACTGACTGTCGAGAACGCTTGCCTTGATAATCGCTTCAACCACCGTCGACCGTGATGCTCTCGGTTTTCGCCCGGCGGAGTTGGCTCGAACGGGCAACTGGTTGGCCTCCAGCCACGACCTATCGTGGCGGTAGAGCCATGTCCACAACGCGGGAGCTCGTGTTCGCGTGTCGCTGCGCGAAACTTCAATAGCGAGCGCGCGCACAGCCAGCCACGCAGTCCGTTTCCTGGTCAACGTCGTTTCAGGCGGCGTGCGTGTGGTGCGTGGTCGGAGCTGGGGGCGCTGGGACGGCAGGGGTGGCACCTCACGCGCTAGCATTAGCAATAGCGTCACGAGCGTTGGATGCACGGGGCGTGACTGACGGATCGCGTCCATCGCGAACTCAACGAAGCATTCGTGCGCGGCTATGTGTGTCAACCGCGGGTCTTCGAATCCGGCATTGAAGTAGCTTTTGAACTCGCGGGCGAGCGCCGAAGAGTGGACACGTCCCGACTCGGAGATAAAATTTTTCAGTGTGAGCAGGCCGATAATGGCCGGAAGAGCGGGCTCTCGTGGGCACATGTTGGCCAGGTTGGCAGCGAGTCGTGCGTAACGCATCGAGTTCGCGCGTGCTTCGGCCGATTCGGGCCGTATGAACTGCGCCTCGAACCTGCTCCCGTCGCCGTCGGATTGGAGGAGCGCTTCGTGATATGGGCATCGCGTAACGTAATCCACACAGTGAAGGCAGTGATTCGCTGCTCTGCCGTACTTGCGCCAGTCTTGAGCCGCGCATTCAGGGCAAAGCAGTGCTGTACGGTCGCCGCAGCTTAGGAGGGCGTCGAAACGCGGGCAGGGCGTGCGTCGATTGCCATCGGCGAGCGACAGAGCAAGTTCATCCGCATCGGTCGGCGTCATGCCGAGCGCGTACCAGTACATTAAAGAGTGCCTACACAGGACTTGCGGAACGTTGCCATACGCGTTCTCCGTACACGCGCAGAAGCGTTGCGCACGGCAGGGCAGCGAATTTGCCAGCGGATTCGCTCGCTGTTGGTACGCGCAATGTAGCCGTCGGGCTTCGTCGGAGCCTGTTGTTCTGACGACCATCGCGAGGATAGACACGGCCGTCTCGTCGAGCGCGGGGGGGAAATAAGTGCGGCTACTCATGACGCTGCTCCCGACACCTGTGACGAAGCATTGTGGCCGGCTGCGTTATCCCTCTCGACTGAGAGCGAGGTCTTGGCTTTTACAAGCCTGTTCGACTGATAGTGCTTTTTCGCGAACCAGTCGTCCGGCGCATCAAGGCTCGGCAGCGATTCGATGACCATCTGCAACGGCAGCCAATCCGCATTTCTCATGACCTGCGCTCGCGAGAAATTGCCGCCGCGCAGAGCGCTGCGAATGGCGCCAAGACGAGGTGCTTCGAGGGCTAGCGCGGTGTGTGCCTGCTCCTTGAATTTAGTCTTCGTCAAAGACGTGCAAACGAAATTTGAAGATGCCCAGGCGCGTCCGATGTGTGCGGCCACTTTCACTGCGAGTTCGATACGGCCAAGAGTTTGCGCCCAAATTGCCGAGTAGAACCACTCGGGCGGAGTTTCCGCAAAAGCTCTGAGGTACTTCATCCAAAGCATGAGGGCGACGTTCCGCCACGCTTTTGATGACATGCCAAACGGCGCAATGTCGTAGACGCCGCCGCGCGATAGGTCAGGTTGTGCCCCGCTGTGCTCAATCAGATTCACGGCAGCGCCGGCCGTCGCCACAATGAGCACGGGGATACCGGTTTCTGCGGCTACTGTCGCTAGCAAGCTCCACACGGCCGCTGCGCGTGTTGGGTCGGATTCGCGAGTTGAAACCGGTCCAATTATCAAGACGCCGAGATTGATAGACAGGAGCATTGCCTGAGTTGCCACGGTGGCTTCTTCGTCGCTGATTTTTGACGAACTGAAGCGACCATAGCGGAAGCCTGTGAGGAGTACCCCATCTACTTTCCGCGCAAGCGCCAGATAGAAAGCCCGCGCGCTGCCACTGGACGGGAATTCGTGGACCAGAGTATCCATTCGGAAGAAGCGAATCCATCCTCCGCCATCCGCGACAGGTACATCGACGGCGCGATTGCTCTTTCCGAATACGCGCTGGCATGCGTGGATGAGCGCGCGCTGTCCAAGCCCGTGTCCCACTACTGCAAAGTGAACCTTTGCAGGAACGCCGGGCAGCGCCACGGTAGCCGGGACCGGCGAGCACCGATTTCTCTCTCTCTGGAGAGCGACCTGGTGCGCTGTCATCACCTTCGCCCGGAACTGCTCGCTCGCGAGATTGCGCTCGTACGCGCTTGCACGGGCGGACGCGGTCAAATCGAGTATCAAGCTGCCAAGCACTGGGGTGCCAAGGATGATCTGCTCATCGACCGACAGATAGCCACTAGCAATGTCAGGGACGTGTTCGATTGCTCTGCGTGCTTGCATTGCATTGGAGAAATTGGGCAAAGAGCGAAAGGCTGGATTCTCGCCAGGCAGTGCGACAATTTTAGGGGCCAGATGTGGCAGTTCGCCGAAGGGCGAATTCACGGCGATTTCTGTAAGGCCGGTAGCGGCGTGGTGGGGCGAGGCAGGTAGAACCTCTGTGGTGTCGCTGGGAATAGGCTGCTGCATGGTTTTCTCACAAATTTCAAGGACGACTTCGCCCCCCCCTGCACGTCCGCAAATTCGCGGGCAGGGGTTGACTGGGCACTCCTCATGTGAGACGATTCGCGCGCGACAGCGGTGGGGCCTCTTGGGAGTGCACCATCAGGCGGCGGCTAGGGCGGGAACCTTAGTCGCCGTTTTTCATTTCTGATCGGTGTTTCTGCGAATCTGGGCTAAGGCAAGCAGTCTCTCCGGAATTGATTCGGTTGTGCAAAAGGCTTGCGCACGTACTCGCCTAGGGGCAAGAGGGTTGACAAAACGCCTTTCTGCGCTATACTGCTTAAGATTGGGGTTTTATGCGTCTGCCGTTGGTATTTCGGCTGGCCGGGCGGTATTTTCCCCAATATCTTCAGTCCGCGCAAGTGTCCGTTCTCCGCTGTGGTTTCCCTTGAAGTTCCCCCCCCTTGACTAGTCCGGTTTGAGCGCGGCTCAATCGGAGGTTCTGTCACTCCGCGCCTGTGCGATCCGGTGCTCTGCCTTGCAACGCAAGAAGGTCGATCTTCGCCGGGTACAATCGGCTCCAAACCATCATGTCGTAACCATCATCTATCGCGAAAAGACGCAAGAGAAGTTCGCTGTGTTTTTGGCGATTTTTCTGTCTTTAATCCTAGCTCATTTTTATTTAGATACAAGGGGTGCTGTGCGCGAAGAAGAAACGCCCTGGTCCAATCTGGCTGCGCGTCTAGTGCGTGGTCTCCTCGTAAGAAAGGATTTCAGTTACGCGCAGTTGTCCGAAAATTTGCTCCCGCTCGGCGTAAAGGAGAGCGAGCGGGCACTGGCGTCTCGCGTCTCTCGGGGGCGTGTCAGGTTGAGCCTGCTGCTTCAAATCTATTCGGTCACCGGTGCGAATTTGCCGACACTTTGGGGTGGCGTGCTATCCATCCCCGGTACTTGGGAGCAACGTGCCAGAGCCGTTTGTTTGATGGAATTGTCCCGGCAACCTATGGTCTCTTTTGAAGAGCTTGCACATCGAATGGTTCGTCTCGGAGCAACTTTTTCCGAGGGGACATTGGTTTCGCACCTGGAGCAGGGCACGATTTCTCTCCCGGAGTTCCTGCAATGCGTTGTGGCGTTGGGCAGTTCGAGTCTCGACCACTGGATTGACTACCAGGATCTAGTCGCAGCCGCGCGCGCAGTTCCCATCAGGTAGTTTGGATGATTGCGTCAGACGGCGCTCCTTGCTCTTTTCTCGCTGTAGTCTAGAATTGAAATCGGCGATTTTTACTGCCGATTTAATTACGTTGCGAGTTCGGAGTGGTACTCACCGATCTGGCGCGCGCCTACCCGATTTGAGCGGCGCGTTCCCGGCATGGGCTAGGGACGGGGCGGTGACAGGATTTCATGACTTCGCCTTGTGCTAACTTAATAAAGGTCAGAGAAATGACGACGCCCGACGAAAGAACCAGGTCTGTTGTCGATACGCGAGAGTTTCTTGAGTTGCTTGCACGTGGCGGCGAAATCACCATCTCGGGTCTTGTGCAATCGGTCGCGGTCGGGCTTCTCCGGCACTACCCCCAGCATATCGATATAGATGTGTCAGCTGTGGTCTTGCCTAGCGTCTGGGCTCGCCCCGAGCAGCAATAGACTCAAATGGCCAGTCCGCGGATTTCACCGAATCTGAAGTCGCGGTATCGCGGCTAACGACGCGCGAGTTTCTTGGAAACGTTCTCGGTGACGTACGCGAAGCGTCTGTGCAGTCCGCCGGCGTAGCGTTTCCGCTGAAGGGCCGAGAGTGCTGCAGAGACTGTTGCGCGCGAACTCGCCTCGCTCAACAACTGCAATACGTCGCTAAACGGGAAAGGCCTGAAGGGCAACCCGCTTTCGGCGTGGTATGCGGCCACTACGGAGGCGCGCTATTCGATTCTGACCTGCAAGATGACGCGTGCTCTCTGTTACTGACCGCCAAGACGCTGACTGCGTCAATGCGCGCGCAGATTCCTGAATCAAGAGTCGTGAGATCGCGGGTTGTTGGCAAGAATTGAGCGGCTTGACCCGGCTTCTGGTCGTGCGCAGTCTGCAAGTCCTCTGAAGTATCGCGGAGCGACCGGTAGATCTCGTCTTCGGCCAGATCGAGCTGGCCTTCTCGGATTGCAGTGATCGAAGAATGGCCACTCGCGAATGGCTTTGGCGTCCAACGGATTACCTGAGCACACTGGGGTTCAATCCTGGCGCGCTATGACCCGTTGTGTGCTGAGGCCGGATCTTTTGACGGAAAGACAGTCGAGCGGCTGCCCCCGGGCGATTCGAAGGAGTACAGGTTTCGAATATCTCGCTATTACTGTCCACGTAAGCGCCGCCTACATCTGCTCGTCGAAAGACCAACAATGGAGCATGCAATTGAGTCCTGAATTGGAAGCCAAGCTGTGCACCTCCTACTCGCTGATCTTTGCTGTTGAGAAGACTCTTTGCTCCGATGGAGGGGCCGCGACGTCACAATTTGCCGCCAGGGGCTTCGAATGTGGCGATGGATGGTATGACCTGATCGACGTCCTATGTTTGAACCTTCAACACGCGACAAAAAATGGAGCTCCGCAAGTTGTTGCAGTCGAAGTGAAGGAGAAATTAGGAGGGCTACGCTTTTGCGCGTGCGGTCAGAATGATGAACAGGCGGGCATGATCCAACTAGCTGAGACGATGAGTGCCCGCCTTTGTGACGTGTGTGGCAATCGCGGCAAGTTGGTTCGAAATGGTTGGATCAAGACGCGTTGTCCGCAGCACGAAGACGTCAACAATGAATAAGTCTTTACCTCTGCTAGTTCTGAACGCGCCAACGCCAACGCTCTTTGTTGACTACGACGGAACCCTTCATCGCGGCCATGCGTTGCTTGGCGAAAGCGGTGAGATATCGCTCGATACTGGAAGTCTACTTTTTGAATTTGCTCCGATCCTTGTCAGTTTGCTTATGCCTTGGCCTGATGTCGAAATCGTTCTGACCACTTCCTGGCTCGGAAAACTATCCATAGATCAGGTCGTTTCATATCTTCCGCCGCCGCTCGCGAGCCGGGTGGTCGGCACGACGCAGGGGTATAAGGCGCGGTTTGGCGACTGGAAGATTGGCATCGCCCGTACTTACATAATTCGCGCATATGTATTCCAACACAGGCTGAAGAACTGGCTCGCACTTGATGATTCCGTCTACGGTGCGCGCAGTCTGAGTACCGATTTTTTGCAACTGGAGCCACATCTCGAATTGCTCGACCCGCGTCGCGGCATCGGGGACGCGAAGGTACAGAACCGGATCCGAGACTGGCTCGTCGAAGTACACGGCGCTCACAACGGTCCGTCCTGACGACATCCTGTATGCACAAGTGTTATGTCAGCTGTTGGAGATCCGATGCTGACTGGCTACATGTATTGAGGTTCATCCAGAATTGACTGGTACAAGATTTTTTCCGGATCGTCAGTGATTAAAAATTCGGTGAACGCTCGTACGTCGGTGCGCTACCGTTCGTCCATTGAGTGGCTGCTCAGCCAGTTTCCTGCGTCCGCCGGTCGCAAGATACCAAACGAGTGCTTGTCGCTATATGGCATGTGAAAGTGTTTCGTAAGCGGTTGTACGCCCGACTTCACCGTGCATGCCATTGCATATCTCCAACTCTAAATTACCTTGATGCGTCGTCAACCGATTAAAGGGGAACCTCCGCAGCTGTGTCGGCGGCGGCTTTGCGAAGCACCCGTTCGATGCAGGGATTCGAGTTGTAGCCGTTTGGCCTCGTCCTCTATTCTGACAAGAACTCAAGCTCAGCACCGCGTCCGCTCTCGGTGTCTCCTCTCATCCAGCAGTCAGAGTTGACAGTGTTGGGCGGTTTTGCTTACGATGCTCACGCGGTTCAAGCCGAATCGTGGGCAAGTTGGCGCCCGTCAGTGCACGCACCGGATCATGTCCGGCACGGCAAAGCCAGTTCATTTCCAAGACATCTTTCCCCGGCTCGATGACCTCCACTTGGAGAGCCGGATAACGCGTGCCGTCCCTCGATGCTCTCCAGGAGTCATCCATGGCAGCCGCTACTGCGCCGACGGCGCACACCGCTCCCCCCCAAGACTTGCAGGTCACTGCCGCAGCCCTGTGGACCTTCGTCCATCTCAAGGTCCCGAGCTTCTCCTCAGAGGCCGCGCTCAAGGTGGTCAAAGACCTGCAACCCAAGCCCGATGAGGATCCTAAGGCTCTGGCCAAGAGGCTGCGCAAGGCCTTGAGTGGCGCCGGCATCTCGCTCAAGCATACGGCGGCGCTGGACGCCGCGTCCCGCATCCTTGGTCATTCGAGCTGGCATGCCTGCAATCGGGAGCCATCTGTGCCGAAACTCAAGCTCACTATGATGGTCAAGGCGCCGGAGGAGCAGTTTTCGAGCTGGCATGAGCTTGCGCCAAGGCTGGCCGAATGGCTCGAGGCTTGGCACCAGGTCAAGCCCACCAAGGTGTTCGAAGTCCGCTTCGGGGACGACTTCATTTTAATCTGTGTGCCGGAGCCGGACAAAGAAAGCCAGACAGGCGAGACTGAGATGGTGCCCGCGCTGGTTATCAACCCTATCGGTGAGGGCAATGGGTGGCTGACCGAGGCGCCAGCGGCTTTCGAGATGGTCCGCCGACGACTGGAAGAAACCGAGAAGGCCATCTTGGACGGGGTGGCCACACTCCAGATTTGCGGGCGATACGCGCCTGACGTTCTGGCGAAGCTGCCGGCCGTGCCCCAGCCGGTTACGCCGGATGACACTTGCAACTCGGAACTGGTTCTCCTTCGGGAGGACAACGAGCTGATGCCGGGCGATGGGTTTGAAATCGCCCGTGGCGACGAGATGACGTGCTGGTCCCAACTCGAGCTGGCCGCCAAAAATGAGGCCAAGGGGCAGTCGCTGGATATCTCTTTGGAGGAAGCGGCTTGGCGCGTGGGGAAAGGCCGCTACGTGTGGCAGATGACAACCCTGCACCCCGAGGACTATGTTCCTGGCCAAGTCCACTCGATGCTCACGGAGGCCGAGTCTGAAAAACTTTGGCGGCGATATCGCCTGGCCAAACGCATCCTCGGCGGAAAGGTGAAGCACCACCACGTCACGAAGCAGCTGAAGTACCTGAGTGGCCCGGACGACACCTACCGCGTTGACCTCCATCGGGTCTTTCACGCACTGAACGACGCCGGTTATGACTGGGACTCGTTCTGCGCCGAGACCGGCCTGGAGCAAGAAAATGTCCCCGACGTCAAAGTGGGTTTCGTCATGACGCTGGCTGAGCACCTCAAGCTCAAGGAGCCCAACAAACTCTTTGCTTCGCCGCCTCGGGCGAAGCTGGTCAAGGCCGTCGACGATACCCTCATTCGCTCGCTGATGCCGCGCGTGGACTTCGTGCGCTACCGAACGCCGCGTGACTTGAATCCCGACCAGATCGAGGGCATTCGCGATGCCATCGAGGACTTCAGCGCCTCCATCCGTATCCAGAAGATGCAGCAGCTCGGGCAGTTCATCGACCCCGACGATCCGCTGCCGTACCTCTGCTATGCCGGGGACGGCGAGGAGTTGCGGTTGAAGCTCGCCGCGCTGGGTCTGGAGGCGTATGTCGGCGTGATGCCGCACCTCATTTCCACCGAAGGCATCATCAAGAAGCTGCCCGGCATGTGGTCGTTCGCCTTTGGGCACGCCATCTATCTGGACATCGACCGCATCGAGGAAGGGGCATGAGGAAGAAGTCGAGGGAGACGCTGAAGGCCACGGCCGCAGTTGCGGCTGTGGCCCATGTCATCGACAACGAGCCGGATGGGCACCTGGCAAGTCGCTTGGCCGAAATGCAGGTATCGAAGTCGATTCGGTTTAGAACGATACGGGGTGCCAGCGGCGAAAAGCCGAGCGATATTCGGGAGAAAAGAACACCATGAACCAGGGTGCAACCTGGGGCAAGTGGGATTTGCATATCCACACGCCCGCCTCGTATCAATGGAACGGTAAACGCCTGCGCGATGCCACGACCTCTGCCGAACGGGACGACCTGCTCAAGCAGGTCGTTGAAGGGATCAACAAAAGCAACTGCGTGGCGGTCGCCGTCATGGACTACTGGACCTTCGATGGCGTCCTGAGCCTCCGGGAGTACCTGGGGCGTCCAGGCGCGACGAAATGCTCGGCGACCATTTTTCCTGGCATCGAGCTGCGGATGGTCTCTCCGGGGGACTTCCGCCTCAACGTCCATGTTCTGCTCAATCCTGACCTGTCCGACGACAAGCTGAATGCCTTCAAGGCGCAGCTGAAGTTGAGCCTGACCGGTAAGCCCCTGACGGACGGCTACTTGGTGGAATGGGCTCGGCAGCACCTCAGCGTGGAGCGTCTCAAGGAGCTTGGAGCGACGCCGCAGTTAATTGCAGCCAACGAATCGGCCGCGCTGCTGGCTGCTTCAAAAGCCGCCGAGGTCACTCCTGAGTCGGTGGCGGAGGCCCTGAAAATCTTCGGCGAGCACGACGCCATACTGTTCGTGCCGTTCGATACCAGTGACGGCGTCAACAAGATTCGGTTCCGGGAGCACTATTCCTACCCGCGCGAAATTCTCGCGATGGAGGCGATTTTCGAGGTCGCCAACCCCGCGACCCGAGATGCTTTCATTGGCGTCCGCACGCCGGCTAACGTTAGCTTCTTCGAAGCGTTTACTGCAGCCATCAAGCATCCGAAGCTGGCCGTACGTGGCAGCGATGCCCACCGAGTTGCAGACTACGGGCGATTCCCAAGCGGCAACGCGACCTGGATTAAGGCGCTTCCGACCTTCGCCGGCCTGCTGCAAGCCTGCCGCGAGCCCGCGAACAGGTCCTACGTGGGCGCGCTGCCACCGAAGGTCGACTTCGTTCAGAAGAATCCACAGCTCTTTATCAAGGCGGTCCTTGTACGCAAGCGCGCGGGCGCTCCGGAGCCTGGTGTGTGGTTCAACAACACGACGCTTGCATTGAGCCAAGACCTTGTTGCCCTGATCGGCAGGAAGGGCAGCGGGAAGAGCGCTCTTGCCGACGTAATTGGGGTATTGGGGGATACGCCCAACGAACGCTACTTCTCCTTCCTCTCGGACCAGCGATTCCGTCTCCCGAAAGACAACAAGGCGAGTTCCTTCGAGGCGCAGCTCCAA
The DNA here is from genome assembly GCF_905220255.1 of Paraburkholderia sp. J69-1. Lineage (NCBI taxonomy): Bacteria > Pseudomonadati > Pseudomonadota > Betaproteobacteria > Burkholderiales > Burkholderiaceae > Paraburkholderia > Paraburkholderia sp. J69-1. The sequence continues at coordinate 104,593 of NZ_CAJMZG010000007.1, read as the reverse complement.
TGGGTGCAGGACACCAAGCAGCCAGAGTGGCGTGTCCTGTCCGAGAACCGGTCAAGCAGCTCGGTGCCTCGGGTCAAGTACCTGCCGCAGCGATACTTCGAGGAGTTGTGCAACGACCACGTCAAAGGGGACGACAGCTTGCTTCAGGGCGAGCTGCGAACCGTTATCTTCTCTCACATCCCCGTCGAAGAAAGGGACGGTGCGGATTCGCTCGACGAGCTCATTAACCTGCGTACCGACGTCATAGAGCGAGATTCCTCTGTGCTGCAGGCGAGTTTGAAGACCGTCAACGCGCGCATCATTCAGTTAATCGAGCAGGTCGATCAAACCGCACAAGACCGGGCTCGAGAGTCTGTTCGGCTGGCTCTGGTTGGGCTGCGTGCACTGCACGAGAAGAGGCCGAAGGTTCCTCCGGCACCGCAGGCGGATGACGAGCCGGCCAAGGCCGCTGCTGGCGCTATTGCCGAGTTGAACGCTCGCATCACCGAGATGGAAGCTCAACAAGCTAGCGCCCAAGCCGAGGTAGAGGTGCAACGTGCGCGTGCCCGCTCCATCGAGGACGTGCTTCAGCGTGTTACCGCCCTGCAGAAGTATGTGGACGACGTTAGCGAGGACTTGACGAAGCGGCTTTCGCCCCTCGGTCTCAAGGTGGGTGACATTGTCCAGCTTATCGTCAACACTGCGCCGCTGTCGGGTCTGGAGGTGACTACGAAGACCAAGCTTGCCGAGCAGCAAGCTTTGCTTCAGCCTGGTGTCGAAGGTGCTCTGCCGGCGCAGCTTGCCAAGCTTAAAGCTAATTTGGCTCAGGAACAATCCACGCTTGACGGGCCGATGCGCGCGCATCAAGAGGCGCTGGCTGCTCAGCGTGCCTGGGAAGAAGAGTGGGTTGCCGCTGTCGGCGCGGCGTACAAAGATGAGTCCTTCCGCGGTAAGTGGCATCGCCTCAAGAACATCCCGGCCCAGCGTGCGGAGCTGGCCGAGCTGCGGAAGAAGCGCGTTCAGCTATCTGTGTCGATTTTGTCGACCCTGCACAAGCGCGCCGAGGTCCTGAAGGGGCTCTTTGCTCCGGTGCAAGCCTTGGTAGATGACGAGCCGCAGATTCGCGAGGCACTCGGGGTACAGTTCTCTGTGCGATTCTCGTTTGAAGCCTTCGCCACGCGGCTCTTCGACTTTATCAAGCAGAACGTTGGCTCGTTCGTGGGCCTGGAAGAGTCCAAAGCTCTGGCCGGCAAACTCTTGGCATTGCACGACCTCACGACCGAGGCCGGCCTGACTGACTTCCTGGCTGAAGTGGACGAGGCGCTGACCCATGACATTCGTAGCGGGCAGCGAAGGCCGGTGTCCACTGCAACGCTCCTACGCGCGGACAGAACAGCCGCGCAGCTTTACGACTTCCTCTACGGGCTCGACTACGCGGACCTCAGCTACGGCCTGATGCTGGGCAGCGTCGAACTCGAGCGGCTGTCTCCTGGTCAGCGCGGCGCACTCCTACTCATCTTCTACCTTCTCGTCGACCGGGACCGCGTCCCGATCATCTTGGACCAGCCCGAAGAGAACCTCGACAACGAGACGGTCTACAATCTGCTGGTTGGTGTGATCACGAGGGCTAAACAGCACCGGCAAGTCGTGATGGTCACCCACAACGCCAACCTTGCCGTGGCCTGCGACGCCGAGCAGGTGATTGTCTGTTCCATGGAGCGGGATGGCTCAAACAAGATTTCCTACGAAGCGGGTGCAATCGAGGAGCTGAACTTGAACCGGTCCGTTGTGAACATCCTGGAGGGGACGAAGCCTGCCTTCGAGAACCGTCGCCGCAAGTACCTCTGAGACCGGGAGCGATGGAAGGCTACATTAGTTCTTGCGATACACCGGCGACTCGGCGGATTGGGGAGTGTACGTCAGCTTCCTGCGAAGCTGTTGTTCGCCCATCGGACTTCACCGGCTGCACTTCAAGCCATGAGCGGACATTCCGTGGAAAGAGCGCTATGAACGATCATGGCCGCTAGCCGTCTCATGCAAATGGCATATGCGGTTCCAGCCTCGCTAGATTTCGAACAGCCGTATACGCCGCTCAACGGACTATCGCACCCGTCGGAGAAAATGGCCGCTTCCGTGAGCAGAGCGGGCTTCCGCATTATTGTTCCGGCTTGCGCCACTGGCATTGTTTTTTAGCCAACCAACCGAAGCATTTTCCAGCGCGTCGGACACCTCAAGGGCGTGCGTGGCAACGCGCAACTGAGGCCAATGCAAAGCGCGAACGCGCGCGTAACCCCTGAAGCCGCTGTGTATTTTTTTGGGGGCATGCACTTAATAGTCTTCATTTTTCGGCTGCGCTTTGCAAATTCGCGCACATCTCGTGCTTACGAGTTCCACGCCCCCCGCCTCAAGCGCTAGGGGCTTTACCTGATTTGCCGAAATCTGATTGTGCCTAAGAAATTGGCTCCCTAATGTACGGCTAACTTGTCACCCGGGCCATCGCGGACGGAGCGGTGAGCGTATCTCGTGTTCTAAATATTTTTATAACTAGGACTGCGAATTAAATGTACAAAGAAATTGATAAGCATATGAAAAAGATCAAGCTAACGACCATTGCAGGCCTTATGGCGGTGGTATCTGGTCCCGTATTCGCTCAAAGCAGTGTCACACTGGTTGGCGTCCTCGATGAAGGTATCAATTATACGAGCAATGCTGGTGGTAAATCCGCGTGGCAAATGTCCAGCATTGATCTCGCAACCAGCAGATTTGGGCTGAAAGGACAAGAAGACCTTGGCTCCGGGCTTCAGGCGATCTTTGATCTTGAGAGTGGGTTCAATACCGAATCAGGAACGTTGCTGTATGGCGGGCGACTCTTCGGATACGAGGCTTATGTAGGCTTGGTATCAGACAGCTTCGGATCACTTACGCTTGGGCGCCAGTTTGACAGCATTGTGGACACCGTAGCGCCGTTGACCGCCAATGGAAATTGGGGCGGCTATCTGTTCTCACATCCGCTCGACAACGACAATACCGACGGCATCTATCACGTCGCTAACTCGGTCAAATACACATCTCCTACTTTCCACGGCCTCTCGGCGACGGCTCTCATCGGCCTTAGCAACCAGGCGGGTGGCTTTGCTAACAATCGAGCGGTGTCTGCCGGGATCAAGTACAACATCGGCGACTTCAATCTTGCTGCCGCGTATGCAGATTTGTCGAATCCTGGAATGACTTCAGGAGGCAGTATCGCTGCCGACGATGCAAACTTTTCCGCTAAAAACCAGAAGACGTACGGCATCGGTGCGTCATACGCACTTCATGGCGTAACGCTTGCAGCTGTGTACACGCACGTCGCAATTCAAAGTCCGGTTTCGTCGGTGTTCATAGGGGACCTCGGTCTGGAAGGAGGACATCTGAACTTCGACAATGCCGAAGTAAACGTCTTGTATAACTTCACGCCCGCACTGATATTCGGGGGCATGTACACCTACACTCGTGCAATTTCATCGAGTGGCGGTGCGTCGACATCAACGCACTGGAATCAGCTTGGCGTGCAGGCGCAGTACCTTATTTCCAAGCGGACTTCTCTGTACGCACAAGCGGTCTATCAGAAAGTCAGCGATTCGGCTGCCAGCAATGTCCTTGGCTATGCCTATATTCCTGGCTCCGCAGGCGTTTCTTCTACATCGAATCAAACGGTAGTGCGCGTCGCAATAAATCACACGTTTTGACGGGTATCTTCGTTGCCGCCAATGCGTAAGCATTGGCGGATTCACCACATCGTGAACATCCCTGTCGACTGTGACGGACTGCGCTTACTCTCATACATTCTCCGAACCTGCTCCATCGTTACGAGCGTGTTGAGAGATTTGCGTTCAGACGGTGCGGCAGAGAAGTTTTCTTCGGCCCGATCGTGCGCTGAAACAAGCAGCCCAAGAGGTGCGTGTTCGAGTTGTCGGTCGTAGATGGCCAGCAATGCACCCACAACGCGACTCGCTTCGACGCTGAGCTTGCGTAACTTGCCTTTGGTACAAGACGCCGTGAATTGCGCGAGTTTTTCCCCAACCTCAGGATAGACCGACAAATCCGTAGTTCCATAGCCGCTTTGCGCGAGAAAGAAGCTCTCGAAAACGGTCCGCACGAGTGTCCCAAGGTGGTAGTTGGAACCACAGCCCTTCCGCAGCGCAAGTAGGCACAGGTGATTCTTGAGAGATATCTTGACGAATCCAGCTCTCGTTAGCGTCTGACCCGCAAGGTTCAACATCTCGCTTTCCGCTTCCATATTCAATCCACAACTCCCGAGGCAGATTCCGTGGGCCATCCGACCAGTAGAGGAGGATTTGCCCCAGCACCATGCTGCGTCGGATATGGCCGACCGCGCTGCTCCGTGCGTAGCCGGCCATATCTCTGTACTACCTGCTCAAGCTCGAATTGCCTCGTAATCCAACCGTGTCAACTGAAGCTCGACGCCCAAGCGATTCGCATCCTTTCGAATTTTGGGCTTGTACATCACCACGGTTATCTCTTCGATCGCTGGGAATTCGTCGAAGGCTACCGACGCGACCTCCAGAGAAAGTGTCTCGAGCAGACCGGTATGGTCCTTCTCAGCCAGAAATTCACACAGACGGTTGCACAACCGTTCGTAGTCGATGAACGAGTCAAGCGACTCTTCCCGCGGGTGGCACCCGTAGAGCAGCTCGAGGCTGAAAACGACAGGCTGTGGCGCAAGCTTCTCGTGTGCGTGTATGCCGATGCGCGTTTGCACGGTCATCTCATCAACGAAGACGCGCATCCCCTGAAGCCGAGTATCAGCCTGAGCTTTTCTTGCTGCAGGCATCGCCAGTACGTTCATGAGACCACCGAATCGGATGCATCGATGAGCATGCGGCAGAAGTAGTCTGCGAAGCTGCGTCGAATAATCAGTTCAAAACTGTCCTCACCGGTGCGGTGCAGGATGATGGACGCCTTGAAGTAGTGACTCTGTGCGCAATCGCCTACGCGGAAAACGCTTGGGTCTACGTCGAGCGGACAGCCACGAGAAAGAACCTCACGTACTGAGCGACCGCTGAGTTCGAGGACTGTGTAGCCGCTGCTGACATCGACGACCGAAACGAACTGGCCCACGAATGCCTGTTGTAGCTCGCGCGCCAGTTTGCCGTCGCTCGCCTCTTGGCCCATTACCATCCATTCGTCGGGGCCAAGCCACAAGACATCAAACTTCGGGCCGCGTGAGACCTTGTTAGGGGTCGCTTGAGGCTTGCAGCCGACGTTCAGGGACAGCGTTTCGACAAACAGCCCGTCGAAGACGCTTCCGCGAACTGTGACAAGATCTACGAACGGCCGTTCCCGTAGGTGAAAAGCGGAACTGCTGTCGCTATGGCGACTCGCGATGTCAGAAGCGAGTGCCACCAACGGCGACTCTTGCCAAACGCCTTCGCCACTGCTCAGGATTTGGGCGACGCGCTTATGTGCAGCGCCTGTTTGCACCGCAGTGGTTTCATTCGACATTTTGACGCACTCCTTCAACATCATAGAAGACGGGGCTGGAAATCTTGGCCCGTACCTGCTTGCCATTGGAAAGCGGAATCGTTACGTGCTGTCCTTCTTTGTCATGCCCACCCTTGACGAGCGCAAGGGCAATAGAGCGCTTCAGAATAGGGCTGTAATAACTGGACGTGACATGCCCAAGCATGGGCGCTGTGTTACCGGAGAACGGTCCAGCCACGATCTGACTGCCTTCCGGCAATACGAGCGATGGCTCTTCGGTGAGCAGGCCGACAAACTGCTTGCGACCGGGCCTCGAAGTATCCGAGCGGCTGAGTGAGCGCTTGCCAAGGAAATCCTTCGTCTTCGAGACCAGTCCCTCCATCCCGAGGTCAATAGGGGTTACCGAGCCGTCGGTATCCTGGCCAACGATGATGTAGCCCTTTTCGGCGCGCAGGACGTGCATCGTTTCCGTTCCGTACGGCGTAATGTCGAACTCGGCGCCAGCATTCACGATTGCTTCCCAGACGCTGCGTCCGAAGTTGGCCGGAACGTTAACCTCATAGGCGAGTTCACCCGAGAAGCTGATGCGCATGATGCGCGCCCCAACACCTGCGACTGTTCCTTCGCGGTATGACATGAACGGGAATTCGCCGTTGCTGAAGTCGACGTCCTTGCAGACTTTCTGCAACACTTTGCGGCTGTTGGGTCCAACGACAGCGAAGGTCGCCCAGTGGTCGGTCACCGAGGCAAGACGCACACGCAGATGCGGCCATTCGGTCTGCAGCCAACGCTCCATCCAGTTGAGCACGCGTGCTGCACCGCCTGACGTCGTTGTCATCATGTAGTGCTGCTCGCCAAGGCGCACCGTCACGCCGTCGTCGAAGACCATGCCGTTTTCGTCCAGCATCAGGCCATAGCGGCACTTCCCGACTTCAAGTTTGCTCCACGGGTTGGTGTACATCCAGTTCAGAAGCGTGGCTGCGTCCGGGCCCTGGATGTCGATCTTGCCCAGGGTCGAAGCGTCGAGGATGCCGACGCTTTGACGGACTGCGAGACATTCACGCGCGACAGCAGCGTGGAGATCTTCGCCGCCCTTCGGGAAGTACCACGGGCGCTTCCAGTTGCCGACGTCTTCGAACTCAGCACCGTTTTCAACGTGCCACTCGTGAACGCAGGTCTTGCGGATCGGGTCGAGATAGTCCCCAAGTTCACGGCCAGCGAACGTGCCGAAGGTGACGGGGGTGTAGTTCGGTCGGAATGTCGTCGTGCCGGTTTCCGGTATCGTCTTTCCAAGCGCCTTCGCGAGGATCGCCATGCCGTTGATGTTGCCCAGCTTGCCTTGGTCCGTGCCGAAGCCCATCGCCGTGTAACGCTTGACGTGCTCGACGGATTCGAAGCCTTCCCGTGCCGCGAGCAGAATGTCTGCCGCCGCGACATCGTTCTGGAAGTCGACGAACTGCTTCGGACCACGCGAAGCAGTGCGCTTGTCTCCGACCATCCAAAGGGGCTCCAGCGGTGTTTCCTTAATTTCGGCAACTGGCGGAACAATGCCCTTTGCGCAATTGAGCCCAATCGACTGAACGGCGCTCAAGGCCGCGTTCGCGCCATCGTTCAAAGCGCCAGCGAGGCCGAACTGACCGTTGGCAGCTCCAACGCTAACTTCGGCCTGAACGGCTTGTCCTGGCATGAAACACAGCTTCGATTCGTTCCAACGTGCCTTGCCACCCGACTGGGCGAAAAGATGCAGCGCCGGGCTCCAACCGCCGGACATGGCAACGAGGTCACAGTCGATGCGCTCTTCGGCTCCCGTGGGCTCACCGTGCTTAAGTTGGCGCACGCGAACAGACGACACGCGTGTTTTCCCTTCGGCACGCAGTACGACCGCGTTGCTGACGACCTTGATGCCCTGACGACGCGCAATGAGAGGGATCGTGCCGTTCGTTTGGCTACGCGAGTCCACAATCGTCACATTCGCGCCAGCCGCCTTGAGATCGAGTGCGGTTTGATATGCGCCGTCGTTGTTCGTAAACACGACGGCGTTCTTGCCCGGCAGAACACTAAAGCGATTGATGTACGTCGACACCGCGGAGGCGAGCATCGTTCCCGGCAAATCATTGTTCCCGTACACCACGGGACGCTCGTGGGCACCCGTAGCAAGGATGACTTGTTTCGCGCGAATCTTCCAAAGCAGCTCGCGCGAGCCCTTCCGAACGGACACCGGAAGGTGGTCAGTCAGCCGTTGGGATGCAGTCACCAGGTTATGGTCCTGGTAGCCGAACGCCGTAGTCCGCGCCAATACGCGAACGTTTTTCATTGATTGCAGCTCTTGCTCAACGCTGAGGAGCCAGCGCTGCGACGGTTGGCCGCCGATTTCCATTTTCGAGGAGAGCAAGCTGCCACCGAGCTCGGCCGTCATTTCGACCAGAATCACGCGGGCGCCAGAGCGGCCAGCAACGAGCGCTGCCATCAAGCCTGCGGGGCCGCCACCTACGATGAGAACGTCGCAATGCGCGTACGTTTTGTCATAGCGTGCGGAGTCTACGATCGTCGGCGCTTTGCCGAGGCCGGCCGCTTCACGGATCTTCTCTTCATACTTCGGCCACCACTTCGCCGGCCACATGAACGTCTTGTAGTAGAAGCCGGCGGGCAAGAACCGCGAGAACTTCTGGTTGATGGCCATGCGGTCCTGTTCAAGGCTGGGTTCCGCATTGAGGCTGGTTGCGGTCAGTCCCTGATACAGCTCGACTTCGGTCGCGCGGGCATTTGGAATCGTATCCGCGCCCGTTTCGAGTTGGACGACTGCATTCGGTTCTTCGACGCCGGCCGTAACGATGCCGCGAGGACGGTGATACTTGAAGCTGCGCGCGACGAAATGCTGGCCATTTGCCAGCAATGCCGATGCGAGCGTGTCGCCCTGGAAGCCTTGATACTTCTTGCCGTTGAACGTGAAGGTCAACGGAATTGCACGGTTGATCTTGCCGCCCGAACCGAGCCGATTCTGTTGTGTCATTTTGCGGTCCTCTCAGGGGCGGTGCTTTTCGTGTCAGCGGGCGCCGCTTCAGCGAGCGGCTGCGGAAACTTCTCGTACGATTGAATCTGATACGTCACCGTGTCGCGGGTCGCCATGAACCAGCGTCGGCAGCCTTGCGCATGCATCCATTGCTCGCGGTGCACACCGCGGGTATTGGTCCGCATGAAGACGTATTCGCCCCATTCACGGTCCGACATCTTTTCCGAGTTCACGGGGCGAACGATGTCAGCCTCACCGCCGCACGAAAACTCGGACTCTGCACGTGGCCCACACCAGGGGCACTCGATAAGCAACATTTTTTGAGGTCTCCAGAATTGCGTTCAGTGTGCGACTGCGGCAGCGCCGTGCTCGTCAATCAGATGACCGGTGTAGAAACGGTCAAGAGCAAATGGCGCATTGAGCGGGTGTGGCGCGTCGTTCGCAATCGTGTGAGCGAAGACCCAGCCAGAGCCGGGGGTGGCCTTGAAGCCTCCGGTACCCCAGCCGCAGTTGAAATACAGCCCCTGAACATCGGTCTTGCTGATAATCGGGCAGGCGTCGGGCGAGACGTCAACAATGCCTCCCCACTGTCGGTTCATGCGCACGCGCGAGAACACGGGGAACATCTCGCAGATCGCTTGAAGCGTCCCTTCAATGACATGGAAACTGCCGCGCTGCCCGAAGCCCGTGTACTGGTCGACGCCGGCACCGATAACAAGGTCGCCCTTGTCGGACTGGCTGATGTACGCGTGCACCGCGTTGGACATAATGACCGTGTTGACGACAGGCTTGATGGGCTCGGAAACAAGAGCCTGGAGAGGGTGGCTCTCGATCGGCAAGCGGATGCCAGCCATGTCGGCCAGCGTGGTGGTGTTGCCTGCGGCGACGACAGCGACTTTCTTCGCTTTGATGAAGCCTTTGACCGTGTCTACGCCAACGACCCGCGACCCCTCACGACGGATGCCGGTGACCTGGCAGTTCTGAATGATGTCTACACCGTGCCGGTCTGCGCCGCGGGCAAAGCCCCAAGCCACTGCATCGTGGCGTGCCACACCGGCGCGCCGTTGGATGGACGCGCCGAGCACCGGATAGCGGCTGTTCAGGTTGATAGTGGGTTCAATTTCCTTGATCTGCTGGGGAGTCAGGAATTCAGCATCGACACCGTTGAGCCTGTTGGCATTGACACGACGTTCCGTATCACGGACGTCCTGCAGGGTGTGAGCCAAATTCAGAACCCCGCGCTGGCTGAACATGACGTTGTAGTTCAGATCCTGCGAAAGACCTTCCCAGAGCTTCATCGCTTTTTCGTACAGGCCCGCAGATTCGTCCCAAAGATAGTTCGAGCGAACAATCGTCGTGTTCCGTGCGGTATTGCCGCCACCAATCCATCCCTTTTCGAGAATGGCGACGTTGCGGATGCCGTGCTCTTTCGCCAGGTAATATGCCGTGGCCAACCCATGACCGCCACCGCCGACGATGACGACGTCGTACTCCTTCTTCGGCTCAGGACTTCTCCACTGGCGCTCCCAGTTTTCATGGTACGAAAGACCATTGCGCACCAGGCTAAAAATCGAATAACGGCTCATTACCTGCTCCTCGTTCACAGCGCCGCAAACATCACCCATTGGTATTTGGAACATTTGCGAATCGCTCCTCGTTTTACGTTAGTCACATTCCACCGGAATCACGCGGTGGCCGATAGAAGGAATCCGCCTCAGCCTAAGAACTATTTGGCGCCTTTCACATACGGGAGCACGGCAGCAAAAAAATGCCCACCGCGCCGATTAGCGCGCGCAGCATTCGTCGCGTCTGTACTTGCTGTCGTTAGGTCGTGCTATATGGGGCGATGTAGTTCGATGAGCTCGTCGCGAGCTGCACGTCGAGTGACCCGCCGCGATTGGGTGGCGGCGACGACTAAATCGTTAGAGCCGGATCTGCGGGCCGTTTATGGGGCTTCTATCGGCTCGCTTTTGTAGCGTGATAGCAAAAGCGTACAGAGGCGAGGGTGGCTCCCTGCCTCTGTACGAACAAAGTGCTTAAACTCGAATGCGTGTGCCGTATGGACTGCCTGCGGCCATTGCGTTCAGGCTGTGCGGCGCGGAGTTAGCCGTAGACCGGGAAGCGCTTGGTGAGCTCAGAGACCTGGCCGCGCACGCGCTCAATCGTTGCTTCGTCATTCGGGCTTTCGAGCACGTCGGCAATCAGGTTGCCGACAATCTCAGCTTCCTTCACGCCGAAACCGCGTGTCGTCATCGCCGGCGAGCCAAGACGGATGCCGCTGGTCACAAACGGCTTTTCCGGGTCGTTCGGGATCGCGTTCTTGTTCACGGTGATATGAGCCGCGCCCAGAGCTGCTTCAGCCGCCTTGCCGGTAATCTTCTTCGCGCGAAGGTCGACCAGCATTACGTGGCTTTCCGTGCGACCCGACACGATTCGCAGCCCACGCTTCACCAGCGTTTCGGCCAGCACACGCGCGTTTTCCACGACTTGCTGCTGGTATGCCTTGAACTCAGGCGAGAGTGCTTCCTTGAAGGCGACAGCTTTCGCGGCGATGACATGCATCAACGGGCCGCCCTGGATGCCGGGGAAGATTGCCGAGTTGATCTGCTTCTCATACTCGGACTTCATCAGAATGACGCCGCCTCGCGGGCCACGCAGGCTCTTGTGGGTCGTCGTGGTGACGAAATCGGCGTGCGGTACAGGGTTCGGGTAGACGCCTGCGGCAATGAGCCCCGCGTAGTGAGCCATGTCGACCATCAGGTACGCATCGACGGATTTCGCAATCTTCGCGAGGCGCTCGAAGTCGATCTTCAGTGCAAATGCCGAGGCACCAGCCACGATCAGCTTCGGCTTGTGTTCCTGAGCGAGCTTTTCCGCGGCTTCGTAGTCGATGTCCTCAGCTTCGGTCAAGCCGTAGCTGATGACGTTGAACCACTTGCCCGAGAGGTTCACCGGCGAGCCATGGGTCAGGTGGCCGCCGTGCGCGAGGCTGAGGCCCATGATCGTGTCACCGGGCTGGAGCATTGCGAAGAACACGCCCTGGTTGGCTTGTGAGCCCGAATTCGGTTGGACGTTGGCTGCTTCTGCGCCGAACAGTTCCTTGATCCGGTCGATTGCAAGTTGCTCGACAACATCGACGTGCTCGCAGCCGCCGTAATAGCGCTTGCCCGGATAACCTTCAGCGTACTTGTTCGTCAGCTGCGAGCCTTGGGCTGCCATCACGGCCGGGCTGGTGTAGTTTTCCGATGCGATGAGTTCGATGTGGTCCTCTTGACGACGGTTCTCATCGAGGATCGTCGCCCACAGTTCGGGGTCGACGTTTTGTACGGTGCTGGTTGCGCGATTGAACATAATGAATGACCAAAATAGGTGACTAACATATGGCCCGGGCCACAGAATCTGTCCCGGGGAAATTCACATCGAGAGCGTCCTCAGCACTCGATAACGTTGACCGCCAAACCCCCGCGGGATGTCTCTTTGTATTTCGTCTTCATATCAGCACCCGTTTCGCGCATCGTTTTGATGACGTTGTCGAGAGTGACGTAGTGCTTGCCGTTACCTTTCAGCGCCATGCGGGCGGCGTTGATTGCCTTGATGGCGCCCATGGCATTGCGTTCGATGCAGGGAATCTGAACAAGCCCCCCAACCGGGTCACAAGTCATGCCGAGGTTGTGTTCCATCCCGATCTCGGCCGCGTTTTCGACTTGCAATGGGGTACCACCCATTACGGCGGCCAGCGCGGCGGCCGCCATGGAGCACGCAACACCGACTTCGCCTTGACATCCGACTTCGGCACCTGAGATGGACGCCGTTTCCTTGTAGATAATTCCGATTGCCGCGGCAGTGAGCAGGAAGTCGATAATGCCCTTGTCGTTGGAACCAGGGACGAACTTCACGTAATAGTGGAGGACCGCGGGAATCACGCCGGCAGCGCCGTTGGTGGGGGCGGTCACAACGCGGCCGCCGGCTGCGTTTTCTTCGTTGACGGCCATCGCGTACAGATTGACCCAGTCGAGCATCGACAGCGGATCTCGCAGCGATTCTTCGGAGCGGCTGCGCAGTTGCTGAACAAGTTCGGCTGCGCGGCGCTTTACTGCCATGGGGCCTGGCAGATTGCCTTCCATCCGGCATCCACGCTCAACGCAGGCAGCCATGGCACGCCAGATGTCGAGCATGCCTTGCTGAATTTCTTCCGGAGTGCGCGTCGCGGATTCATTGTCGAATGCGACTTCCGCGATGGAGAGCCCGCTTTCCTCGCACACGCGTAGAAGGTCGTCACCGGTGCGGAACGGATAACGAACAGGCGTACTTTGCGACGTGCCATTCACCCGCTCGCCATCGTGATTGACTACGAAGCCGCCACCGATCGAATAAAACTCTTTTTTCGCAATGAGTTCTCCGTTGCCGTCGAGAGCGAGGAAGCGCATGCCGTTGGAATGCACGACTTCTGCTGAGCCCGGCATAAGACGGCGAAAGAACGCAATGTGCTCTCGCTCTTCGAATCGCACCGCGCGCTTGCCCAGCAAGCGCAAGGAGCGCTCGATACGAATTGTCTTCAGGGCCGGTTCGACGATATCTGGATCCAACGAGTCGGGCAGATGTCCTTCGAGCCCCAGTAGTACCGCTTTGTCGGTGCCGTGGCCTTTTCCCGTAGCGCCAAGCGAGCCATACAGCTCAATTTTGACGGTTTCAACGCGCTCGAGGTCGCCAGCGTTGTCGAGGTGCTGGGCGAATCGTTGAGCTGCAATCATCGGGCCGACCGTGTGCGAACTTGACGGGCCAATCCCTATCTTGAAGATGTCGAATACGCTGACGTTCATCGTCCTGACCTTGAGATTCGTAGTTATCTGGAATCTCAATTCCATCGAAGTCAGGCGGTTTCCGCTAGAAGGATTTCGACACAAAGATGGGACATGCTAGGCGTTAGTCGTCTTTGCGATGACCATGCAAAACATTTGGGTTTTGTATACCGCCATCGTAGGAAATTTTATCTATCGAAGTTATATAGAACTACTATGTTAATAACTTGGCGTAAGTGTATGTTGACTGAAATTTATAAGGCAGAAATAAAAAACGAAGGCACTGCATCTTCGCAGTGCCTTCGCAAAAACCACTAGAGGCCGACCGGAAGACTGGAGCTCCACCGGCCGGAGTGGTTGGGTCTAGACGGCAGAGAAGCAGTTGTCGACGAAGAGGTGCGTACCGTTGACGAAACTCGATTCATCCGACGCAAGGAATAGGGCTGCGGATGCGACTTCCGACGGCTCGCAAAGGCGCCCTTGCTGGACCGCGATCGCCTCTTCGGTGGCATCTACCCCCATAGCCTGGAGATCCTTGAGCTCGCGCACGCCGTGCGGCGTACGGATGAACCCCGGGGCAAGGGCGTTGCAGCGAATGCCACGGTCGCGGTACTCGACAGCGATAGCGCGCGCGAACATGTGGCATGCGCCCTTCGTGGCGTCGTAGAGCACTTCGCCGGGCGTTGCACAGACAGCCGAAATGGACGATGTGCAAACAATGCTTCCGCGGCCTTTCTCGAGCATCTGCGGCAGAACTGCCTTCGTCATGAGGAACATACTCTTGACGTTGACGCCCATGAGCCAGTCCCACTCACTTTCTTCGATGTCGAGGAATGGTTTGACGATGAGCGTGCCAGCGTGATTGAACAGGATGTCCGCGTTACCGTACTTCGCACGAGCAGCGTCTACGGCCTTTTGCACGTCCGCCTGGTTGGAAACGTCGGCGCCGAAGCCGGTTGCTTTCAGGCCAGAATCGCGCAGTTTGGAGGCGAGCGCCTCCGCCGCATCACCATTGCGGTCAATGATGGCGACGCTCGCACCTTGGGCTGCGAACAGCTCCGAGGCGGCGGCGCCACAGCCGCCGGCACCGCCACTGATGATGGCAACTTTGCCAGCGAGGCGTCCATCAAGTTTTGCATTCATTCGGTCTTCTCCTGATAGGGTAGTTTTTGCGCCAAATCAGCTGAACAGCGTGCGCAGATGGTCGTTCAAGAAGAAGCCTTGCGGGTCCACACTGCGGCGCAATTCGCGGAAGGCCTCAGCTTTCGGGAACCAACGGTCGACGTCGTCACGGTTCGTGAAATGGAGCTTGCCCCAGTGCGGGCGCGAGTTGTAATCGCGGAGGATGTCGTCGACGTCCTTGAGGAATGGCCAATAGTCAACGCCATTCGGGCCGCCCGAGCAGGAGATGGTGACGCTGTCCTGGTTGTTGAACGGGCTGATCCACGCCGGGTCACCCTTTGTAAAGCGATATTCGACCGGATAGATGCAGTCGGGATGCTTCGTGAGAATCAACTCACGAATGCGACGAAGCGCTTCCTTCCCGTGTTGCGCGGGGACGGCGTATTCGAGCTCGTGGAAGTTCGCGACGTAGTGAATTGCATACACCTCCGAGCTGTAGGCAATTTTCTCGTGCTCGCCTTCGTAGAAGGTGCGCTCGTCAGTGATGTCCATCACCTTGATTTCGCAGACGTCGTAGTCCTTCTTCGAATTCGAGACCTTCGTCGTGTCGGGCAGACAGTAGAGGTCGCGGCTCTCCGACTTCGGGCACCAGAAGAAACCGAAGTGACGATGCTTCGCGGCGAGTTCGTCGTACTGTTCCATCAGCGATTCGAAATCTTCGCGCCACACGCGATCGTGGAGCCAGAACGCATCAGTGACCTGCAACGTCATTTCCGAAATGACGCCGAACATGCCGATGTTCACTTGGGTTGCGTGCAGAAGGTCAATGTCCTTCTTGTCGCTGACTTCCATGATGGAGCCGTCCGGACGGACGATTCGCATGCCCACAACCTGCGAAGAGAGGTTGCCCAGCGTGGTGCCGGTGCCGTGAGTACCGGTGGCCAGTGCGCCCGCGATCGCTTGCGAGTCGATGTCGCCTTGATTGACGAGCGAGAAGCCGATTTCCTTGAGGTGTCCGGTTACCGTGTTCAGCTTGGTGCCGGCCTTCACCGTAACGCGCTTCTGTTCGCGGTCGACGTCGACGATTCCCTGATAGTCCTTCAACGACAGGAGCAAGCCGCTCGTCGCGACGACAGGCGTGAACGAATGGCCCGAACCCGAGACTCGAACGTTCTTGCCCTGGCTCGTCGCCGTGTGGACGAGTTCCGAGATTTCCCCTTCGCTTGTCGGGGATGCCATGTGTCCGGCGATAAAGGATTGATTCCCAACCCAGTTGCGCCAGTGTCCGCCGCGCGGAAGTTCCATTCACACTCTCCAGATGCGCACCGTGGTGCTGCGTTAAGTTGCTTAATTCTGTTCCGTCAGCCTGGTGGCCGGGAACCTCTTAGTCTTCGACCGAACGGATTTCGGTGCCAGTCCGGCTTCGGCCGGTCTCCAGCGCTAGTGAAATTCTTGTCTCTCAGGGAAAACTTCTTTCATGTCCGCGCAGTCCCCAAGCAATTCGCGCATACCGTCTGGTGCGACGTCCTTCTTCGTTTCGCGATACTGCGTGGGCGTAGCTCCAAACGCGGCCCGGAAGTCACGTCCCATGTGCGAGGCATCAGCGAACCCGCAGAGGGTAGCGATGTTGGATATCGTCTTCTCTGAGTTACACAGGAGCCACGCGGCGAAGCGGATCCTGACGAGCTTTGCGTAGGCCTGTGGCCCCATCCCAGTCTCGGTTTTGAAAGCCCGTTCCAACTGCCGCATCGACATATCGAGCTTTTTTGCGAGCTCTTCCATGCTAATGGCAGGGCACATCTGCTGTTCCATCAGGAGGATCGCTCTGCGCACCTTCGGATGAGTCTGCGAAGACAGTGAAGGCGGATGGGCTTGAGGCGCATTCCACGTCTGAGGATCATCGACTTGAAGAATACGCAGTGCCTTCTGGATCGCCGACGCATTGATGTGGCGGCTCAAGATTGCCGCCGCTACGTCTATGGATGAGCGACCACCAGAGCATGTGATGCGTCGGCGGTCCATGACAAAAAGTCGGTCCGCAACGAGATAGTCGGGATCGGCTTCCGGAAACTGCTCCAGAAAGTCCCAATAGTGGAACCAGCTGACACAGGTGCGGTGTTTGTCCATCAACCCCGCTCGCATGAGGGCAAACGTGCCCGTACAGACGCCTACCAACGTCTTTCCGGCGTCCGCCATGCGTCGAAGATAGTCGAGCGTCGCCCGGCTGGTTTCGCTGCCCGAATGGAGTAGTCCGCCGACCACAACGACATAGTCGACATCTTCGGCTTCCTCGAACGTCGTCCAGGCAGACATCCGAACGCCACAGCTCGCCCGAATTGGGCTAAGGGTTTCCCCTATGATTTGCCAGTGACACCGATCGGGGCGACTTTGGTCTCCCTCGTCGCTCGCGAGGCGGAGCATATCCACAAAGCCGGAGAAGGCCGTCAGAGTGAAGTTCGGCAATAGAACGATGCCGAAGCGCACCGGCCCCGTATTGGTTGATGTAGCGTCACTCATTCTGCATTTCCTCCACCGACTCATAGAACTGGCAGGGAAATCAGGATTACCTTGCTACCCAGCCGATGTGTCACTTGTTGGTAAAGGTATTGCGTCGAAACTTTCTTCACTATCGGATTTCGGCAAGTAAGGGTTTCCACGAGTTGGGCCAGTAACACCTTTTTGACACGGCCGGATGCTAGCTAAAATAAATAATCGGCACTTGTGTCCCTTGTTGATTCGGCTATGGCTCCCCCTGCGCAAGTAACTTCCGGAGATGTGTCGCATGCACCGCTGTTCGCGCGAGGCGTGGCGTTCAGCGCCTTCACCGATGTGAATGAACAGGCGCGTGCCTTCGATGGCTGGCATCTGCACTACACGCAAATCTCCGGCGGGTCGTTCCATGGTTCGTCATCGACCCTGACACTCGGCGGCATCCGGTTGCTGATGGAGAGCCTCGACAAGGTGATCCTTCAACAGGGCGCAGTGCCCAACGACCGACTGGCACTCGCTGTGCCTTTGGAACTCGAGGGCCACGCGCGGATGTGCGGTGAACGGAGTGAGCGGGACAGTTTGCACGTCTTCTCCAGTCTTCCCGAGTTCGAGTTCTATTCCCCGGATCACCATGTGCTCGTCAATGTCGAAGTAGAGCCCGAAAAGCTGTTGTCCGAACCAATGAGAGTGCTCGCAACTTCCTTGCGCGCGAAGGCGCTGGCTCCGGTGATTCCGATGCCAGCGGAGTCTGCTGAAAATCTGCGCACCCTGCTGCAGCATGCGATGCGAGCCTCAACGGACTCCTCGGCGGTGCAGAGCGAGGAGGCCTATGGACGACTTGAGCTTCTGGAAAGGACAATTATTTACGCACTCTCCGAGGTTCTCGTCGAGACGCCCGCTGCAGCAAGCGGAGGGCGTACGACAAAGCACTGGGCGCTGGTCAATTCAGTGCAGGAGAAGCTCGAAGACTCCAGCACGTGCCCGCTGTCGATTGCTGAATTATGCGTTCAGCTAGGACTGAGCCGCCGAACGCTTCAGTACGCTTTTCACGACGCTCTTAATCTGAATCCGGTCGCTTATCTTCGCGCGGTGCGGCTCAACAATGTTCGCCGAGAGCTTCGTCATGGTGAGTCAGTAACGTTCGCTGCAACAAAGTGGGGTTTCTGGCATTTAGGTACCTTCGCGCAGGACTACCGGAACATGTTTGGTGAGCTCCCGTCGGCTACCTTGAAGCGCTACGCCCGCAAAGACTCCAACTGACGTTTGTCAGTATCCGGCGTCGTTTAACGAGATATCGTCGCGCCGGTTGCGGCGCAGAAAGAGCAGGTGCCTTGCACATTGCACATAATCTCTCGTCGACGACTAGCATCATTTCGTACTGCTCCATTACTATCACGCTATCGAAGCGAAATAGTGGGGCCATTCTTGACACATGATGAAGAAATGAAGAGCAGCGCGCGGCCGGCTACGTTGCGCGAGCTCGGTGTGCAATATCGGGGTCGAGTGGTGCGATTGAAATCCGGCGGACCACTGATGACCGTCAACCAGGTTGTACCGTCTGCATTTGGTCCGCAACTCGCGTGTTCATGGTTTGCTGAACCGAACCCGATGAAACTGGCCAGAGCTGTCTTCAGTTTTGATGCGATCGAGTTCGTCTCGGACGGGCAGCCTCAATGAGAGTACGTAGTCTGGCGTGCATCTCGATACCTCTGTTTTCCAGGAGGAAAATCCTCGATTCTTGCAGTGCTGCAGCAGCAGCTCGGCCATAACAAATCCGACATGATCATGGAACAAGCATGAAATCTCTTTCCGTGACCGGAGGCTGGTTCTACGCTTCTTGATAAGCGGCGCATGTGCTCTCTAATGAGACTCGTGCAGCGAACAGAAGCAGTTTGTGAGAACCAGTCAGGGAATACGTGGCTGCCGCGATTCGCCGGACTAGTTGAGTGGAGTAGAGGTATGCCATGGACACGTCGCAATCTCAAACTCGTGTTGGCCAGTTTCAGGCAACGCGGTCGACAGTCGGGTTCTCTCGCGCTCCTCGTCACGAGTTGGCGATGGCGGGCATGAAGTGCTTCATTGGGACACGGGTGACAAACGGAAATGCTAATGACGCAATGTTCCGTGTGTCGACGATCGTTGGTGATGCATTTATGTGCGTGAGCAGTTCGAACTATCACAATGAATCGAGGGCTGTAGTTGAGGTCGATTGTGCTCAGTTCTTGGCTCTCTGGCTCAGGGAGACCGCGGCAGTTGCGAGTGATCTCAAACGGAGGGTCCGCGATACGTGGCTCACGAACGAGCGATTCCATCTAGCGACGGAGGGGTTCAGCCTCGGCTCGGATGACCCGGTGCCCCTCGCTGAAGTGAGTTGTGAGTTCCCGTCGATGGGGCAGGCGATGAGCATTACCCCAGTTCAGGTCGAACCAAGCACCATCGTTGGTGATCGTCCACGAGTCACCATTCTTGACGGCGTTATTCGTACCGTGTGGCTTGCCTCACACGCAGCGGAGTGCTTCCCGGTTGAATGCAATATCCACGAAGCCGATGTCCTGCAAGCCTTTGCTGGCTTCCCGGGAGGGCGCTGGATGACAGTCTCTGAGTTGCTTGAACACTAGGGTCGTTAATGGCGCGCGCATGGTGATGGAGTCACGCGTCAGGACAGTCGTCCATGCTGTCCATTCGCGGTTTGCGGATATGGACAGCGTGCCGTGAGATCAGTGACCCCCAAACCGTCTGGTTTGGGAGGAAATTTAGGCAGCCGAATTGTCCGTTACGTTTAGCGAGAAAACGTAATACTTACGTACGCGCTCCAAGACCTCCCACGTACCCTTAAAACCCGGCTCGATAACGAAAACGTCGCCCGCTGCAAGGTGAATGGGCTCGCCACCTTCAGGGGTTAGCACACAGCGGCCTTCAAGGAAGTGACAGTATTCCCAGTCGCTGTATTCGACGCTCCACAGCCCCGGCGACGACTCCCACACCCCCATCAGCATCTTCTTGTCGGGCGATTCATAGCCATTCAACGTCACAGTATGAGGGTTGCCGCGAAGCGGCTGGCCGGGCCATGGCGCGTCGATGACAGCCTCGGCATTCGCATCGCGGTGGAGGAAGAGGTGATTTGCTTGAGTCATTTGAGAACTACTCCGTTGCTTGAAGAATTTGAATGTGTTTGCCGGATAGCTTTCGGCTGTCGTGGAAGATTGAGACGGGGAGCATGTAGCGTGTAACGTGCGGAAGTCCGAAAATCACCGGGTACGCCAACGGGTCTGATTTCTCTGTGCCGCTTGTCGCCTTGTGCAGCTGAGTGCTTGACCACAGAGACCGAGCCGCTTGAATCGGGAATAAGCGGCAAGCCGCAAGATATTGCGAATTGGCCGTTGCGGCTATCGGATTTCGGCACGCGAGGGTCACTTACCTACTTCAGCGGATTGAGCCAGAGATTGAGTTACTCTGGAGGAACGTCTCACGATTGACCGAGTGCTTTCTTTGACGTGTGGCCTATGCTGCTGCTCTCGCAAAGCATTGAAGTTTGCGAACGGCACCGATGAGATGCAATGACCCCGTCACTAAAACCCACCCCGAATGTCTTTCGGCGATTTCGAGGGCGCGAACTATTGCTGACGTGGGCTCGAGCTGCAGCTCCGACGCTAAGCCGATAGTCTCAGCGATTGATTGCAGGACGGCAGGTTCCGTGCCCGCTGGACGCCCCGGGAGCTGCGTGAAAACCACACGCGAGACTGACGGCGAGAGCGCTTTCAATAGACCGGTTGCGTCTTTGTCGGCGCCCATGGCAACAACAGCAGTACAGGGGCCGTTGAGATCTGGCTTTTGGGCTAGGTCCAGCAGGACTGCCCGGAGGTTGAACGGAACATGAGCTCCATCCATGACAACGGGAATTTCCTTGATACCGCTGAGGCTGAAGTCGAAGCGTTCAAGACGGCCAGGTAGACGGGCTGCAGCGCGGGTGTCGGCGTCAAGCAACCACCCACCGAAAGGAACCGCGCCAAGTGTTCCAGAAGAGGTCATCAAGCCTCGAAGGCCCAGATTGTCGAGAACCGAACGCGCGATGATGGTATTGCGCTCTTCAAGCGATGACTTCAGGAGCGAAGGCACATGGGCGACACGACACCCTAGTGATTCGGCTTCGGTCTGCAGGATCTGTCCGGCCTCATCATTGCGATGTAAGGGCGTCACGAGCACGGCGCCAGGCTTAAGAATTCCTACCTTTTCGTGTGCGATCGCTGCGCGTGTTGTGCCCAGTACCTCTGTATGCTCCAACTCGACGTTTGTTACGACGGCAATTTCGCCTTCGAGCACGTTGGTCGAATCGTGGCGTCCGCCGAGTCCTACTTCGGCTACCACCCACGAGACGCCGGCTGCCTTAAAGAGCAAGAGTGCGGCGGCGGTCACGATATCAAACCATGTGGCGTTGCTGGCCGGCGTACCGTTTCGGCACGCATCGCTATGAACGCCTATCACGGTCCAAAGGGCGTTGGCGAGTTCATCATCTGGAACCTCTGCACCGTTAACGATGATGCGCTCGTTGACTCGGTGAAGGTGCGGCGACGCGTAGCGACCAACCGAGACCCCAGCTCTGCGAATAGCGGCTTCGACCAATGCACAAACGGATCCTTTCCCCTTTGTTCCCGTAACATGGACGACGCGGAACGCCAGGTGCGGCGAGTCCAGACGCGTCATCAGATCGACCATCGGCTCCAGGGACATGCGCATGCTGTTACGTGGGCGAGTCTCCCAGTTGGTCAGCCTGTCGAGGTTCGCCAAGGCATACTGCAGTTGAGCTGAGTACATTGTTTGTGTCGGCATTTCGCGTGTCGAGAGGACGGCGCGCATTCGGCTTATCGGTTGCGGTGGACGGCAAAATAAGAGCTAATGCAAGCAGTCTTCATTGCCACATTTCCGTAGTGCTGCCACGTATTACCCGCGATTTCCACTGGCATTCGCTCCATTCGAGACTTGGCTCAGAGTCGATAACAATGCCGCCCCCTACACCATAAACACCAGTGCCATCCTTCTTCAGCACGAGGGTTCGTATCGCGACATTGAGAGAGTAGTCGCCAGTCGGACTCATCCACCCGATACTCCCGCAATACAAGCCGCGGTCAGATAGTTCCAACTCGTCAATACATCGCATTGCAGCGATTTTGGGCGCGCCGACGATCGAACCGCATGGAAACATTGCTCGTAGAACATCCATGAACGACGCGCTGCCGATGTCTGCCTTAATCGTTGACGTCAACGTCCAGACTGATGGGTATTGCTCGAGGTCGAACAGGCTTTCCACGCGCACGCCCCCGGTTTGGGCAATTCTCCCCATGTCATTGCGCAACAGGTCGACAATCATGGCGTTTTCGGCGCGATCCTTCGGACTATTCCTGAGAGCGTACGCAGAGCGTGCATCTTCTTCCGGGTCGTGGTGGCGCGGCGCTGTCCCCTTCATCGGACGACTGGTTAGACAGTTACCGCGACGCTCCACGAACAGCTCCGGTGAAATCGACAATACGGCGGATTCGCCGTCGTCGATATAGGCTGCATGCGAAACCGGATGCTGTTCAATTAGTGTTTGATACAGCGCAATCGGGCTTCCTTCAAAGATTACGTCGACTGGGAGTGTGAAATTTACTTGGTAAACGTCACCATTTTCGATACGGGATTTGATGTTCAGTATCTTTTCCCGGTATTCGACAAATCCCAGGCGAGGCTTGGCGCTAACGATTCGCGCACTGTGATTACTGCTTTCCGCACTCGCACGTGTTTCATCGCAGCGTTCAAAGACGTAGGCACTGAAGCGCGCCTCGCTAACTCCTTGCACATCTCCGCGCCTGAGTGCTGGCTCGAGCCATTCTCCCAACGAGTAGTTGAGTTTGAGTGCGATCCAATGTCCCTCGCGTTGATACTGTTCGATCTCAGCCACGGCGGTCGGTAGCTCTTGCGCTGAACATGCAGTCACCTTCGTGACGAATCCGCACAGATTCAATGTGCGGTCGCCGACAGCATCTTCGAACCTACAAACAACCATGAGAACTCCAAATTCGATTTCCTCGCGCGTCCGCTGGTTCGTGAGATAACTCAGACGTGACGTTGGGCCTGCCCTGTGTCTGCGTGGATTCGGGCGCGCTAGTGCAACGGGACTGCTATGCGACTGCAAGCGCCCGCCCGTCGTTCGAAAAGTAGCGTCAAAGGTCGAGGTCGACTATCGGATTTCGGCAAACAACCGGGTATTCCCCGAGGTGATGAACTGGTGCGGTGCGCAGCTTGAGTCTGAAAATATATGACGATAGATGGAGACGCGCTCTTCGCCTTCAGGTGGCCGGGATCATCCGGAAATTTTCACTGCTCAATGCTATTTCTACAGAGGTACCACGAGAGTGGTAATCACAATTGTCGTTAAGTAAATACTGAAAATACGATGCATCCGATTTACGACGAGTGTTTTGGGTTGCGTTGAGCGCGCCGTCCACGGTGAAAATAGGTGTGGCGATTCGTAAGGATGTGGAAGCATTTTCGCGGGGAGTGATTGAGCTAGGCTGACAAAAAGATAACAAGAAAATCAACCGCTTATAGGTAGTGACCCGCACTTGCCGAAATTTGATAGTGGCCAAAAATTTGAACTCCTACAGTGACCTCCAACCCGCACTGCATGAAGGGCACCTCGCACATGCAACGGCAAACGCCAACTTTTTGGAGCGATAGTCATGGATGTGGAAACTCGGAGTATTGAATTTGTTCCGCTAGAAGAGCGTTACGGGACGCCCAGACGTCTCTTCACCATTTGGTTCAGCTCAAACGTGCAGGTCACGGCTTTAATGGTCGGGACGCTTGGTATTGCAGCTGGACTGAGCCTCTTCTGGACGATCGTGGCGCTCTTCATCGGCAATGCTGTGGGAACCATCTTCATGGCCGCTCACTCGGCTCAGGGACCGCATCTCGGCATCCCGCAGATGATTCAAAGCCGCGCGCAGTTCGGGGTATTCGGTGCCGCGGTGCCGTTGCTGATGGTGGTGGTTTCTGCAATCTTGTTCGTTGCCGCGAGCGGGGTTCTTATGCGGGAGTCGATTAAGGCGGTGCTACCCGTAACCGACAATGAAGCGATCATTCTCGTTGGCGTTGCGACGTTCATCATCGGCTTCGTGGGGTATGAGCTCATTCACAAGGTCGGCGCTTACATGACGGTGTTGTCGTTCGTCATTTTTATCGCATCGGGTATTCTGGTCTTCATGAAGCCGGGTATTCTCGGCGCATTCCATGCGAGCAAAAGCGGCTTCGCAGTTGGTGCATTTAATCTTGTGATTGCTCAAGCCGCTTCGTGGACGCTCGGGTACGGTCCATATGTTGCCGACTATTCGCGTTATCTACCCGCGAATGTCAGGACCAAGGACACGTTCTGGAGTACCTATCTGGGGTGCGCGTTGGGCTGTCAAGCAGTCATGAGTCTCGGCGCAGTCTTTGCCATTTCGTTGCCATCGATTGTGACCGGTGACCCGGGCACGGCTATCGCGCAGCTCTTTGGCCCCCTCGCAAAGCCCACTCTCATCATCATCGTGATGGGTGTCGTCTTGTTCAACGTACTTTGCCTCTACAGCGCTTACATGTCGTCGGCAACGATTTTTAGTGGCTTCAAGAAGATGACACATATCCGTAGGTCGACGAAGTTCTTTGCGATGGCGGCTCTCATGACCGCCGCAACGTTGGTCGCAATCAAAACGCAGTATCACTTCAATGACTACTTTGGCGACATCTTAAATATCCAGCTTTACGTCATCGTTCCTTGGAGTGCTATCAATCTCGTCGATTACTACCTCGTTCGAAAAGGGAAGTACGCCATCGCGGAAATGTATGACGCGCGCGGCCGCTACGGAAAGTTCAACATGACGACGCTCGCTATCTACGCGCTCGGCATCGCAAGCACGCTTCCGTTCATGGACTTGTCCTTCTATCACAGCTATTTTGCGCGTTCGATTGGCGCAGACGTCAGCTGGATTCCTAGCCTCGTTGTGCCTGGCCTGTTGTATTACATAGTGCACAGTGTGCAACGTACTCCGGTTCTCAACGCTGAATAAGCCGCAGAAATGAATTCTCTCGCGAGCCTTTTGCAGGGCTCGCGAGTGCGTCTTGATGTACGTCACTGACTCGCCAGGGATGACCCGTAGTTGCCAATATTCGATAGTGCTTAATATTGCGGACTCTTAGAGTGGGCTTATAAGCCGCGTTCCCGGGGCAAGGACGGAGAGCCAAATTCTCATTCAAAGGACGGTCTGCAATGGACGTTGAACAACGTAGCATAGAATTCATCCCACATAACGAGCGTTACGGGACCCCGAAACGCCTCTTCACCATCTGGTTCAGCGCGAACATGCAGGTGACGGCGCTGGTGGTCGGAACGCTTGGAATCGTCTCCGGATTGAGCCTTCTCTGGACGATCGTCGCGTTGATCATTGGCAACGTGATTGGGACCATTTTCATGGCTGCGCATTCTGCGCAGGGTCCTCATCTGGGCATCCCCCAGATGATCCAAAGCAGAGCTCAGTTCGGTGTATTTGGTGCAGCACTTCCGCTTGTGATTGTTACGCTCGCTTACGTACTCTTCGTCGCGGCTGACGGAGTCGTTATGCGGGAATCGATCAAGGCGATATATCCGATGTCGGATAATCAAGCCATCATCCTGTTCGGCGCAGTCACATTCGTCATTAGTTACATCGGCTACGAGTTGATTCACAAGCTCGGAGCATCGATGACGGTGCTTTCTTTCGTCGTCTTCTCGGCTACTGCTGTCCTCATTGTCGGATCGCCGCATCTGCCGATGCCTTCGTACAATGTGGCGCACCACGGATTTTCGGGCGGCGCGTTCAACCTCATCGTTGCTCAGGCCGCATCGTGGACGTTGGGCTTTGGTCCGTACGTCGCAGACTATTCGCGTTACCTGCCGGATAGCGTGCGCACACGTGACACGTTCTGGTACACGTATCTTGGAGGGCTGCTGGGATCCCTTTCTGTGATGGTCCTCGGCGCAGTTTTGGCGACCGTCACGGCGTCGGTTGTCAACGACCCCGGAACAGCGATCGCCGCGCTGTTCGGCGCCTGGTCGAAGCCTGTGCTTATGGTGGTCGTTTGCGGCGTGCTGGTCTTCAACGTGCTCAGTTTGTACAGCTCGTATATGTCGGCTGTCACGATTTTCAGTGGTTTTCGCAAAGTCTCTCGAATCCATAAGTCGACCAAGTTCGTCGTGCTCCTGCTTCTTTGTGCACTGGCGACGTGGATTGCAATCGCGACGCAGTATCACTTCAGCGACTACTTTGCGGATATCCTCAACGCGCAGATCTATGTGCTTGTACCTTGGAGTTCAATCAATCTGGTGGACTACTATCTGGTCCGCCGAGGCAGCTACTCGGTCACGGACATGTACGATGTAGATGGTCAGTATGGGGCTTTCAATCTGCAGACGATTATGATTTACTGCGTCGGTATCGCCAGTACGATCCCTTTCATGGACCTTTCGTTCTATCACAGCTACTTCGCTCGTCTGATTGGGGCGGATGTCAGCTGGATTCCGAGTCTCATCGTTCCCGGAATGCTGTACTACTTCTTTGCCAATGCGCAGCAGCAACGTTCGCCACTGTGGCAAATCGAGTAGCATGTTGAGGGAGATGCGAACGCTGTAAGGATGGGGGTTGGCTTTTGCCGGCCCCCATTTTTTGTTAGAGCATCGAAGATGACCCTACTGGAGACCGCTCCTCGCGAGCAGACCAACAGACGTAAAGCAAAATATGCGTTCAGGCAGGCAGCAAGTCGGAAGGTATC
This sequence comes from Paraburkholderia sp. J69-1, assembly GCF_905220255.1. Taxonomy (NCBI): domain Bacteria; kingdom Pseudomonadati; phylum Pseudomonadota; class Betaproteobacteria; order Burkholderiales; family Burkholderiaceae; genus Paraburkholderia; species Paraburkholderia sp. J69-1. Next base: position 77,890 of record NZ_CAJMZG010000007.1, on the reverse strand, counting down.
CGCTCTCGTCCCGCATCTCGACTATGCTGATTTGCGTCGGGATTCTGAGCATGCTCCTTTTCGTCAGTGAGCATTGGCGCGGGGAGGTCATCCAGTCCCACCAGGTCGCCGCGGCGAGGCTGCAGGCCGCGCTGGAAGCGAACGCAACCGAAGACGTAGTTTTTCGCATCATTGAAGAAGATGCGCTGCTAAGCCGGTGGCGCAATGACGAACCACCGGACGCGAATACGAAGGTTCTGCTCGCGCAAATCCATCATCAGGCAGGCGCACTTCAGGAAATCGCACCGAGACTGCTTGATGCAATACGGTCGGACCAGCGTCGCAAGGAAGGCATACTTCGAACGTTCGTGATTGCGGCCGCCCTGTCGATTGCGACCGGTCTGGGATACGTTCTGTTTTTGCTGCGTGACGGTCTGTCGCGAAGATTGGCAACGTACTTTGATGACGCCCGATTCGGAGGCGTCGCGGTAAACGAAGGTGCTGACGAGATTGAACGAGCCATAGCTTGCTCGTCGGCACTGGAGTCGCGCCTGCGTGCAAGAGACGAAGAATCGACGAGCATCAAGCATCTTGTTGAAGGTTACATTGCGTTTGCTGACCAATCTTTGGACTTGCTTCATCTGACGTGTGTTCAACTGGCCGAAGACACGCCTTCACGTGGGATGATTGCCGCATTGCTCCAGCGGCTCTCAGGGTTGCCGGGAACGCGTCGTGTGGCGCTGGTACTCTCAGAGGATTCGGCGGAGCTTCTGGGTGTCGATACCGTTAACTCGTTGAACGACGACCCACCGTACGTGACTCGCGGAAGCATCGGGCACGAACTCATGGCGCTCTCTGGACATCGCGTGCTAACCCCTGTCGTCAATGATGGCAGCCCGGTGTCTGTGCTGGCTGCGCCGATTCAAGTCCCTTCAGAGAAGTACGGCGTGTTGATATGTGAGGGGGGAGAGGGCGCGGGCTTCGAGCAGCGCCAACTCCACCTGTTGGAAACCGTTGCCAGCGTAGTCGCACATGCAATTGCCAATCTGGCCAGAGACATGAGAGAGCGGCGGATGGTCTTGCTTGAGGAGCGCAACGCAATCGCGCGTGAACTACATGATTCGCTGGCGCAATCGCTCTCGTACATGAAGATCCAGCTGGCGCGACTGCAAGCGGCACTGCCAGATGAGCAAGCTGATGACCAGGTCGGCGAAATTGCTCAGTCCATCCGAGAGGGGATTGATAGTGCGTATCGCCAGTTACGCGAGCTACTTGCTACGTTTCGCACAGCAATCAATGTGCAGGGACTGAGCTCCACGCTCGAAGAAATCGTCGATGAGCTTGGCGCGCGCAGCGACACCGAAATTTCGATAGATAACCGGATCCAAAACTTACGACTTAGCGTGAATGAAGAGCTGCACGTCGTGCAGATCATCAGGGAAGCACTCACGAACGTCGTGCGTCATGCACGTGCCAACGCCGCGATTGTTCGACTTTCGATGGAGCATGATCGCGTCGTAGTGGTCATTGAGGACGACGGCCAAGGGATGTCTCAAGGCGCAACAGATGTGCAGCGGTACGGGCTGACAATCATGAGGGAGCGGGCGCGATTGCTCGGTGGCACGCTCAACATAAGCTCCGCACAAACTGGGTCAAGTATCGAGCTGACGTTCAAGCCAGTGGCTCGGCGGCTGTAGCTTTTTAGCCAGCCTCGTATCAGGCATGGCCAGGGTAGACAGAATCATGGTGATGGTCTTTGTAACGCTGACTCTCTTGATAGCGGTGCTGCTCGGGGCGCTATCAGGGAGCGTAGCTGAATTCGACTCGACCGAGCATTTGAGGGCGATTGGGGTCGTTTTTTTTGTAATCCTGGGCGTGGTTTGGGCATGGTTCCAATGGCCGCTTGCACCGCGTGCTACGCGTGCGAGCCGGCGCGGCCCGAAACTGGCGGATGTGCGAGCCGCTGCAGACTCCAGCCCAGACGCGGCGCTAGTCATTCAAGATGATGAGGTCGCGTACGTGAATCTGCCGTACGCCCAGATGATGCTTTGGGGCGAGGAAGCCAAACGCTTGATAGGAAAATCCGTCAGCCAACTTGTGCATCCCCAGTCGCTCGTCGACCTTTCGAGCTTGCTCAGGCAGACGTCACCCGGTTCGGCAAACACGCGCTCCCTACGTTTGGCTTGCGGCGATGGCAGCTTTCAAATGCATCTCGTCGAGCGACGAGGCGGTGGAGACTCCACGGATCCTTTGCTGCTCCATGTTCATGGCGTTGGCGCCGAAGAGCCTCAAAGCAGGGCGGTCGATTCGAAGACGGCGAATGGTGGTGAGGATATCGCCCTCAAGCTCCCGATTGCACTCTTCCGACTTGACCGCGAGGGGGACATCCTCTTCGCCAATCAGGGCTGGCAGACACTGATCCGGTTAGTTGGGCCGTCCAGTGAAGGCAGGGCGTTTGCCTCCTTCATTCATCCAGAGCAGCGCGACGCTCTGTCAGCGAAGCTCGCGCTTTTGTTGGGAGGTCGTTCGAGCGAGTTCAGTGAGGAAATACGGCTCATACGGTCCGACGACTCGCTGGCTTATGTCGACTTGCGTTGCTATGGCGTTACCGATCGCGATGGAGTCGTGACCGGAGCGATAGGCGCTGCGATCGACATTTCTCACCGTTTGCGCAATGAAGAGACTCTTCGGCAGACGAAGCGCAGTATGCACACGCTGGTCGATAATCTGCCGGCGATGATTTATCGCGGTCAGAACAACCGCAGGTGGTCTTGGGAATTTTTGAGCGAAGGCTCATATGAGCTCACGGGCTACGAAGCCCGTGAGCTGCTTGGCGACGACGGCATGAGCTTCGTGCAGCTCATCCACGCCGACGACCGTGAGTTCGTCTGGAACGAGGTGCAGTCCAAGCTCATCGCTAATGAACCATACGCGTTGACCTACCGTCTTGTTGACCGAAGTGGCAAAACCAAGTGGGTTTGGGACCAGGGACGCGGCATCTACTCCGCTCGGGGAGAGGTCATCGCTCTCGAAGGGTTCATTATCGAAGTCACGCGGCGCCGTCTCGCAGAGGAGGCATCTCACCGACGCGCTTTGTATGAGCGGTCAACCGGCTTGGCCAATATGAGCGTCTTCCTTGACCGGATCGAGTACGGCACGGAAATGGCAAGGCGCCTGCATTTGCCTTGTGGCGTGTTCGTGGTCAGGTTGCGCAATTTGGGAATGATGCGCGAGCGGATAACCCAGGATTTCGCGGACCGGGTGCTTGTTTTGCTCGGCGTACGACTGCAGCCAACCATCTCTCATCTGAATACCGCGACCTTGCTTGACCAACAAGACTATGCACTCTTCATATCTGATTTCAGCGCTTCCGCGCTGAAGTGGTGCAAAGAAGGCGCTCAGATAGAACGCGTGGTCGGGCGAGATGAGGACGCTGCACTCGACATGTTGGCAGATGAGCTCAAGCACCTGATGGAGAGCTCTTTCAAGCTGGAGGGTGGTCAGTTTACGATTGAGGCCTCGGTAGGCTGGACGAAGGTACCCGAGGAACGTGTAGATGCGACCGCGCTACTTGACCGGGCACTAGAGGCGGCCGGCTGACACGTCGCGGCTTTGCAGTTGCGAGCAGACATAACCATAGTTAAAGGTATAGGCACTGGTATGGCCCACAGGGTTTTGCTAATCGATGACCACACGCTGTTCAGAAAGGGCGTTGCGCAGCTGATTCAGATGGATTCGGCATTCGAAGTCGTCGGCGCGGCCGCGTCCGGTCCAGAGGGCGTTGAGATTGCAATTCGCGAGCGCCCCGACATCGTGTTGATTGACCTCGATATGCCCGAGGTGTCTGGCATCGAAACGCTCGGGCTGTTGAGAGAGGCCGGCGTCGATGCCCGATTCGTCATGCTCACGGTGTCAGATAGCGAACGCGATGTTGCTGCCGCGTTGCGCGCTGGCGCCCATGGTTACCTGTTGAAGGATATGGAGCCTGAAGACCTCTGTGGCTCGTTGCTCAAGGCCCTGTCTGGTGCGGCCGTGTTGAGCGACGCTGTTGTCGGGAGCGTGGTTAATACGTTTTCTCGCGGAGAGTCCGCTGAGAGCGGCCCTGTACGAAACGCTGAATTGACGGCCAGAGAAGATGAGATATTGAGCCTGCTGGCTGACGGCTTGAACAACAAGGCGATTGCGAAGGCGCTCGGGATTTCCGATGGAACTGTCAAAGTTCACGTCAAGCACCTGCTGACCAAGCTGGGATTGCATAGCCGGCTAGAAGCCGCAAAGTGGAAGCACGACCAGATGCTGCAACGGAAGTAGAGCGCGACAAAGGCTTATTGCTGCTGGGTGGCAGACCGATTGATAGCAGATGCTTGCTTGATGTCCTGCGAGTAAGCCCTCCGGCATCGCAATTTGCGATGCCGCAGGGTCAAACCGAAAATCAGACTCGGACGCGCGACTTCGTCGGATCGTAGAAGATCGGCGCCGTTACACGGGCGTCAATGCGCTTCTGGTGCCCGTCAACCTTGCCAATTTCGACAGCAGTACCAGGTTCGGCATAGCGCACGTCGATGCGACACAGTGCGACGTTCTTTGCCAGAAGCGGCGAGCGCGTAGCGCTGGTGACGACGCCGATTTGTGCTCGCCCAACGTGCACACAATCTCCGTGATGCGCCGGCTCGTTGCCGTCCAGTTCGAGGCCGACCAGCTTCCACCGCGGATTGGCACTTCTCTCGAGCAATGCTTCGCGCCCGATGAAGTTGTCTTGCTTGGACTTGAGGGGAACCGTGAAGCCGATGCCTGCCTCGAAAGGATCGATTTCGTCCGTGAACTCTTGATGCGCGAACACCAGGCCAGCTTCAATGCGCAGGATATCGAGCGCTTCGAAGCCCAGCGGAGCGATGCCATGGCGCTGCCCGACTTCCCACACGCGGTCCCAGACACGCTTGGCGTCACGGGGATGACACCAGAGTTCGTAGCCGAGTTCGCCGGTGTAACCGGTACGCGTCACCATGAGCGGGCAGCCGTCATGCGCGTCGAGGCGACCGGTGGTCAGACGGAACCAGCCGAGGTCCTGCAACGCGGTTTGCGTGGGCGGCGTCCACACGATCTCGCGCAGGAGTTCGCGGCTTAGAGGGCCCTGCACGGCGATGTTGTGGATGTTGTCCGTTGCCGACTTGATCCAGACTTTCATGCCCATTGCCGCGGCTTGCTCGCGCAGCCATACACCAGCATAGTCTTCGCCGCACACCCAACGGAAGTTGTCTTGCCCGAGGCGTAGCAACGTGCCATCGTCGAGCATGCCACCGTGTGGATAGCACATTGCGGAGTAGACTACTTGGCCGACCGCGAGCTTACGTACGTCGCGCGTCAGGCAATAGTTCATCAGCGCTTCTGCGTCCGGCCCGAGAATTTCGAACTTGCGCAAGGCTGAAAGATCCATCACTGCCACGCGCTCGCGGCAGGCGTGGTATTCGTCGATCGCGCCGTAGTTGTCGAAACTTGTCGGCAGCCACCAGCCGCGGTAGTCGACGAAGCGCTTGGTCAGTGCAGACGTTCGCTCGTGAAAGCCGGTTTCGCGGGTGAGCACCGGGTCTGCATCCGGCGTGGTGCGTGTGGCCATAGACACGGAAATGCGCTCCTTGTTCGAGTAAGTCCGAATCTGAATGTCAGTCGGATTCCAGCCATTGGATGGGTCGATGTCGTCAGGACACGACGTGCTCACACAAACGAGGTCGGTGAGCGCGCGCATCAGTACATAGTCCCCAGGACGCGAAAACGGCTCGTCCATGGTCAACTGCTGATGTGCGTTAATCGACGTATTGAAGAAGAAGTTGATCGCCGGCCAGCCCGCGCGCGGCTTGACGCCGTAAGGCGCAAGCACGGCGCTGATGTTGTCGCTACAGTTCGCATGACCGAAATAGCCGTTGGACTCGTAGAAGCGTGCCGCGCAAGCGAGGGCAAATGAGTCGTGACGGCCAACGGTGTCGCGGACGACCTCGACCATTGGCTTCATGCGCCGGTCGAAGAACTTCGAGAAGAGCCCCGGTGCAGGATACGCGTTGCCATTCAGCGTGCGAGTCACCGCCTGGTCAAGGTCGTATTCGTCGCCGTGTTCGAGAGCGGCGATATCAAGAGCGACAAAGTCTGAGCATTGCCGACCCTCGATGTCGAGCACCTGAATATATTCGCCAGCACGCACGGTATAAACGTGCGCACGCCCTGGGTTGATTGCAAAGTCACTCAGCGGGTCAGCGAGCGGATCCGGTAGCCGCGGTACAGCCACGACACCGGGGTTAGCCCGTTCGATGACGAGGCGGAGCTCCGTTGCGGCATCCTGGCGGTCGACTGAAGGGAGATCGCCGGGTGCACCAACGATGACGAGCACCGAGTGTGCAGCCGTCAGACGAAGGGAATGGCCTGCTTGGGTGTCGCTTGCCCACAGCTTTGCAGCGTGTCTTGGCTCGATCGCAGTGACGCCACGTCGAGCAAGGCCAGCACGCACTTTACGGACATCGGGCGTCTCGGCCTTAATCTGCGTGCCGATGAATTCCGCGTTCGGGGTTGCGTGCAGTCCGAGCGCACCGAGTGCGGGGGCGCCGGTCGTTGCATCAAATGCGACGATTTCTGCGGCTTGCAGGCCCTCGACATCAGTTACGGTGAGCGTGTCGCCGGCGAAAAGCTCGACGACGGTGAAGCCTCCGCCGACAACTCGATGTCGCTCGACGCCAGCTTGCCGGGCGAAGAGTGCGGGCTCGCGCGGATGCGACGTAGATGGTTCTCTGATTAGCATACTGTGTCCTTTCGTAGAAGGCGGTTCGTGCTATTCGTCACGCTGCTTTTTCGATGGGTTCGATTGAGGCGTCGGCGAGATATGCCTCAAGAGAGTCGTCGAGCGCTTCGAGCCACGGAGTGTGATGTGCTGGCGACTGGTTGCCAGTCATCAGCGAACGGTAGGACTTGTTTCGGTAGCCCATGATGTCGTCGTGCTTGTCCTTCTTCCATTCGAGGAAGGTTTGGTTCACGCCGGCGATGTTGAAGCTCGGATAGTCCGTGGCGTCGATGAGGGTCTGGATATAGCCACCTTGGAACTCGAACATGTCCTGGTTCGTGACGAGCTTCTCCTCACGCGCGCGCCATTCGAGGTTCTCGGCCTTCATCTCGGCTTTCGACGGGAGAGCGATGCGGCCAAGGATGACGTCACGTGCGTACCAGGCCTGAGCGTCGAACATGTTGAACGAGTACCAGAGGTCCTGCATGCCGAGGTAGATGAAGCGGGGATTGTTTTCCCAGAACACGCCCTTATAAAGATCGAGCGGCCACAGGCGATTGGCGGTCACCAGGCGGAGGTCGTCCGGCAGGAACGGGAAGTGATGTTTATAGCCCGTGCAAAGAATGATTGCGTCGACCGACTTCGAGGTGCCGTCAGCGAAGTATGCGGTGTTGCCCGAGACACGTTCGAGCAGCGGCTTTTCTTCCCAGTTTTCCGGCCAGTGATAGCCCATCGGCTCGGTGCGGTAGCAGCTCGTGATGCTGCGTGCGCCGTACTTGTAGCACTGCGAGCCGATGTCCTCAGCAGAATAGCTGCTGCCGACAATCAGAATGTCTTTGTCTTTGAATTCGAGCGCGTCGCGGAAATCGTGCGCATGAAGGATGCGGCCGCCGAAACTTTCGAAGCCCGGGAACTGGGGCGCATGCGGCGCCGAGAAATGCCCGCTCGCACAAACGACATAGTCGAACGTCTCGGTACGAGCAACGTTGTTCGCGTAGTCGTAGCTCGTGAGCGAGAACGTTTGGCTGGCTTCGTCGAATTTCACGTCGCGGACGACGTTGCTGAAGCGGATGTACTTCCGTACGCCAGCTTTCTCAACGCGGCCTTTGATGTAGTCCCAGAGCACGGCACGCGGAGGATACGATGCAATGGGTTTGCCGAAGTGTTCTTCAAACGTGTAGTCTGCGAACTCAAGGCACTCCTTCGGGCCGTTCGACCACAGGTAGCGGTACATCGAGCCGTGTGCCGGCTCGCCGTTTTCGTCCGTGCCGGTTCGCCACGTGTAATTCCACATCCCGCCCCAGTCACTTTGCTTTTCGAAGCAAACGAGCTCCGGAATCTCTGCACCCTTTGCATGGGCTGATTGAAACGCACGAAGCTGTGCCAAACCTGCGGGACCTGCACCAATGATTGCAACACGCTGAGTCATGATTGGGTACCTTTTCTACAAGTGGAGATGTGCTTTAGAGGCTGCCGAGGTCTATGCCGAGACGCTTTGCGTCAAATTTCTGGCAGCGGTAACTGTGTTGCTCATCAAGAAGGCGATGGTCATGGGGCCGACACCGCCGGGAACTGGCGTAATTGCTTCCGCAACGCGGGAAATGTCGTCGTAGTTGGCGTCGCCGACCACGCGGGCCTTGCCACCTTCAACTACTCGATTGATGCCGACGTCAATCACGACCGCACCCGGCTTAATCCAGCTGGAGTCGATGAAGTGAGGCTTGCCAACGGCCGCAACGACGATGTCTGCCGTTCGGCAAATCGCGGCCGCGTCCTTACTGCGCGAATGAAGGATGGTTACTGAGCAGTTGGCGTTCAAAAGCAATGACGCCATCGGTCTGCCGACAATATTGGAGCGGCCGATAACGACAGCATGGAGTCCATCCAGCTTGCCGCGCGTCTTTTGAAGCAGATACAGGCATCCAGTCGGCGTGCAGGGTGCGAGCGACGATCGACCAAGGGTCAAGTTCCCGACGTTGTCGCGGTGAAACCCATCGACGTCTTTGCGGGGATCGATCGTATTGATCACTGCGTTTGCGTCGAGATGTTCCGGCAGTGGCATCTGTACGAGAATCCCGTGAACTTCCGAGTCGTTGTTGAGGCTGACAATCAGGCTCAACAGCTCGTCGCTAGATGTTGTTGCCTTCAGTCGATATTCGACTGACCTGATACCTACCTCGTGCGCACTGCGAACCTTATTGCGAACATAGATGTCGCTTGCCGGGTCGTCGCCGACCAACACGACGGCGAGACACGGCAGGACATCTTCCGCTCGTAGTCGAACGACGTCCTTATGGACTTCAACCAGGACGTCTTCCGCGAAGGCTCGACCATCGATTTTCAACGCCGTGCTCATCGGAAAATCACCGTACGGTGGTTGTTGATGAACACACGGTTCTCGGTGTGATAACGCACTGCGCGGGCCAACGCTACGGTTTCGGTCTCGCGGCCGACTGCAACAAGATCATCCGGCGTGAAACAGTGGTCAACTCGCTGAACTTCCTGCTCGATGATGGGGCCTTCGTCGAGGTCGGAAGTGACGTAGTGAGCCGTTGCACCAATGAGCTTTACACCGCGCTCAAACGCCTGATGGTAGGGCTTTGCTCCCTTGAAACCGGGCAGGAACGAGTGATGGATGTTGATGGCTCGCCCCGACAATTTCTCGCAAAGATTGTTCGAGAGAATTTGCATGTATCGGGCGAGTACGACGAGTTCCGTGCCCGTTTCATCGACGATTCGAAGCAGCTCTTCCTCTTGCTTCGCCTTTGTTTCTGCCGTGACGGGCAGATACACGAAACGGATTCCTTCGCGTTCCGCCATGGGGCGAAGGTCCAAATGGTTCGACACGATCGCGGTGATGTCGATGAGTAGCTCGCCCTTGTGGTAGCGGTAGAGAAGGTCTCTCAAGCAATGGTCGAACTTGCTGACCATCAAAAGTACCTTGGTCGGCTGTTTGGCGTCGACGAGCTTCCACTGCATCTGGAAGTCGTTTGCAACTGAGTTGAACTCGCGCCGAAGAAGCTCGACTTCGCCTTCGTGGCCATCGTTGAATCGGAACACCGTTCGCATGAAGAAAGTGCCGTTGGCTTCGTCATCGAACTGAGAAAGCTCGCTGATGTAACAGCCGGACTGAGCCAGAAACGACGAAACCGCGGATACGATGCCAGACACCGCAGGACAGCTAATCGTGAGGATAAAATGTTTGGCCACTTCTTCACTCCTTGAATACGGTTGCTATTGCTGCTGTTGCTCGGTGTGCGAAAACGAGACCGAGCGAGGCGAATTTGTGTCAACGCCGTAGTGAAATACGAGCGATTTGAAATTTTTAACTTTCGCTGGTGCGACCGAATTCTGTCGCGAGTATCGTTAAATCGTCCCTCCAGATATTTTTGGTGACCCCGTATCTTTTGTTGCTTTGTAATTAAGCGGGGTATTGGTTCAAAATGTTCGCGTCTTTAATTTTTGGTTTCTAAATAATTCCAATCGAAAAGCTTTGCGTGATGGTTCATATCGTTATTCGTCAATAATTGCGTCACAATCCACATGAGTTGGTACCTACAATGGGGTAGATTAGGTAGGTGCGGGCCGAAAGCCAGCTGTGATAGGGGTTGCAGCCTTCCCGTCATCCCTCTGACGCGGAGCTCCGTGATAACCCTACCTTCGTGGAGAGGTGATTGTTGCGATGCAATAGAGCACGACTATTTTGGGATATTTGCGCGGCGTAACTGCTGCTGTGGATTTATTAGGTATTAATATACGAAGATTGGGTTTCGAGGTTTTATTTTTATTTTATGAAAATGAATTGCGCACTTCGCAAGTGACGCGAATTTGAGAAATTCAGGCGATAGGTTGGATAGTAAGAGTGGTATCTATCGACCCAAAAAAATTCGGAGGCATCGCAAGGGGCGCGATGCCTCCGACAAAATTCCTGTTCCTCGACTGGATGAAGCCGAGGCTCAGCGTCCTGCACCTTCTCTCGCTCCTCGAGACTGCGCGCGGATACACAGTGTCTGGACTAGGCAAGCCTAGTGTTCGACCGATGCCCGGGAGTTGGCCTAAGTGCAGTATCAGGATATTGATTTCGGTCGTCGAAAACTATCGGATTTCGGCAAAGCGCCAGAACACTGGTTTTTAATCGCCTTGCCGGCCATTTTGCGTCTTTTGGCACCGACATCTATCCTCGCAGACCTGGCCGACAAAGTTATAGGCGATCTTGCCGGATTTCTTCTATCGGGTTTGTCATCGATTTGGTGAACTTGGGCACCTTGACCAGGCACTTCTTGAGCCCGACTGAGGTCGCTGCGCGGCTCATATCAATGGAACCCACAGCGTACGCGAAGGTTGTCTTCCGCTTAACGTTATTGATGAGGTCATTCCAGTGCGGCGTGCCAAGACTGTGGAACTGAATGAGCAAACCTCGCGCGGTGATGCACGCGCGGCGCTCGCTCTGCTGGAAAAGAGCATGAATCACGGGCATGAGCGAATTGGGCTACTGCGCTATTTGATGGCTCGTCGTCTCGGCGCATCGTTAGAGCCACGGCACCACACGTACGCGGAGCAGATCACCGCAAAGATGAGCGCGTCGGCTCTCGTAAGTCTTTTGGAAGAGGCGCAGCGGCGTTGTCGAAACTAGGACATCTGAGATCACTTTCGATTGCTCGATGAACGTACTTCAAGATTGGGTTAGCGTTGAGTGTGTTGGAAGATGGGGTGCTACGCTGTGACCGCATCCAGTTTGTAAAATTCGATTGGAATATCTATGTCGCGAAGGATGCTAGGGAAAGTTGCAGGTATGAGGCGTCAGCAGTTTGCGACGACAAAGCTGCTTCTTCTCCCACTTCCAAAAGCTACGGTGGACAACTTGTCTTTGGTTTCCCACCTAGCGCTTGCAACCTGTCGGGCAGGCCATGGAAACAGATATCAGATTTTCGAGTTAGCGAGGACCATTTACCTTTCTTATTTCATCTGGGAAGAAGGGTATGGCGCAGCAGATGGGGAGATGTATCGTGCCGCGGAAGCTATGCTCGACGCTCTCTCTGCGTCTGCTTACAGTGCTGACGTCTGGGCACTGGATTCGGAGTCGGCTGTCTTGGTCGAAGTTGTTCTTCGGACCTTCGATGATCAACTGAGCTTCGTCCCAGCCGGGATATATCAGAAATGCAGCACACGATTGGCGCGACAATTAACGGCTAAAATTGCGGAGAGGATGGAGCGAGATTTGTAACTACTCTTAAGTCACCATAGAGCAATGACCCACGCGTCACCTCCCTAGTGCTAATGAGGATACTCTCTCTTCGAAGCGAAGGGCATCGGCATATCGACATCCTGAAACAACGGAAGCATTGCCGTCAGTGTCTCGCTGCGAGCTCAAAAACTGCTCGAAGATGTCTCAAGGGAGTAGTAGGGAATAGCTGGCCAGTGACCAAGCTGATCATCTGCTGCGTACATGTTTAGAACAACGGAGGCGTGAGCGGCCTCCACAAGCTAAGCAAGGGGTGCAAGGTCACTGGGCAATATCAGTGAGCGCTATCGCCGGTTTGGCCAACAGGCGGATCACCGAACAAGGCCGGTAATTCGCGCTGAAGCTTGGCGGTAAGCTCATGGTCGGGGAAACGGGCTATTGCCGACGTCCAAACCTCCGTCGCCGTCGCTAGGTCACCGCTATTCCAGTGAGCCCCGCCAAGGTCGAACCTCGCAAGTTCATGATCCGGGTCGAGCGCAAGCGCGTTCTTGTAGGCGTCGATGGCGTCGGGCCAGCGACAAAGGCTGGCGTAAGCTGAAGCGAGCTGAAACCAGCTCATAGCATCGGGCTGAACAGTCTGAGCCTGCTCGAGCAGCAGCGGCACGCTCTCGTCGAACATCTCCAAATGCATGAGGGCAATCGCTAGGCAGTAGCCATATTCTCCGCCTCCCAGTTCATGGGCCCTGCGAAAGCAACGCTCTGCTTCCGCCCAGTTGTCGTTATCCTGAGCCCAGTGACCCAAACGGTCCCAGGGCAACGCAGCGTTATCGGCGTCAATCTTTGCGATGTGTTGATCAAATTCTTGGCGGAACTCGTCATAGGTCTTCCCGATGTCCACTCCTTGCCCTCGCAGGTAGAACCTTGACATCAAAAGCTCATACCTCGCGAGGGGATCCTCGGGGCGCGCCTTTACGTATCGTTGCCAGAAGAGCAAAGCCCGTCGCGCGTTGTCTACATTCGAGCGCCCGAAGGCACCAACCAGACGGCGACACCATGGCCAGATCCAACGGTAGCTATCAGCCTGAGTAAGCAGACTATTGATTTCGCGAAACGCCGCGCGGCCGTCGCCAAGATTGAAAAGTACGTTTGCACGCCAACCGGTGACTGCTGAGGTTCGCCCCTGCTTTTGATTTGAAAAAATGGCCTGCTCGAGATGATGCAACGCGTCCTCGTACTTGCCCAGGCGGACAAAGTGGGTGCCCAGAGTAGTGTGAGCCTCTGCGAGTTCGGGACTCAACCGTAGAGCCTCGTGATAGTGGTTGACCGCCGCGTCTTGGTCGCCAAGCAGTGCGTAGCTGGACCCAAGATTCTTGTGGATCTGAGCAGCTAGTTCGGGGGCGGTAGCAAGCGCCGGGTCAGCGAGGGCGGCCTCGAAGGCGCGTTTTGCTTCATGCTCGTCTTGGAGAGCGTGAAAGGCGTTTCCTATCGTGTAATAGACGTCGCAGACCTGATGACGAACGTCAGTGAGCCTCGTGCGGAAAAAGTGGATAGCCTCTTCGATTCTCTCGGGGTGCTGACTTTCGCCGTCCATGCCTAGGTTAATCTCGGACATGTAGCAAACGCCCATTTCGTCGCTGCCAGCGCCTAAAGCGGCTGCGAACTTGGCGAATCCGGAGCTGATCTTGTCATCTGCGTTTTGCTCATAGAGCTGTGCGAGTAGCTGTCGGGCTAGAGCCGGGTTGTCGGGAACATGAATGTCCAGCGCAGCAACGCTGACTTCACCCGTCCGCCGATCACGTGACGACCGTGCCGAAGCACAGGCAAGCTCTCCAAGCCGGCAAAGGCGCTCAATTGTTAGCTCTTCAACGAAGGAGACGGTCAGTGACTTCTGGTCGGTCCAGTTCGTTCCGCCGTGTTCATACTGATGAACAACATCTTCTGCAGTACAGATCCGCAATGACTTCGTCGGCAGGTGATAGGCCACGTACATGCTGTAAGGTTGCATTAGCAGGTAGTTGAGGTTCGTGCGGTCCACCTCGACAGTGAGCGAGCCGTTGGCGTTCAATGCCCTCTCAGTCCCCTTCAATTGGACGTGTACGCGAACGTTTGTGGCGTACCCGTTGGCGCATGCTTCGATCTGGCAGTCGGTTCCGTAGTCCTTTCGGTCGGGCGCTTGCAGAATGAATGCGCCACTCTCCTCAAGCCTCGTCTGGAACGCGGCTATTGCCTTGTCTTCAACCGCGTGATTCCGGTGGCGATGCGGTAGATCGTCAAAGTGATTCATACGGCTGGCTCGTTGCGGTTGTTTGGTTTTTCATGGCCGTGATCGCTGCCTGCAATCTCGACAGGATAACGTGAGGTTACAGCCATCGCCATTCCGTGACTGCACGTGTTCGGGCGCTGCTGGATTTGATACAGGCACGGTTGGCTGGATTGGGAGATGCGTACATCTGATTCAGGTTGCAGCTCCCAGAGAGTTTGCATACGGGCCAACTAAATGACCGAACGGTCATGCGATTTATTGTTTTGGCCCCTCAAAAATGTTCGATTTAAGGTGGCACGTGGTCGCTAGCGCCGCAGATGCAGGCGGGCATCGCCCGTTTGATCGTACCCAGGAGTTAGCTGTTGGCTGGGTGACGGCGCTTTTCCGTTTCGCTGCAACAGGTACAAACCCGAAGTGATCGCGCCTGAACGGTCATTTAATTTACCGAATGGGCATTTAGTTGGCTGTTCGGGCATAATGCGATCGCACGTCCGAGATACGGATGGCATCAACATGACCTGTCAGGAGCAGATATGGAATTCGCGCTGTTTTTCACCCGCAACGATGCGACCGTTTCCAACTGTCTCGAGCTGTTCGAGACGTTCCGCGAAACCGGTGTGCGGCACTTCGGGTTCAAAGATGTGGGTGTCGAGCGTGAAACTCTTCAAGCTCTCGTGGCCGCGATTCATGCAGCAGGCGGCACCTCGTACATGGAAGTGGTGTCTCCGTCTGTCGAAGCGTGCCTTCGCTCAGTGGAAGTGGCGGCTGAACTCGGTGTGAAGCGTCTTCTGGGCGGTACGCAAATCGACGAAATCCAGGCCGTCCTGGCCGGCACCAATACCGAATTCTTCCCGGCAGCAGGTCGCCCGCTTGGTCATCCCCTTCGTCTGGAAGGCACGCTCAGCGAAATCGTTGACGATTGCAAGCGCTTCATGGACAAGGGCTGCGCTGGCGTTGACCTGCTCGCGTTCCGCGCTGCCGATGCGGTTCCGCTCGAACTCGTCGCCGCGGCGCGCGAAGTCATCAAGCCGGGCGGCCTGATTGTTTCGGGCTCGATTGGCACGCCGGAGCGTGTCCGCGCTATCCGCGAAGCTGGCGCTGACCTCTTTACGGTTGGCAATGCCGTTCTCGACTGCACGTACATCGCAGGCGAAACGTCTGCCATCGAGCAAGCCAAGGCTATGCTGCGCGATAGCCAGCAGTAACCTTCATCCGCATCAGTAGGCCGACGCCCCTTCATCAATGGACGGAAGGGCGTTCGTTCTGCGTTCCATCGCAGTGAATTAGTACACCTACGAAAATGACTTCGACACGAGCCACCAAAATCATTGCGACTCTCGGGCCGGCCAGCTCAACCGAGAGCGTTATCGAGGCGCTGCACCTTGCTGGTGCGGATGTCTTTCGGCTTAACTTCAGCCACGGCAGCTACGACGATCACGTTCATCGACTCAAGGCTGTACGCCGGGTGGAAGAGCGTGCCGACCGGCCCATCGCGATTCTTCTGGACCTGCAGGGGCCAAAACTGCGCGTGTCGACCTTTGCCGAAGGCAAGGCCGAGCTGCACGCCGGTGACGCATTCGTTTTCGACCAGCAAAACGTTCCGGGTAATGGCAAACGAGTCTATCTTCCACATCCGGAAATTTTCTCAGCAGCGTCGGTGGGCGACCACCTGCTGGTGAACGATGGTCAATTGAGGTTCGAGGTCACTTCGGTCTCCGGTGATGAACTGGTCACGAAGATTCTTGTGGGCGGAGTCATTTCGGACCGCAAGGGCGTGAACGTGCCGAGCGCAGCGCTGCCATTGCCTGCGCTTTCCGACAAGGACCGACGCGACCTTGAGTTCGGCCTCGAGCAGGGCGTGGATTGGGTGGCACTGTCCTTCGTCCAGAGGCCGGAGGATTTGCACGAAGCGCGTGCGCTCATCCGTGGCCGCGCAAAGCTTCTGGCGAAGGTCGAGAAGCCGTCCGCGGTGGAACGAATCGACGAAATCATCGAGGCGGCGGACGCCATCATGGTCGCCCGTGGCGACTTGGGCGTGGAAATGCCGCCAGAAGACGTGCCGGCCATTCAAAAGCGCATCGTGCGTCTCTGCCGGGAAGCCGGGAAGCCGGTCGTCGTTGCGACGCAGATGCTCGAGTCGATGGTCAATTCAGCGTCTCCTACGCGAGCGGAAGCTTCCGACGTCGCAACCGCGGTTTACGACGGTGCCGACACTGTAATGCTGTCGGCTGAATCGGCTTCGGGCAAGTACCCAGTCGAAGCAGTCGCCATGATGAACCGGATTCTTGAGCGCACGGAAGCCGACCCGCTGTACCGGCAGCTTATGCACGCTGTCGCGCCGCGCGATACCGCTACCGCGACCGACGCAATCGGTGCGGCAATCAGGACTATTAGCGACGCGCTGCCTTTGGCTGCGACGGTGACCTACACCACTTCGGGAGCAACCGCGCTCCGCGTAGCGCGTGAACGACCGTCGTCGCCGATTCTCGGGTTGACGCCCAGCACGCTTGTAGCGCGTCAACTGGCGCTGTCTTGGGGCGTCTCGGCGAAATTGATCGAAGGTGCTAGTGACGTCGAAGACATGGTCAACAAGGCGAGTGCCGCCGCGCGTGAGGCCGGCTTTGCATGTCAGCGCCGGCCGGTCCTCGTCGCTGCAGGTATGCCATTCGGAACCCCGGGGACGACCAACCTGTTGCGTGTGGTGTTCCCGGCAGTAGCCGAGAGCGCTGAATAAGCATCGCCCCCAAACATACGGAGAATTGAGAATGGCAGTCATTGAGGGAGATGTCGACGTCGCGGCAATCTTTTCAACGGTCGAAGATATTCCGGAAGCATGTCGCATTCGCGCACCACTGCATCAACGGAGCATTCTGATTGATGGAGCGCTGCGGCAATGGGCAGGCGGTGTCCGGTCAATTCATTCGGCCATCGTCGTCGGCGATGCGAATGGCGTGTTCGCACCGATGGAGCTCGGCAGCGTGCCAGAGGGCAGTCTGGAAGAAGCCATGGATGCCCTGGAGGCTGCAGAGCGCGCCTACGGAAACGGCCGTGGTCAGTGGCCGACGATGCGAGCGGCGGAGCGCATCGCCTGCGTCGAAGAATTCACTCGCCTCATCATTGAAAAGCGCGACGACATTGTCCGACTCCTTATGTGGGAAATCGGCAAAACGCTCAAGGATTCGGAGAAGGAATTCGACCGCACCATCACCTACATTCGCGACACGCTGGTCGAGCTGAAGCGTATTGAGAATAAGGGTGCAAACTTCGAGGTCGTAGAAGGGACGGTCGGGCAAATTCGCAGGTCTCCGCTCGGCGTTACGCTTTGCCTGGGCCCGTATAACTATCCGCTTAACGAGACGTTCACAACACTGATTCCCGCGCTGGTGATGGGCAACACTGTGATGCTGAAGCCCCCGCGCTTTGGTGTCTTGCTGTATGCACCGATGCTGGCCGCGTTCCAGCAGGCGTTCCCGGCCGGTGTCGTGAATTTGCTCTATGGTAACGGTGCAGAAATCGTTCCGAAGCTGATGGAAACCGGCAGCGTCAACGTACTCGCGTTGATTGGTTCGAGCCGCGTTGCTGACCAGCTGAAGAAGGCACATCCGAAGTCCAACCGACTGCGCGCGGTGCTGGGGCTCGATGCCAAGAACGCTGCCATCATCTTGCCGGACGCAGACCTGGACCTTGCCGTTCGGGAATGCGTTGCTGGTTCGCTCTCCTTCAATGGTCAGCGATGCACAGCTATCAAGATGATTCTCGTGCATGAGTCGATTGCCGATGCGTTCGTCGAGCGCCTGGCTGGCGCAGTGAACCAGCTCAAACGCGGAATGCCGTGGCAGGAAGGCGTCGTCATCACGCCGCTGCCGGACAAAGCTCGCTGTGACTATCTAAGCGAATGCGTCGAAGACGCGCGCTCGCATGGCGCTCGGGTGATGAACGAGGGGGGCGGCAATGTGACGGAGACGCTGTTCCATCCGGCTGTCGTATACCCCGCAAAGCCGGGCATGAAGCTGTACCGCGAAGAGCAATTCGGGCCAGTCGTGCCGGTTGCGCCGTTCTCGGAAGTGGCAGAGGCGCTTGATTATGTGGCGAGCTCGGATTACGGCCAGCAGGTCAGTGTCTTTGGACAGAGCTCCGGACAAATCGCTGAGGTTGTCGATGCCCTGGCCAACCAGGTTTGTCGAATCAACCTCAATGCGCAGTGTCAGCGTGGTCCGGATGCGTTCCCGTTTGCAGGACGTAAAGACTCTGCGGAAGGCACGCTCTCGGTTCACGACGCTCTGCGTGCGTTCTCGATTCGGACCATGGTGTCCGTGAAGGCCGGCGACTCCGGCACGAAGCTTATTCAAGCAATTGCCGAGTCAAACGAAAGCCGCATCATCAATACGCGATACACGTTCTGATGAGGGCGCGGGCGCGCTTGCGCGCCCGCGTTCCCTTCATGCTGCCTTTTCGTTTCCGTCTGGTGTGAGGATTTCGATGCCCGCAGCCCGGAAAGCATCAGCCAACTGCGGATCTGGGTATTCGTTGACGACGATGCGATGGATTTCGTTGAGCAGACACACGCGGAACAGTGCGGAGCGATTCAGCTTGGTGTCATCCGCGATGACTGTAACTCGGCGGGCTTGGCCAATCATTGCGCGCGCGATCTCTGCTTCTCGCAGTTCGAAATCCATGGCGCCAGTAGCATCAATAGCGCCGACGGTGATAACCGCGTCGTGTGCGGTGAATTGCTTTATCTGCTCGACAGCCAATGCACCGACATTCTCGGATGCTTCCTCGAGGAATTCACCGCCAATCATGAAAACCCGATGTCGCTCGCTGCTGCGTGCGAGCGTTTGAGTAATCGTGACCGAATTCGTGACGATGGTCATCTTCGGCCTGGCTGCCAGTTCTTCCGCGAATGCGAGCGTCGTCGTGCCGGTATCAACGAAGAGGGTGTCGTCTTTGTCGAAGAGTGACGCAGCGAGGCGTGCGACAGCACGCTTCTCGTCGGCTTGTTCGCTTAACCGTGCATTGAAGGCACCTTCGGTGCGCCGATCGAGGCGTTCGGCCCCGCCGTGATACTTCCGCAACAGCCCGCGAAGCGAGAGTTCGGTCAAATCGCGCCGGATGGTTTCCCGCGAAGTGCCCAAATTGTCGGCGAGGAAATCCACAGTCACTTTGCCCGAATCGCGGACGTGCGCAAGGATGGCTGTGTGTCTTTCCGATGGCTTCATTGATGGTGGATCCTGATTCCTGCTGTCAAATCGGGCAGCGTCCGGGGCTCACACTGCCTCATCGGTCACTGATTGAAGCCCAAGCTTACATCAAACGGGCAAATTTTGACTGTTTCGGTCTCAGTGATTTCCCTATGAAGCATTTTGATTTGTTGACTGTTCGGGCATTAGAAATTACCGTTCAGTCATACAGGATTTGGCGAAGAGGTGTGGCGTGAAAAAGGGACTGAACATCGGCGTGTATGACGTCGCGGTAATAGGTGCCGGCGTCGTGGGCTGCGCTGTTGCCCGTCGATTTGCGCTTGATGGCGCGCGCGTATTGATGCTGGAAAAGGGCTCGGATTTGTTGTCAGGTGCAAGCAAGTCGAACAGCGCGATTCTGCATACGGGCTTCGACGCACCGACTGGAAGCTTGGAAGTTGCCTGCATGCAGGCCGGCTATGACGAATATGTCGCTATCGCTCCGCAGATGAATCTCTCGATTCTTGAAACGGGTGCGATTGTTGCAGCTTGGACTGACGAGGAAGTTGCCAAACTCGACGGCATTGAAGCTCAAGCGCGGGCGAATGGCGTCAGCGATGTGCGTCGGGTGTCGCGTGCCGAAATTCTGAAGCGTGAGCCGCACATCAACCCGACCGTGAGGGAGGGCCTGCTGGTTCCTCGCGAGCACGTTATTGATCCATGGAGTGCTCCTCTCGGCTACCTCACGCAAGCCGTTCAAAATGGCGCTACGGTTCAATTCAATGCCGAAGTAAAAGGCGCGATGCGCGTTGGCAACGAATGGGAAATTGAGACTACCCGCGGCGAGTTCCGCGCAAGCGTGGTGATTAACTGCGCAGGGGTCTACGGAGATCGTATTGAGGCGATGTTCCTCGGAACGGCCAGCTTCGAAATCCGGCCCCGTAAGGGTCAATTCGTGGTGTTCGACAAGTCCGCTGCTTCGTTCATCCGCACGATTTTGCTCCCGGTCCCGACTGAACGAACCAAAGGCGTCGTCGTGGTGCGTACTGCTTTTGGCAACGTCCTCGTTGGCCCGACCGCTGAGGAACAGGAAGACCGTGTGCATGCGACGGTCGAGGAAAGCACGCTCAAATCGCTGGCAGCCAAGGCCGCGGAGCTGGTGCCGTCACTTGCGAACGTTCCAGTGAATGCCATCTACGCTGGCTTGCGCCCTGCCACAGAGAAGAAGGAATACCGTGTGCACCAGGACGCCGAGCGTGGCTACATCGCTCTGGGCGGCATTCGTTCAACGGGTTTGACGGCGGCTTTGGGGCTCGCTCAACACGCGGCAAAGCTGTATGCAGAGTCAGGCCGTACGCTTACGGCACCTCAGCAAGTCGCTTGCCCAAGGATGCCGAACATCTCCGAGCATCGCGAGCGTGATTGGGAGCGCCCCGGTGACAACGAAATCGTCTGCCATTGCGAGTTGGTGACTCGCCGGGAAATCGAGGCCGCACTGGTGAGTGAGATTCCCGCAGGTGACTTCGGTGGCCTTCGCCGCCGGACGCGCGCATGTATGGGGCGCTGCCAAGGGTTCTACTGCAGCGCACGAGTCGCTGAAATTACGGCAGGCAAGTTTGAATTTCCGCTGGCAGTTGGAGTGAGTCATGAGTAACGCAATCGAAGCGGACGTCATCATCATCGGCGGTGGTCCGTCGGGTATCGCCGCAGCAGTCGAACTGCGTAAGCGTGGGGTATCGCGTGTTGCCATCATTGAGCGTGAGCCAGTAGCTGGCGGCGTGCCGCGCCATTGCGGCCATCCTCCGTTCGGCATGCGCGAGTTCGGCCGTATCTACACGGGGCCGGAATACGCTCGACGGCTTGTCCGCTACGCTCAGGAGCACGGCGTCACGATTCATACGGACACGACCGTAGTGCGTATGGAAGAAGGTGCTCGTCTGCAAATCGTCAGTGCAGCCGGCCGCGGGACGGCTAAAGCCAAGCGCGTCATTATCGCAACTGGCGTGCGTGAAACACCGCGTTCGGCCCGCTTCGTTTCGGGAGACCGCCCGATTGGCGTCTTCAACACGGGCGCCTTGCAGGCGTTCGTCTATCTTCGCAACCTGATTCCGTTCAAACGCCCTCTCATCGTCGGCACTGAGCTTGTGTCGATTTCGTCGGTGCTGACCTGTCGGAATGCAGGCATCAAGCCGGTTGCCATCGTGGAAGAGAACGACCGCCCGACAACCTACCGGGCATTTGCGATGTTCCCCCGATTGTGTGGCATTCCCGTTCACTACGGGACGCACATCGAGGAAATCTGCGGTACCAAGCGGGTAGAAGCCGTGCGTCTGCGTGGACCCGGAGGGAAGGTTCGCGAAGTCGAGTGCGACGGCGTGTTGTTTACCGGACGGTTCACCCCAGAAGCAACCTTGGTCCGAGGCAGCCATTTAGTGCTTGACCAGGGCACGAAGGGCCCGCAAGTCGATCAGTTCGGACGATGCTCCGATGGCACCTACTACGCAGCAGGAAATGTTCTGCGTCCGTTGGAGACTGCGGGATGGTCGTTCAGGGAGGGCCGGCGAATCGGCAACATCGTGGCGGACGATCTCATGGGACACCTTCCGGCGACGATGCGAACGACGCTTATCGAGCGCTCCGAAGGTATCAAGCTCGTGATGCCGCAGCGCCTGGTGCTCCCAATGTCCATGCGTGGTCTCGAGTATCTCCAGGTGCGTGTCGAGCACGAAGCACATGGCACCTTGAGCATCAGCGCAGGAAACAAGCCGCTGTGGAAGAAGAACATTTCGTTGCTTCCCGAACGGCGTCTCCTGATTCCGCTTAATCAGCTCGAGGTTCCCGAGAATACCGATACGCTTCGCATTGGCGTGCAGGCGTAAGTGAAATAACAGCCAGAGACGAAGGAGCACGCAGCATGCGTATCGCAGCAATCGATCAAGGCACCACCAGCACCCGTGTTCTGGTGGCCGATAGCAACGGTGGTGCCGATATTGTCCACGCCGTTCGACACCGGCAACACCATCCTCATCCGGGTTGGGTTGAACACTCGCCGGAGGAACTACTTTCCAACCTGAACGCGTGCATCGAGGCAGCTGGCACTGTCGATACAATCGGCCTCGCGAACCAGGGCGAAAGTTGCCTCGCATGGGACGCCGTGAGCGGGGAAGCGCTTTCGCCGGTGATCGTGTGGCAGGACAACCGCACCGCTAATCTACTCAAGGACTTGCGCGAGTCGGGCGCAGAGGAGATCACGCTGGCCCGCGCGGGCCTTCCTCTGGATCCGTACTTCTCGGCGTCAAAGCTTGCGTGGCTCCTTCGCAACAATGATCGTGTACGTGCCGCAAAGAAGGCGGGCACGTTGCGTCTCGGAACGACTGATGCCTACTTTCTCGACAGACTGACCGGACATTTTGCGACCGACACGACGACAGCGTCGCGCACGTCGCTGATGAACTTGGAAACGGGAGAGTGGGATGAAGAACTCTGCCGGCTGTTCGATGTTCCGATTGAGTGTCTGCCCGAAATCCGGCCGACTGTTGGCAACTTCGGGAGCGTCGGCACCGTCCCGGTCACTGCGTCCATCGTCGACCAGCAGGCGGCACTTTACGGTCACGGCTGTCGTAAAGCGGGTGATGCCAAGATCACCTTTGGCACTGGAGCCTTCGCCCTGACGCTGACTGGATCGCAGATTATCCGCGCCCCGCAGCAGGGTCTCCTGCCGACGGTTGCGTGGCGAATCGGCAACGAGATCACTTATGCGCTCGACGGTGGCGTCTACGACGCTAGCTCGGCGGTGGAGTGGGCCGGGCGTCTCGGGCTCTTTGACGATCTGTCTGAAATCTCGACGTTTGAGGCGCCTCCGGCGATTGCAGGCGGCCTGGCGTTCGTGCCGGCCCTGTCGGGCTTGGCTTGCCCGCACTGGGATCGCACGGCGGGCGCACTGTGGGTTGGCATGGTCGCATCAACAAGCAAGAGCGAACTGTGCCAGTCCCTGCTCGAAGGTGTTGCTCTATGCACGTCAGAAGTGATCAGTGCGATGAGCGGTCGCGTCGACGTAACCGAACGCCTGTCTGTGGACGGCGGGCTCGCACGAAATGTCTATTTTGTGCAGTTCCTGGCAGATGTGCTTGAACGGACGATTGTCACGCAGCGATTCCACGAGTTGACTGCGTTCGGTTGCGCAGCCCTTGCTGCGCGCGGGCTCGGAGCCGAGCTGCCCGAGTACAAGAACGCGTCGACCGTGTTCAAGCCGCGCCAGTCGCACGCGACAATTGCTGACTGGAAAGCGAGTTTTGCCGAAGCTGTGAAACGTTCAAAGGGCTGGCGCTAGGTCGCCATGTGAGCGGAAGGCGTCAAGCTGAGGCGCCTTCTCATCGGTAAATCTCAATCTACGTAATCTAGTTGTACTAATCGTAATACATCAATCCGCACAGCGTTTATCAGTCGTCGTAATGCAAGACGCTCTGGATAGCGTACATCTGTAGTTGTCGGGAGACAGCAATGAGCAAGCAGGATAAGCATCAAGGAACCGTCACACACCCCGAGCTCAAGCAGACGCTTGGCACGTGGCATCTCTGGTCGATCGCGGTCGGTCTCGTGATCTCCGGAGAGTATTTCGGCTGGAGTCTTGGTTGGGCGCAGGCCGGTACGCTGGGCTTTCTGGTCACGACCGTTTTCATCGCAGCGATGTTTACGGCATTCATTTTCAGCTTTACTGAGCTGAGCACCTCGATTCCGCACGCGGGCGGCCCGTTCGCCTACGCCCGTCACGCATTCGGCGAAACGGGGGGCTACTTCGCTGGGGCCGCGACGCTTGTGCAGTATGTGTTCACGCCGCCTACTATCGCCCTGGCGATTGGGGGGTATCTTTCGTTCCAGTTCAAGGGGCTCGATACAAAGACCGCTGCTCTGGGGGCTTATGCCGTCTTTATGGCGCTGAACATCGTCGGCATTCAGATCGCAGCAGCATTCGAACTGGTGGTGACGGCATTCGCAATTTTTGAACTGCTCGTCTTTATGGGCGTCGTCTCGCCTGGCTTCCATATCTCCAACTTCGTTCAGCATGGCTGGAGCGGACAAGACCATTTTACGTCGCTGGCGATTCCGGGTATTTTCGCTGCAATCCCCTTCGCGGTCTGGTTCTTCGGTTGTATCGACGGTGTTGCGATGGCGGCAGAGGAAGCCAAAAATCCGCGCCGTTCGATTCCGCGCGCCTACATTGGGGCAATTATCACGCTGGTCGTGTTGGCGTTCGGTGTCATGATCTTCGCAGGCGCAACTGGCGACTGGCGCCAGATTGCCAACAAGGACGCGCCGCTTCCTGAAGCAATGAAGATTGTCGTTGGCGAACACAGTGGCTGGCTGCACATGATGGTCTGGCTTGGGTTGGGCGGCCTCGTTGCATCGTTCCACGGGATCATTCTGGGCTACTCGCGTCAGATCTTCGCTCAGGCGCGTGAGGGCTATCTCCCACGCTTCCTTGCTCATGTGAATCCGACTTTCAAGACGCCGCACTGGGCGATCCTTTCTGGTGGTGCTATCGGTGTGGCGACGATCTATGTCGTCAGCTGGGTCGCCAAGGGTGGCGCCGATGATGTGATGTTCGATATCGCGGTGATCTCTGTATTGGGCATGATGACGATGTACGGTATCAGCATGCTCGCATTGTTCAAGTTGCGAGCGAGCGAACCCGGCCTCGCGCGACCGTTCCGAGCGCCAGGTTATCCGTTCGTTCCCGCGTTTGCGCTGTTTGGCATCCTTGTTTCGCTGGGCAGCATGATCTGGTTCTACCCGGTACTCGCCGGTATGTTCGTGGCTATCGTTGCCCTCGGCTACCTCGTATTCCGTGCGACGCGGCAATCGCGTGAGAGCGCGCCCGTCGACAATATCACGACGCCTGTAACGAGCATTCAGGACTAAATCTGAAGAGCTTCAGGGAAAGGATTGTCAGGGCCTCAGGTGCTGGCCGCAGCATTGGCCAGCATTTGAATTTTTGAATGTTGAAAGAGACTGAAATACTGATGTGCAACATCGTAGACGTTATCGCCCGCGAGATTCTGGATTCGCGCGGCAATCCGACCGTCGAATGTGACGTGCTGCTCGAATCGGGCACGATGGGCCGCGCGGCAGTGCCGTCGGGCGCATCGACCGGCTCGCGCGAAGCGATCGAACTGCGCGACGGCGAAACCGGCCGCTACAACGGCAAGGGCGTGCTGAAGGCTGTCGAGCACATCAACACCGAAATCTCCGAGGCGATCATGGGCCTCGACGCATCGGAACAGGCCTTCCTCGACAAGACCCTGCTCGAACTCGACGGCACCGACAACAAGTCGCGTCTTGGCGCGAACGCGATGCTGGCTGTCTCGATGGCTGTTGCGAAGGCTGCTGCTGAAGAAGCCGGCCTGCCGCTGTACCGCTACTTCGGCGGTTCGGGCGCGATGCAACTGCCGGTGCCGATGATGAACATCGTCAACGGTGGCGCACACGCGAACAACAGCCTGGACATCCAGGAATTCATGATCGTGCCGGTGAGCCAGCCGACGTTCCGCGAAGCGCTGCGTTGCGGCGCGGAAATCTTCCACGCGCTCAAGAAGATCCTCTCGGATCGCGGCATGAGCACGGCCGTGGGCGACGAAGGCGGTTTCGCACCGAACTTCGGCAGCAACGACGAATGCCTCTCGACCATCCTGCAAGCGATCGAAAAGGCTGGCTACCGCGCCGGTGAAGACGTTCTGCTGGCGCTGGACTGCGCCGCGAGCGAGTTCTACCACGACGGCAAGTACCAGCTCGCCGGCGAAGGCCTGCAACTGTCGTCGGCTGAATTCGCCGACTACCTCGCCACGCTCGCCGACAAGTTCCCGATCGTCTCGATCGAAGACGGCATGCACGAGTCCGACTGGGCCGGCTGGAAGCTCCTGACCGACAAGCTCGGCAAGAAGGTCCAGCTCGTGGGCGACGACCTGTTCGTCACCAACACGCGCATCCTGAAGGAAGGCATCGAGAAGGGCATCGCCAACTCGATCCTCATCAAGATCAATCAGATCGGCACGCTGACGGAAACCTTCGCAGCCATCGAAATGGCCAAGCGCGCGGGCTACACGGCCGTAATTTCGCACCGTTCGGGCGAAACCGAAGATTCGACCATCGCGGACATCGCCGTCGGCCTGAACGCTGGTCAGATCAAGACCGGCTCGCTCTCGCGCTCGGACCGTATCTCGAAGTACAACCAGCTGCTGCGCATCGAGGAAGACCTCGGTGATATCGCCAGCTACCCGGGCAAGTCGGCGTTCTACAACCTGCGTAACGTCTAAACGCAATTGCCTCTAACTCGCCGCTCTCAAGCGGCGAGTTGCATTTTTGCAAGGAAGAAGTCGATGTCTAGAGAACGGAAGTTAGTCGTTGGCAATTGGAAGCTAAACGGAAATCTGGCCGAGAATGCGGCGCGCCTTTCCGAGCTTCGTGGTCATGGGGATCAGGCGTTTACGCGCGTTCAGATTGCTGTTTGCGTTCCGTTTCCCTACCTGAGTCAGGCTCAGAACGCGTTACAGGGCTCCCACGCTGCTTGGGGCGTTCAGGACGTTTCCGCTCATCTCAGTGGCGCGTATACCGGCGAAACTTCTGCAGTCATGGCAGCAGAGTTCGGTGCGTCTTTCGCGATCGTTGGACATTCTGAACGTCGGAGCTATCACGGTGAACGTTCCGAGACTATTGCAGCGAAAGTGAAGCGCGCAGTCGAATCCGGGCTGACACCGATCCTGTGCGTGGGCGAAACAATCGAACAACGCGACGCGAGCGAGACTACCGAAGTGGTATCCGCTCAACTGATTGAAGTCCTGGAAGAGCTTTCAACTGAGCAGCAAGGACATATTGTCTTTGCCTACGAGCCTGTTTGGGCCATTGGCACCGGACGCACGGCGTCTCCTGGACAGGCGCAGGAGGTTCACGCGCATATCCGTCGGGTCCTCGCCGCGGTATCCCCTGAGTTGAAAGACCGGCCAATTCTGTACGGGGGCAGTGTAAAGGCAGGGAACGCTGAAGAATTGTTCATGCAAGAGGACATAGACGGCGCGCTTGTAGGCGGTGCGTCGCTGGTGTCGACGGAGTTTGCGGGTATCTGCAGCGCGGCACAACGCACCTGCGCGATCTAAACCGCAGCCGCCGCGGTCTATCGCCACATTACGCAGTACAAGCTTCGCCGGACCTGCAAGCGGCCGGCAGGCTCGGGCTCGCATGCAATTTTGCAGCACTCCGCTCTGGCGCGATCGGATAGCGTCAGCTTCGGCGTCGGCCATCGATATTCGAGGCATTTCAGTCGATAGCCCCTTGGGCGGACGGACCGCACCTGCCTGTTGCCTGCAGGCACCTAGCAACTTCAATAAATCAAATTTTCTGCCTGTTCGGGTTAACGATGTGACTGTTCGGGCAAAAAATTATTGGATTTATTTTTGTTCGGGCTATATTTCACTGACCGTTCGCTCTTTCGCATGACTGAACCTGCGCCTGCGAATGTGAACGATGGTCGGGGCGGTCCTGTGCATCGGACCTTTTAGGATGGCAGTAGTCTGGTTTGGGGAGTTCACCTCCATGGCTTCGGAAAATATTCGGTCGCCCGGCAGTGGCGATGACGACGCAAAATTGCTGGCGAGTCTCGGCTACACGCAAGAGTTATCGCGGCGAATGAGTGGTTTCTCCAACTTCGCAATTTCATTTGCGATTATTTGCGTGTTGGCGGGCGGGATTACGGCGTTCCCGCAAGCGCTGGGTGCTGGCGGAGGGTTGTCGATCGGGCTCGGGTGGCCGATCGGCGCATTGTTTTCAGTAGTAGTGGCGCTTGCTATGGCGCAGATCGCATCGGCGTATCCGACCGCTGGCGGCTTGTACCACTGGAGCTCGATTCTGGGCGGAAAAGGCTGGGGCTGGGCGACCGCCTGGTTCAACCTCATAGGGTTGATCTTCGCCATGGCATCGATCGACTTCGGCCTTTACGACCCATTCTTTAAATCGTTTATCGCTCCCTTGTTAGGGGTCAAAGTCGATGCGTTGGGTTGGGGCGCGCAGACACTGTTTATCGGCGTTTGCATCGCGACTCAGGCTCTGCTGAACCAATATGCACCGCGTATCACGATGCGGCTCACGGACCTGTCGGGCTGGCTGATCTTTGCCGTTGTCATCGTCCTTATTGGTTCTTTGCTTGCGACGACGCCAGTGCATCTTGACCTCTCGCGCCTGTTTACCTTTACCAACTACACGGGTACGGAGGGCAGCCCCTGGCCGCAAAGCAGCAGCGCAATCAGTGTGTTCCTCTCCGGGCTTTTGCTGACGATCTATACGATCACTGGCTTTGACGCGTCCGCACACACCGCAGAAGAGACGCACAACGCAAGCAAGGCGGTACCGAAGGGGATTATCACGTCAGTAGTGTGGTCTGTGATCTTTGGTTACGTGCTGATCTGTACGTTCGTGCTCGTCATGCCGAACGTGGCACAAGGAGTCAAGCAGGGTGGCGACTTCTTCTCCGCACTGCTGGCCCCGTTGCCGGCTGCGCTGCGCGTTGCGCTCGGCGTGGCGATATTCATCATCAATTATCTTTGCGCGCTTGCGGCACTCACGTCCACTTCACGCATGATGTACGCATTTGCGCGCGATGGGGGCTTGCCCGCCTCAGGCTGGCTTCGACAGATCAACGCCAAGCGGGCAACCCCTGGGCCGGGAATCTGGGTGACGGCTGCGCTGGCGATGGCGGCGACGCTGTATGGCGATGCGTTCGTCGTATTGTCGACCGGATGCGCTGTACTGCTTTACCTTTCGTACATCATGCCAACGGCCGCAGGTGTGCTGGCCGAGGGACGTTCCTGGACCAGAAAAGGGCCTTTCGATCTCGGATCATTTTCCAAGCCGGTCGGCACCTTGGCGGTCATTGGAGGAGCGATTCTCGTCTTCACTGGAGTGCGCCCGCCGAATGAAAAGGTGTTGTACCTCGTCATCGGAATGGCAGCTGCGCTTCTGGTGCTTTGGTGGGGAGCAGGCGTTCGTAACCGATTCCGTGGGCCGCCGCTTAACGAGAGCATTTCGAATGATAGCCCGCAACACACGATCAATGCAGTAGGCGAATAGCCTGCATTGGGTGTGAGATATGGCGCTGCGCTGGGGCGGTGCCATCGAATGTATCTCGGTCGGTCATGAATATACTAAGTAGACCTATATATATGAAAAAGTACCTTCCGGCTATTGGCGTCCTTGTCATGTCCTGCGTAACGACTGCCCATGCGCAAAGCAGCGTTACGCTCTATGGCATTGTCGACACAGGGATTGCTTACATTCACAATGTGAACGGCGCGAGTTCGCTTTGGAGGCAGCAAACCAGCAACCTGTCTGGGTCGGAGTGGGGGCTCAAGGGGCGTGAAGATCTGGGGGGCGGTCTCGCAGCAATCTTTCAGCTTGAAAACGGGTTTGACGTTGCGACTGGCGAAGCTGCGCAAAGTAGTCGACTATTCGGACGACAGAGCTTTGTTGGACTTGCGAGCGATGTTGCGGGCACGTTCACGCTCGGCCGCCAATACGACCCCATCTCTGATCTTCTTCAGCCAATCACCGCGGATGCCTTTAGCGGATGGTTTGCTACTCCAGGGGATGTGGACAACTACGACAGTGATGCGCGCTTTAACAATTCTGTGAAATGGACGAGTCCGGGATGGGGTGGCTTCCAGGGGGCGTTGATGTATTCCTTTGGCGGCGTCGCGGGCGCGACCGGTTCCGGCGCGACATACAGCGCTGCGCTGCTGTGGACCGCCGGAAACCTTAGCCTCGCGGGTGGATATCTTCACATCGACAATGGCAATGCGGTACTGGGCGACCGGGGAACTTCCTCGGCGGACACGCTGTTCAATACGCCCGTGAACGCTGCCTATGCCTCTGCTCGCTCAATTGGAATCGCCAGGCTGGCTGCGCAGTACACGATCGAGCGCCTGACCGCTGGCGTTGGATATAGCTATTCTCTTTACGCGCCTGACGCTTCTTCGAGCTTCACCGTGTCGGAGAAATATCACAATGGATCGGTTTTCCTGTCCTATCAATTCACGCCTGCCTTCCAGATTGTCGGAGGGTACAACTACACGCGCACGACTGGCGATTCCGCCGCGACATACCATCAAGCGAATCTCGGTATCGACTACTCGCTGAGCAAGCGAACGGATGTGTACGCGTCAGCCGGCTACCAGCACGCGTCCGGTGAAAACGGCTCCGGCGTAGCTGAAGCCTCGATCGGATCGTTCGGCTATTCAGCGGGGAAAAGCACTCAGGAATACGCTCTCGTTGGAGTGAGGCATCGATTCTGACGCAGAGCAGACTGGTAGGACCGCGCAAAACGTGGGGCGCTCCATCGCTCCACGCCTGCGCTCAGCTTTTGATGATGTTGGAAATTTGAGCTATGGCTAGAAGTAAAGCAAGACATAAGTGTATGCCCCGACTAGGAGGTGCTGTAGTTCAAAAGCAGATGTTGTTGCCTCTGCCCGCCGCCCATATAAACGAAATCTCGCTCAAAGCACACATGGCTCTAGCGGCATGTCGTACGGGAAACGGAAACCGATACCAGCTATTCGAACTCGTACGTTGTACCTACCTATCATATTTTCTTTGGAAAGAGGGATGCGGATCTGCAGAGCATGCATTGTATTGCGCTGTAGAGAGCGTTCTTGAGGCGAGTGCTGAGGCTGCGGAGAAGACTGGCGATTGGTTATTGTCCACTGAAGCAGCAACTCTCGTGGAGGTTGTGTTGCAGACGTTCGACGATCAGATCTCCTCTGTCAACGGAAAAGCGTATATCAAGTGCAGAGCGAAGCTAGACCATTTGATGCGGGTGGATATCCCTCGACAATTTGAGTCCGCGCCAACGTGCGAATTGCCTTAACGCTGTTTGCGGCTTCAAGTTGAAAGAATGAAATCGATTTTCGGATAGGAGATGATGGATCTATGCGTACAGTTCTCTGCTATGGCGACTCAAACACTTACGGCACTAAGCCGATGACATCTATCGCCGACGATTTTGTACGCTTTGATCGCGAGACGCGATGGCCCGGAGTTTTGCGAAAGCAACTGGGTGATCAATGGGAGGTAATCGAGGAGGGCCTTGCTAGCAGGACGACAGTTCATGACGATCCTATTGAGGGTGCTCACAAGAACGGAGCGCGTTTTCTGCAAGCATGTCTTGAAAGTCATGCACCCATCGACCTAGTGATTCTGATGCTTGGTACTAATGATTTAAAGACCCGGTTCGGTGTAACTGGGGCAGATATCGGGTACTCACTAGCTGCTTTGCTTGCGGTTATCGGCAGAAGTAACGTCGGACCCGAAGGGCGTCAGCCGCAGGCGCTGGTCTTGGCGCCGCCAGTGATCCGTGAGGTCGGATTTCTTGGTGAGATCTTCGAGGGTGGTTCGACCAAGTCTCTTGCACTTGCGCGAGGGATGGCTAAGTCGGCGTCGGATGCGGGCGCTGCATTTTTGGATGCTAGCCAAGTGGTGCAGGTGAGTGACATTGATGGCGTGCATTTGGATGCTGAGGGACATTTCAAGCTTGGCACGCATGTTGCCGAGAAACTTTCCTGTATGTCATTCAGATAGAAAATGTACTGGATGCGGCCAATGAGCAGAAGTTATCTATCGCCCAGGTCGCGCCGACAACGCGCAGTTCTTGATGGCGTTTGTCTCAGAGGACCTTTTGCACGCTATTACAACTAAACTTCGCGATGTGGCATAGTGCGGTCAATTACCTTCATAAAGGAAACCTCACTCTATGGCCACGCTCGAATCTATTCAGGCGCGAATTGCAAAGCTTCAAGCCCAGGCAGAAGCAATCGTTGCGAACAAGTCGACGGTAGTGCTGAATAAAATCCGCGATCTGATGGCCAAGCACGGTATCACCGTTGCTGACGTTGAGGCTCACGCTGGCAAGCGACGCGGCCGCAAAGCGCAATCAGGCGCTGCAGCAGGGAAGAGCGCCGCGGTGGCGAAATACGCGGACCCAAAGACGGGCGCAACCTGGACGGGACACGGACGGGCACCGGCGTGGATTGCGAATGCCAAGGACCGAAGCAAGTTTCTTGTGGATGGTCCAGTTACCGCGAGCAGTGGTGTGGTGAAGGCGTCGGCGAAGAAGGGCAATTACGTGCGTGGCCCGCAGCCAGCCGTCTATCAAGACCCGAAATCCGGCGCAACGTGGAGTGGTCGGGGGCGCGCACCTGCATGGATCGCGAGCGCCAAAGACCGTACACGTTATCTGATTGCTAATCCGGGGAGCGCGGAAGAGCAATCGAAGCCTGCAAAGAAGGCAGCGTCCGCGAAGAAGGCCGCGCCTGTAAAGAAGGCAGTAACGACAAAGAAGTCAGCGTTAGCCACGAAGTCGCCTATGAAAAAGGCTGCGCAAAAGAAAGCAAATGCGCCTGTGAAGAAAGCTGCGGCAAAGAAAGCGGTCGTCACAGAAGCGGCGAACACAGAAGTCGCTGGCGCCTTCGCAGCGGAAACGCAAGCTCCACCGGCTGCCGGCTAAGCGCATGGCCCTGTGAGGCAAGCGACGCGCAATTCGAGGTCACTCCAGAAAAGAAAAAGCCCGCACTCGGCGGGCTGAATCCAATCCTAGGTGGATAAGGAGGAGACAGTTCAAACTCTACCTCGATTTTTGTTGCGTCGCAACATGCGACATATATATTTGAGGCCAATGACGCTCGACTATCGTCGAGTACGATGGCGAAGCCATCTACGGTCCCGGCTGGTGGGCCAATGAAATGTCCCGTCAGCGGATTCTAGAGCGCGCAGGTGCCCAGTATCTGCCATTCTTTGATTGGAGGCGTGAGGACTACGACGTCATTCGATAATTTCTTGCATGCAGCAAACATTGGCCGCTTCCAGACTTCGAACTATTCCACGGCTTTTCGGAAGCTTGCTTGCCTCTACGACCGCGCCAAGTACGGGTGGGAATAATATCGGTAGAGGTAACCCGTCGCTTCAACGGGAGAGGCTGAGAGTGAGTTGACGCAAACTTCTGGCAGCGGCCGATAGAAAGTGCTTGAAAGCATCCCCAAACCTTTCGCGACAATACTGAGGCATCGGGGATGCTTACGCAATGTTTGAGTGCCTACGCCGTCACTCAAACGGCTCGCAGCTTGGGCTTTGAAACAGACGGTGGCGACTGGCGCCCGATACCCCTGGCTGCGGTACTGACGCCAGACAGCGTCAAGCCGAAGGTCAAGTTATCGATGTCTTGCTGAGTGAGGCATAGGTCTCTGGCGATATCCGTTCGACTCACTCCTTCATTCCGAAGCGAGTCAAATACTTTTCTCAGTACCTGTGACGACTCGGGTGCCATTGGGTTGGGCTCGGTCGTCCTGTAACCATGCTTACCTATCTGAATACAGAGATTGCGATAGGTCCACTCAGTGAACAAGCCTAGCTGGTTCATTCTGAAGGCAAGCGCGGAGAGTGAGACTCCCCAGATGCGCTTCATGTCGATTAGCTTCCCCATCGTCGCGAGTCCAGAGCGATGGGCCGTAATCGTGTTCTTGGGCATAAGGAAGGCGCCGGCAAATGCATTTGCTTCCTTTTCCATCTCTGGACTGTGGGCGTCACCATGCAACATGCTGTGCCTATCGCGTACCAGGTGGCCGAGTTCGTGAGCTGCGTCGAACCGGCTATGCTCTGCCGTCTTGAAGGTATTCAGAAAGACGAATGGGCGCCCGGAGTGCCACACGCTAAATGCGTCCACTTCCTTCGCTTCGATTGCCAGCGAGTAGACGCGAATGCCCTTGAGCTCAAGGAGGTGCGTCAGGTTGTTGACGGGCGCTTCGCCGATGCCCCACATCCGCCGCAATGTTGCGGCCGCGTCTTCGGGCGAAAGGTCGCTCAAATCGGGAAGATCTGCCTCGGGGAGTCGGAAGCGCTCTTCAATCCACTCATTGAGCAGGAACGCAGTTGTTCCTGCTCCGAGAGCTGTGCGCTTCAACGTCGCGGACATCTTCGACATCGAGCGGAAACTCGCCGTATGCTCGTCAATCACCGGCAAGTCGTCCCCGAAGAAAAACTCTTCGGGGAACTGCAACAACGTACTGATTTGCGAGAGGCGCTCCGGCTCCGGAGCGTACTCGCCAGACTCGTACCCTTGCACGGACCGAACCTGCACGCCTAGCTCGTTCGCCAAGCGCGCCTTGGTCCAGCCTCGGCGCATGCGGGCAAATTCCAATCGTGAGGGGTTCAGGTTCATCGTGTATGTGTTTCTTTAACTTGCGTGTCGACGCTCCACTGGAACTTCGACGGGTGCCGGTGCCACAGGTGCGTCAACGATGGCATCGTATTCACCATCCGGATGAATGGCGCCGAGGATGATGCGCTCGGACCATCCAACAATCTTCTTGCGCTCGAATCGCGAAGGCAACGAAAGCTCAGCCCGCAATTCGGTTCGACCGTGTTGGTCTACGCCAACGTGGTACAGCAAAACCCACATTTGTGTGCCGTTCTTCGCGCGCTCAAGCTTGGAAAGCGCCGCAGTCTCGAACAACTCGTAGTTTGCCGAGACGGCTTGCTTGAGCACTGTTCCCTTTTGACTCTGATTGGTCGGGGAACCATTCACGAGTCCGGTGTCAGTGTCGCCGGTCATCACCAGGATAGCGACCGATTTATCCGGAGACAAGATAAACGGGCAGTTCTGGGGGTCTTTCTTAACCCACTCGCGCGCAATCAAGGCCGTCCGGAGCGCGAACACCGCTTCATGCCAGTGGAACGTACCTGCTGCGGTCGTCGGGTACGCGGGCGTGATTTCAATCCGCGCTCGGTAGCCGTGCTCGTTAGCGTCACGGAACAAGGCCTCATCCAAGCTGGGATGCAGCTCCTGCAGTCGCTCCGACACCATCGAAGGCTCATGGACAACCTCGCCGCGAGGTTGTGCCGGTACTGACATCCCATCAAGAAATTCGGACAATGTTGCCTCCAAGGGCAGTTGACTTCCGGTTATTCTACCTCAATCCGAGGTTGAAAAACCGGAAGTTAAGAGGCTGGCATGCGATGGGGTTGACTGTATGGATATACAGTATATGCGCCAACTCTCAGGAAATCCACTCGCGCGCTTTGAACGGCCAACGCTGCCAGCACGCTGATGGGCATGCGCAGATGCTGGCGAGCATCCACGGTACGTTCCGACGCCAATCGATACAATCCAGCCTCATCCGTTGCGCTGCGCAGCGGACCTTAACTTTTGCTACTGAGAAATGAACCGCGTCTGTTCCTCTTGCTTCGCTGACGAAGACCTGCGTGCCTGGATTCGAAATGAGGGTGGCCGACGCGGCTGCTGCGCATGTAGTCGATTCGATTCGCCTACGGCAGACTTCGATAAATTAACGCAGCGCATCGAGGAATGTATTCGGCGCTACTACGGTCGAGCCGTCGACCAGCTTGGTTACTGTTCGGCCGAAGGCGGCTACCTGGGCCAGCACTGGGGCTCTTGGGACATGTTGGCGAAGATTGATCTCATATTGCCTAGAGACCACAATGGACGGCTGTTCAACGCAATCGCGTACTCTATGGTGGATGAAGAGTGGTGCGATTACGATGTGGGCGGACTCGACTTGGATGATGCACTTCGGTCGAGCTGGGAGCGGTTTTGCGAGACCGTAAAGCACGAGCGACGCTTCTTCTTCCATGCGACGGGCCATGATGACCGAGACTCACTCACACCGGCATCACTTCTGAGCCATATCGCGGGCGTCAGCGAAAATATCGGCTTGATTCAAGAAATACCTGTGGGGACCTCGTTGTGGCGAGCACGTACAGATCTTAAAAAGGGCAAGAGGTTTGGTGCGACTGACTTCGGACCGCCGCCAGTCGAATACGCCTTGCAGAGCAATCGCATGAACCCGGCAGGGATTCCGATGTTGTATCTTGCATCGACTATTGCGACGGCGCTCAAAGAAACGAGGGCAGTGAAGGCAAAGGTCGGGCGTTGGCGAACGAGTCGTCCACTTCGCGTGTTAGACCTTCGCACACTACCACCCGTACCTAGCATATTCTCTGATGTGTATCGGGCGCAGCGACTCACGGTCAGCTTTTTGCACAGCTTTGCAACTGACATCATGAAACCGGTAGAGAGAGACCAGCGCGTTCATGTCGACTACTTGCCGTCACAGGTTGTCACCGAATTCGTCCGGGACTATGAGTTTCAGGATGGCACCGTAGACGGAATCGCATATGCGAGTACGGTTCATCCGCACGGTTGGAATATTGCTCTATTCTTGGGGCCCGTCGACCTAGGCTTGGAAGAGCCATCGTGGGGGCCTAAGCCGTCGCCAAGCCTGACCTTCGAGGGCGATAGGTGGGCGACATCGGCATAGCCCTTAAGCCATTAGCAGTAGTGCAACTTTCGGGGATGACCTTGCAGATTACCAATGAATGGCTCCGTGCCAATGCTACGCGCAACGGTGGGTATACGAAGGCGCAACTTGAACTGGTCGGTGTCGAGTGGCCACCTGCCAACGGATGGAAAAAGGAGGTCCTGGGGCGCGAAATTGACGGAGCGATTGCCTCTGAGTTTGAGGCCATCTCTCAATCCACCTTCGTCGATGCTTGATGAAATATGGCGACGGCCAGCGTGCCTCGCCGGCTATTTTCATGCCTTTATGGAAGGGACTAGTCAGCTCTCTGGGGGAGGTGCGCCGTTCAACTCCGTATGCAGTTGCGCGAAGTGATGATCTGCGCCCCATGCTTGCGCGGCGGTAAAGGCAACAAGTCGTTGTTGATGGCTGCTTAGTTCGTTGTCTGGCTTATACGCGAGGTCATGGCTCGCCTCGCTCCAGGCGTGCTGAAAGAGTGTCTTGATTTGAAGTTCAAAAAACTTTGGCAGCGTCGAAGTGTCGGCATCGTCGGGAACAACGTCTGCGGGCACTGACAGGATGAAATGCTTGCCGATGTAGCCGAAACTGCTCTCCTGGTCTGGGACGACATCCCTCTTTTCGATTCGCGTGAAGTATTTTTCGACGATGCCTGAGACAACATCGACATCTTGCTTGTAGAAGACGACAACGCGAACACCAACGAGGTCCTGTACCTGCTCGAACGGGTGCTCGTACTTTAAAGTCCCATCTTCTCTGACCTTTACTGCCTTGTCCGCGAAGCGCTCGGGCGCCTTGGCCCGCGCGCTAATTCGGTCGATGTGCTGTATCCCGTCGAGGTGGTCGCGGAGCAGCGCCTCGAGTCTGCCAGCCAATGGTCGAAGCAGCGCGTCGTAGCGGGCTGTGTATTCGGCGAGCGCTTCGTCCTTAGTCATTTAGTGGTCTTCAACTTTTGGTCGACGATTTCACCAGTCGTCGAAAACGTCTCGCCGACCCGCCGCCTCTGTCTCTCGTAAATCTCGTCGAACCTCTCAGCAGGTGCCGTGAGGATAGCACCGTTATTCAACTCAACCTGTTTATAGGCCAGGTGTTGAGCGAACTCCGCAGGATCGAACCGAAATTTGTCGTCCGCAAGCCGCGGCGGGTCAATGCACCTCAGTACCAGCTCGGTCGTTGCTGCCGAGAAGTGAAAATGCTCACAGAATTGAGCGATGGAGAGCGACCGGCGAGCAGGAATTCCTCCCGCAAGCTGTGCCGCTGCGGTTATCTCCTGTTTTGCGTTGCCATCATCAGTTTGGGACAAAGCCTTCTTGAGCGTCCTGGCCAGGCGCTTCGTCCCGAGGGCCGGAGTCGTCGCTTCTTCGGCCTCAAGAAACGAGACGATCCAGTAGTCCGCAACGCTGCGGCTCCCATGGTTGAGCTGACGGTCGACGATATGTCCGCCCCACAGCTGATCTGGCCGGCCGCTTGCATGGAACGCTGCTGCCTTGTACGAGTGCGCGCTCTTGAGGAACACCTGCTCGACAAATTGGACAGTGAGTTCGGCTTCTCTGCGTTCGGCCACAACACCTTCATCCGCTGGGAAGCGCGAGATTAGGATGCGCGTTCCGTCGTCCTCATCGCCTAGACAGATGAACATGAGGCCCATACCCGAGTTACCGCCCGTCGTCTTCTGGAGGCGCAGGGCGAGGGGCGCGGCGGACTCGACTGAGGGGGCGTCTAACAAAGCGATTAACTCGCTGCGGACGGGATTCGTCTGGTCTTCGTTGTCGGCTCTAAATTTGATGGGGACGTGGCAGTCTTCTGGCGCGTTCGCATACAGGCGACTCAGCATGCGGACGAGTTTGTTGTCTTCGTCTACTGGTATTTCGGTCCCGGGTGCGAGAGGATCGTCTGGACTGCTTCGTTTCGGATAAGTCAAAAAACTGTAGATCGCCTCCAGTGCCATTTTCTTTTTCCCCGTTCGTTCACTTGGTTATAGTCGAATGCGTACGTTCTTTACGTCAATTTATCAAACAATTAGACAAATTTTTGCGTCCACTCAATCTGTCAAATTGAACGTTCGAGTTGGCGTTCGCCATGTCGGACCTTGGCCTCGTTAAATTTAGGCTCAACGTCATGTACGCATAGTTATGCATGCGGCATAAACAGTGGCGTTGGGCGTTTGCTCCTTAAAGATTCTACTCGCTTTGAAAATGCTCAAAAGCGTGAGGTCTCGGTACTCTGCTCTGTATCGCACAGTAGGGGCTGCGGAGCATCGAACTGCTACCTTTCTTCGAGATGTGTCAGCAAACGAGACTCGATAAAAGAGCACAAGCTGCTGTCCGCCCCCACTGCTGACACGGATTGTTCTTTTTGCCGGCCAGGAGAGGCGTGCCTTGAAGTGGGCGAGCGACGCACTAACTTGGCCTCGAGGGAATGTGCGATCGGGGCTGGACGTGGATGCGGGGAGACTTGTTCCAATATCGCGACTTTTAGGTGGGACGGAGTTACTGACGTAGGCGGGTAAAGTCAGCGTGGGTCTGTGCAGTGATGGTATGGCGGGAGAATGTTCAGTAGCTCTGTTACGATGGTCAGGCATATGAATCCACTACTGAGAAAATTGATCGTTTTCGCGAGAAGAGAGCAATAATGTTTCTTTATCCTTATAAACAACTGCTTGATAGCGCTGCGTGGACATTGCAACAAGGCTTGGACGGGTATGGTGTTAAGGCCGGGATGTTTGATCGGACGGCACAGGGAGATATGTCGCCATTCTTCTCTTCCGTATTGAGCCACCACGAGTATTTCTTTGACGTTCTGCGAGGCATCTCAGTTCTTCTGATGATGCTTCTGATTGTCGCCGGATACGTACTCGCAAGAAAGAAGGGTGTTCTTGCTGTTCTGGTAATTAGTGTAATACCCGGGGTGTTGAGCATGGTGTCCCTATGGCCTGCGACCACTCTGCTGCCTGATACGTATGTGGAGGGCGGTCATGGCGTCATGGGAAGTGGTTGGGGTATGGGTGTGCTTGTCGCGATCGGAATGCTCAGCGGTTGGTGCTTGATGTTAATACTGGTCGATTTGCGTCGACTGGACGAAAAATTCTGGCATGTCTACGACCATGTATGGGTCATTGCTGGCTTGCTGGCCGCAGTTATCTTTGTTGCCGACACGCAAGTGAATTTTCATAAGCAAAAGCTTGATGAGGATTCTCATACGACGCAGGCGGCCAGTGCATATCTGGCAAAGCAGGCTGTAGGCTACGTACGATGGTGTCGAGAAAACGATATGACGGCTATCGTATCCTGCAGATGGGCCTCGCTTGTTCAGCAAAGGCTCCTTGACTACTCGACGCAACACACGCTGCTCTATCAGGAGTTCGGCCCACAGAATTCTGCGAAAATTTACGCGTGGCCTGCAAAGGCGGCCTCACCAGAGGAAATCGAGGCGATTCGGACCGAAATCGCGGCATATAACGAAAAAACTTGCCCAATCATTCACTTGGGCGGGGCATTTAGTCGTACAGCGTCGCCTTCTCCTGAGTGCTTGGCTACACCACCTCAGTATGGCTCCGCATTTCCTGACCCCTTCGGTGGCAGGCAGACACAGGGGGATCTGGGAATTCCCGTTGCACTCGATATAGAAAGTATTGTGCCAACACTTGTTCGTCTACGAGATAGTCAGGAAAGAATGCAGGCTAAGGTCGACGCGGACACTCACACGAAATACGTTCGCTGGCTTTATTACTTGTTTTTCTCTGTCATCGTTGGCGGAAAAGTCGCTGGGTCAACTGTAAAACTAGATAAACTTGACAAACGAGAGGCCGTGGAACGTAGACGCAGTTGCCATTTCGTTCGTCGAGTTGCCTGCCTCTCATTGCGCTTTGTGCAGACTCTGCTGCGCCTGGTGACGTTGATTGTTTTAAAAATCCTTAAGTTTTTTTCGCGCAAGACTTCGAGTAAGCGGGGTTAGTGAACATCGGTGGGCATAAAGTGATCAAACAGCGGCGCGCTTGCCGCGCCGCGCAACGGACACAGAGGCTGTTCGTAAACTTGTTGAGCGGCAGCCAGTAGGTTTTCGTGTTGCGTCTCTTGTTAGTCACTGTCCTTCATTCCACTATTTTTGAGATTCTCCATAAAATCCGCGAATTGAGGGCGAAACACTTCAAAAAGTGGATGGCTTTTATTTTCGAGCATACCCGCGCGGTAAGGCGTCAGATGACGATGTTGTGTACTAGCCATCACGAGATGGCGCAAACGGTGAAGACCGCTTCATACTTTATGGGCTCGAAGGTACACACATGTCCGTTTTGGAGGCAAACGAGAAGCTGGCCTCGACTTACAGTGAAGCCCGCGGCCTCCACAAGCTAGACAAGGGGTGCAAGGTCACTGGGCAATATCAGTGAGCGCTATCGCCGGTTTGGCCAGCAGACGGATCACCGAACAAGGCCGGTAATTCGCGCTGAAGCCTGGCGGTTAGCTCATGGTCGGGGAAACGGGCAATTGCCGACGTCCAAACCTCCGCCGTCGTCGCTAGGTCACCGCTATTCAAGTGAGCACCTCGAGCCGCTGGTCCGTTTTGCCGCGGTTGAATGACTGCATCGCGCGACTGATCGAACAGCACCCGGAGGCTGGACTGGTTCTTGAGGATGGAGAAGAAGCGCTCAACGACGTGGCGCTCTCTTGGACTGTGACTCAGCCCATCGTCACCGCTGCGCAACCTACTCACGGCGCAGCGTGCTGGCGAACGACTCGAGAGAGACCGGCAGGAACTGCACGTCACCCACAGCGGGCTGGTGCAGTTCTATCCATTCCGCTGAAGGGGCGCGACGCGCCTGACTAGCTGTCAACGCTCCCGAGCAGGAACTCTCCATCGTCTGGCTCACGCTTCACCCGCCGGGGGCTGCCCGTGGCGGCAGGGAGCTCAGCAAACTCGCCAGCAGACGGGATCTGAACGGCAGGTGTTCGGCTGGATGGGGTCCGGACGGCCGGGGGCTGAGCGGATGGGGTCTCAACCGTCGGAAATGTAGGCAAGATCCGAACGCGCTCCATCTGAAGCAGCAACGCCTGGAGCGACTCTGGCGAGAAGCTCAGTGTTGCGTCCCGTTGCAGCCGGGACTTGACCAACTGCGGGATGATTTGCCGGCGTCGCGGCGCCCGGGGCATGCCGCCCCATCGAAGCACGTCGGGCTCGCCGGGATACCGTCCGTAGAAGCTGGTGAACGCGCCCGCCCAGCCTTTGCCTGCACCGAGCGCCTGGACCTTGTGAAAGGCCTCAGGATCAGCCTCGAGAAGCGAGTCGCCGAGTAGCGAGGCCGCTTCCTGCAGCAGGTTGACCCCCTCAGTGAAGATCGGCCAGCCGTTGGACAAGCTCTCTCGCAAGAGCTTGAGCGGGTTGAACTCCTCCGTGTGCGTGCGGCGGCTATCGCGCAATAGCCGGGCGCAGTGCACGATGGCGGTATCGGGAAGCCAGCGGAAGTTGCGCGACAGGTTCTCGAACCAATCCAGGGGGACCTGGTCCGCCGCATTGACCCGCAGCAGGTAGTAGGCAGCGGCCACCGCGCCGACCGGATCGGCGAACTTGGAGCGGAGAAGTTCCCGCGCGACGTTCACCGGATCGGCGACGGCGTTCATCGACCGGATCGCGTCACGCGACAGGAACTCGAGGAGCGTCTCCGCCCCGGAGCGGAAGCCGGTCACGACGACCTTGAGTTCATCCGCGCGCGGGTCGCTCGAATCCTTGGGCGTGATGAGCACGCGCGCGCGCCCGTTCCCGGGCAGTGCGACAAAGCGCCAAGTGACCTTGGAGCCCCCAATCTGCATCAGCCAATTCGACGCGTCCAGCTGTAGGTCCATCTGCCAGGCCGAGCGGCTGTGGCGTTTCTCCACAGGTTCCACGGACACCCGGCTCCACTCGCCATTCTGGAGCTTCCACAATCGCAGCCACACCCTTGAGAACTCGTCCATGCCGAGATCCAGGTCAGCTTGCGGACTGGCAAGACGACTGCGCGGGTTGAGCTTGGGGATGGCCCAGGCTGACCATTCATTGGCCTGTGCATACGCAGGCTTAAAGACCACGGGGTAGTCGCCCAAGGCCGAATTCGAGGGGGCGCTCATGTCTACGCGTTGCGTCACGGTACGCCCGGACGGCCAAGTCAGGCGTACGAAGGCCAGTTCGACCTCGTCGGGGACGCTCAACTTGACCGATTTACGAACCCGTGTGGAGGCGACAGCCAGCACGGCACCTTCGGCGTCCAGCACTTTCATCGGCAGCACTGCGCCCTGGTCCTCGTGTTGATCGCGTAGGCGATCATCAGTCGGGTAGTCTAGGGTGACGACGATGTGCTTCATGGCTGCGACTTCATCGTGAACAGGTACATCGGGGGCGCCAACTCCTCGTCGGCGTGCAGGAGGTGAGGCAGTGCGCCAGCAGGATCCAGCGCGCCGACATCGTAGATGCCACGAGGAAGCTCCACCTTGAAGATTTGATCCAGCAGCGTCTGTGCGACCCGGTTGTTGCCCGTGGATGACTGCAGGTACATCTCGTACAGCGCCCGTCGCTGGCTCGGCGCGAGGTCCAACCGAACCTTCACCATGGGGACGAACGCTCGCCGCATGAGGGGCACTACCGGGCCGGTGACCCGTTGCTCAGAGACCTGTTTGTTGTTGCCGGTATCGGCCTGGTCTGGCTCGTTCTGCGCGAGCAGGGTGCGCACCGCTACCGACAGGTTGTCGCCGTCGACCGTCCAGGTCTGCTGGCCCGGGTCCTTGGTGCCGCAGTAGCCCGACAACGCGCAGATGAGTGCAGACGTGAATCTGGACACAGTAGGCCCCAGCGGCGCGAAGGCGAGTTGGCCTTCGCCGGTCGCATGGATCTCGGTGACATGCTTGCGCGATACGTCCGTCCCGAGGTCTGCCGGCAGCAGCGGTGGCGGCTGCGCCCCGAGGGTCATGGCCAGGGCGCGCGGGATGTTGCGGCAGGCGTCGATGAAGAAGAAGACCGACCCTTGGATCTCTCGTTCAACGGCGCGGACTGTCAGCGAGACGTTAAAGGCCTTCGTCCAGGGCTGCGCGGAGTGGCCAAACTCCTGCGCGAGCAGGTAGTGGTCGGAGACCATCACGCCGTGGCCGCAGAAATAGAAGATGCCGACGTTGTCGGGGTGGCTCTTGAGGCGAGCCAGCCAGTCCTCGAAGGCCTGCTGGATGGCGTCCTGCGTCGCCGCGGCGAGCGTGATCGGGCCACCCGGCGTGGCAATGACCACTGGCTGCTCGGCGGACGCGAGGCCTTCGATCGAGGCCAGTGGCGCGTCCGGGTTCTCGAACACCCCGGCACCCGCAACCGGCGAAAGGAACCAGTCGATCAGCGCCTTGGCCGAGACCGGCGGGGACTCCAGCTGCTCAAGGCCCATCGGGTCTGCGGCGAGCTTGGCCGTTCCGTTCAGCAGATGGGGGTACTTCCCGACACCAATGGCCAGCACGTGCGTGCCGCCCTTGCCGGCTACCGCGGTGTTCAGCAGGACAGTCACTTGGCGCCAGCTCCGGCCGCGGGATCGATCTCCTTCAGACGCGCAGCCATGCGCTTATAGAAGCTCGGGCGCTCGAAGTAGCCGCCATGCGCGCCCAATGTGCTGTAGCCGGTGTCGTAGCTGAAGTCGGTCACGGAGTCGACGACGGGCTTGAGCTGGTAGCTCAGCACGTCATTGGTGTCGAACACGTTGAGCCAGCGCTTGATCCCCTTGGGGAGAGCGACGTGGTCCTTCTTCGGGTCGCCCGGGATCTTGGGATCGCTAACCTTATAGAGCTTCATCTCTTCGAACAGACCGACCTGGGAGCCCACCGTGATCAGGCAGTCAATGCTCAGGGTCGGGGCGAAGTAGGTCAGGATGTCATAGACGATCTCGCCGCCGAAGCTGTGCGCCACGACGATGAGCTTGTCGTCCTCGGTGCGCTTTGCCTGAGCGTCCTGCAGCGCCTTCAAGACCGTCGTGACGATGGGGCCGGGAGCATCGACCGTGCCGCGGCCGTTCAAGTAGACAAATGCGTCGCCAGCAAAACGGGTGACGGCGTTGTTGAGCTTCTTGCGCAGGAGCAGGCCAGCGAGCCCGGTCGTGACGTCCGGCGCTGCGTTGACCAGGCGGGATGCGCCTTCCTTGAGCGAGTCGAGGATCTTGCTCAGGGGGCCGAAGCTCTGGACCTGGGAAGCCT
Source organism: Paraburkholderia sp. J69-1 (assembly GCF_905220255.1). Lineage (NCBI taxonomy): Bacteria > Pseudomonadati > Pseudomonadota > Betaproteobacteria > Burkholderiales > Burkholderiaceae > Paraburkholderia > Paraburkholderia sp. J69-1. The sequence continues at coordinate 32,974 of NZ_CAJMZG010000007.1, read as the reverse complement.
TGGACTTGCTCACGAGCAGGTCAGCAAAGTTCTTCGGGCCCGCGGTCGCGAGCCAGTCCGGCTGCGGGTTGGCCTCGGCATACGCACTGGCGAGGTCGTACGACTTTGCCAGATACCGCGCCTCGTCCTGCGATTTGGCGCCTGCCATCGCCGAGGCATAGAGCAGATCTACTGCCGCCAATAGATCCGTGTTGGCCAGCGCGACGAGATCCCCGCTCTGATTCGATTCAGCGAGCAGGCCGGCCACCCGGGCACGAGCCTGGGCTTCCTCGTCCACTCCGAAAGACGCGACCTTCGTGGACGATTCCGGGAGCACCGCCATGTTCCAGGCGAACTTGACGCCGAACTCGCCCCAGTACGGGCTGATGACCGTGAGCTTGTCGGAACTCAACCCGAGTGCCGGTGCCACGTACTCGCGTAGAAATCCATCCCGCGCGCTCTCGTTTTCCCGGTAAGCGTCGCCGTCTCGATTGTTGACGCCGTGGACGAACACGATGGGCATGTCGCCCCCCCTTGGTATCGATGTCGCGACCTGGAGTACACCCCGGCCGCAGAGTTATTTTCTGGGAGCATGTTGCCACAGTCTCGAACGCTTAGCAAAACTCCTTGACCGATGGTGTCCGATGGTGCAAAGGCATCGCTAAACTAAAGGATGGCACTTGAAATCTGTTCGTGAGGTGCGCTTAGTTTTCGACCGCCCGACGCCGCCAGCGATGGTGAAGCGTTGACTTGGTTTGGCTCGGTCTCTGGATGCCACTGCTGCAGGGGCACTGTCACGAGCCGCCTGCTATCCACTTCGCCGGGTCGGCGGCAGCCAGGTCGCTGACCATCTGCGCGGGCGCTGGCTCCCGACGAACTGCGCCGCTTTTCAGTTGTTGCGCGAGTGCCTCATGCGCGACCGCGCGATGGTCATCGCGGTAACGGGCAGCAGCCTGGACGCGGTACGCACCGATGGCGTTCAAAGTAGGCCCAATCTTCCGTAGCCCTTTCAACGTCACGTTGATTCGTGCGGCGGCCTCCGACATGCGTCTGTTCAGCAAGATGCTCTCCGCACCAGCGTTTGAATCTCCCCCAACGCCTGCGGCGCCTGCCGATGCTTGCCCGTCACCTAGGAGAGCGTGTCGATGCCAGAACGCCTCGACCTCCTGGAAGCCAGCGGTGATCTGAGCGGTGTCGGGATTGAACACCTTACAGCGTTCACTTTTCAGGAGCATCTCGAGCGACAAGAGCCATCGGTCAACAGGGGCTGGATGGGTAGCGCTGGCTTCCTCGATTCCTCGACCGGATTGTTTGTGGATCATCAGGAAGAGGGCAGTCGATGCTGCCGACCAGACGTATCCCATGTCCAGATTTCCCACGCCATGCAGCATCTCCTTGATGGAGTGCAGGCATTGGAAGGAGACTCCTCCAGCGTACTCGTCTGCCTCCAACTCCATCGCCTGTCTGAGCTTCTGCGCCCGATTCGACCTGGGCACGGCAGGCAACTCCTCATATACGCCGCGCCGAGGGCTGATGGCCTGGAGGTAGTGTGGATGACAGCTCGCAATATGCCCGACCTCATGGTTCGCCAGCACGAAGCACGTGGCGAGCGCCAGGTTTTGCGCGGCAACGTATCGGGTCTCGTCGTGAGGATGCTGAAGCGCTTTCGGGTGTAGGTCGCCACTGCGGATTGCCGCAGCGATCGCCTTATCAGTCGTCTCCTTGGTCGGATCTCCGATATGCGGCATCGCCAGCGGGTCACACATGAAGAAGAACCAGAACTGGTAGATCGCTCGCAGGGCTCCGGAGAAGATCGCAATCAGTTCGTGGTCCCCGCTCCTCGTTGCCAGTGCATTGAATCTCTGGTTATGTATGAAGTCGAGATGGATCAACCCGCGCTCGCCATAGGCACGCCATTGAAGAGACAGCGCGTGTCGTAGCAGCGCGCGGATCTCCTGCAAGCCAGCGCACTCAAATTCGAAGAAGGGCGTGCGATCGAAGGGCGGACCATAGTCCTTGAAGGCTTCCGCAAAAATCTGGTGGATATTCTTATCTGGATCACTCATCTCAATATGGCGATTGGCCGGTTCAGTCCCTGCTCTTCGGGCTTTGACTTCCCGTAGCGCAGCATAGACGGCTATGGCGTACTTGCTTGAGCGCCACTACTCGGCATGCCTCAATGAGTTTCGCGCGCTCGAGCCAGTCACACGCAGTACCGTTGGAGCTGAGCCACATCTGCGCGGATTCGATGAGATGGTCCGTGCGCAGCCATTCGCCAACGAGCGCAAACGCAAAAAGCTGGCCGACCACGAGGAACGTGAGCAACTCTGCTTTCGTCTCGGCATCCAATACCTTCATTCTGCACTCTCATCAACTGGGCGGTCTACTTTCGCCTTTGATGCACGAGGAGGGGCCGGGCAAGCCTCCGCTTGCATGAGCTCCGAAGGATAGAGATTCAGGAACGTCCGAGCCTCGTCCATTGAGCGGCTACCGAGCCAGTTCTCGTAGTCGTTCTGGTGCAGAACGACGACCGAGCGCTTCTCGTCTCCTGGCTTGTGGAAGCGCCGCATGAGCGGATGCTCATCTGAATTCACCGTGAGCATCGTGAACGACAATGCCTTGTCTGCTTCACCCTCATCCCACTCACGCCAGAGGCCGGCAATAGCGAACGGTTCACCAGAGGCCATGTTGATACGCCAGCGTACCGCTTTGCCGCTCTCGTAGTTCGGCTCGTAGAACGCCTCGCATGGAATGAGGCAAAGCTGCTGCCGCTTCCACGCGCCATTGAAGCTGCGCTTTTCGCCGACGGTCTCCGAGCGCGCATTCATCGTGTCGAAGACTCTCACACCAGGAGGGATGTGTTTGCGCGGCACCATCCCAAACGTCGCAACATCGGCGCACTCAGCATCGGACATGCGGCGAATAATCGGTGCCGGATAGTCCTTGTAGACCTCGTCGCGCCAAGGGCTGCTTGGCGGCGCAACGCCAAAATGCCTGAACAACCGGTCGCTCCGTGCCGCTGCGTAATTGGTGCACATACCCATCCCTCCGTTGAGGTAGCTCCATATTGCCTTTCGAGACGCGTTCACGGATACTGTACATCCATACAGTATTTTTTGTCAGGTCATGGAGCCGGTTTGGGAATACAAGTGGGCGGTCTGGGACGAGGTCAAGGCGTGCTTCGTGCCGACGCCGATCTGGTTGACGGACGAGGAGGCCAGGGGGGATTGGTACGCCTACGAGATGTGCGTGTATCGGCTCGACCACACCAAACGTGACCGCATGCACGCTGCCGGCCCTGGTGTTGACCCACCGGATCCTCAGCTGCCGTGGCAACGCGAGCGGCGCATACGCACGGAGCGACGCAGGTATGGGCTGCCGCCGTTCTTTACTCCGCTCGATGCCGAGCTACGGCGGATCTGGAAGCAGCATCCTCAGGAAGACGTTCGGCGCCTCGCCCTGGAAGTGCAGTGCGGGCGCTATGCCATTTCAGAGCTTGAAGCGATGGCCGCCGAGGGATACTGGTATCTGCAGAAGGAGCACGCGACGGTCGCGGATGCTCGCAAGTCGTTGGGGCGATTGCGGAGGCGCCTCATGGAGGAGTTGCAGAGGATCGGACCAATTACATGGCAGAAGCGTAGGTAAAGTTGAGCGCATCGGTCAGCGGCTGGTTCAGGGCGCGTTATGGTGCGAAGGTAACCGTCACGAGTCCGTGAGCCTTCGATGGCCGTCGGCTTAAACCAAAATTCGCGACAAAAAGCCTGTCTTAGTTCAAAAATTGCGACAAAGCACGCGCCTGACCTACTTCAACTCAAAAATTTACGACAGCCCTCGATCTGGATCGCCGACGAGCTTTGCGCTAACGCAGTCGACCGGTCGAATCCGCCACCTACTTCTGCCATTGCGGCGATAGTCGTGTTAGCGGCCGCTTCGATCCGTAGAAGCGATACCATTCCTCCACAGCGTAGGCACAGATTTGGAATAAAGCACCGGACGGTAGCGCAGCGCCGAACGCATAACCGTGCCGTCAGACAAAAATAATTTTCCAAAAACGACCATGGACCTATTTCAACCGAGAGTTCCCGAGGACAAGCAGCATCCCATCTTCAAGATGATCCTGCACAAACGTTATCGGGCGGAGAGGGCTGTCCTGCAAGGTTGGGCGGACAGTTTCATCGATCGTGATGGCAAATTCGTCCAGGAATTCCAGACGACTTTTGAGTCCGGCTTATGGGAGCTTTATTTGAGCGCGGCACTGCGGGAGTGGCGGCTTCCAGTAGATATGCAATATCACGCGCCCGATTTCGTGGTGGGCGGTCAATACCCCTTCGGGCTAGAGGCGACCATCGCGGCGCCAGCTGCGGGTGGGAAGCCAGCGTATGGATATTCTGTTGAAGACTGTCCTGATGATTTTACGCAATTCAACATTGAGTCGACGCTCCGTATCTGCAATAGCTTTGATGCGAAGGTGAAGCGGCACCGAAAGTATTACTCCAGCCTGCAACACATGAGTGGCCGAACTTTTGTCATTGGGATTGCTGCATTTGATCGACCTCTCGCCCATTTCGCCGCTTCGCGACCTGTTGTTGCGGCGCTATACGGCCGCTATTACGATGAGGCAGGAACATCGCCTAACGCTCAGAAGGTGACGAGCTATAACGTTTCATCCGCCCCGAAGAATGAAAATACCAGCATCGACGTGGGGCTGTTTTGCGATGACACATATTCCGACGTCGCCGCTGTTATATACAGTTCCCTCGTGACTTGGGGGAAGGTCCGGGCTTTGGCAGACAATCCTGACGCGAGGACCGTGTATACGACCTTTCACCCGGCGGAGGGACAACTTAAAGCGAATGTTCGCACGTCACTGAAACGCGAATATAGCGAACACCTTTTAGACGGCCTGTACGTGTTCCACAACCCGTTTGCCCACCAACCTTTGCCGCCCTGCATATTCGACCATCCGCGAATCACGCAGATGACAATGGCTCCCGACGGCGAGCTTCTTGGTGTTGGCCCAAGCGACTTTCTTCTCGCGCGAATGCTTAACTCGATTGTCGAGCGGGAAAGCTGACGGTTATGGAAGTCCAAGGTGTACGCGCCCGGCAATCGTTCGGTTTAGGGAGCGTATGAGAAGGGCTCTTCATACTTACCACTCCGCCTGCGGAGGCGTTCCGCGGCTCGCAATCTCGATCTGGAGGCCATAGAGTGCCGTCATGGCGAGCAACTGCGAGAGCGAGATACCATTCGCTCCTTTCTTGAGTTCGGACAGGCGGTTCTGGCTCAGGCCAAGGCGGACACCCGCCTTCTGTTGTGACAGCCCACGCGCGCGGCGCGCGCTATGCAATATTTGCCCAACTTGGGCCGGGGTGGTGATGATCTGGCGCATAGGTCACGCGTATCGGTAATGTCGATAAACTGCATTTATCGGAAATTCCGATAAAAATAATGGTGGACTACAGGCCTCCGCTGTCCGGGGTGATTTTACGTTCCCGGATGCGTTTGGGCACTGCTTTATTCATGAGCACCAGGCCTAGCGCATCATTGGTCGTGTCCAGGGCCTTATTGAGTTCGGGGAGGAGGTTCAGGATGTTCAGTACCCGCATCATGGCGCCCCACGACACTCCAGGGTCGCCCTGTTCCAGCCGGTAGAGCGTCTTTTTTGAGATGCCCGCCCGCTGCGCCATGGATTCCGTAGAAAACCCCCGGCGCCGCCGGGCCAGCGCAAGGTTATCTCCAGCAGCAACCAACGCACGCTTTACCGGAAAGGGCATCGGATTTTCGGTCAAGCGGCTGGAGGGTTTGGGTGTCGCCGTCAATTTTGGTTTATCAGTCATATTTGAACCCTTAATGGGTTAGTAGGTCATATTTGACCACTAGTCGTTGAGGGATCTGGTGCTTGCAGGAGGAGCATGCAACGGTCACGGACGCGCGAGTCGTTGGGCCGACTGCGGTGGCGCCTGATGGAGGAGTTGCAGAGGCTCGAACCAATCACATGGCAGAAGCGGAGGTGAAATTCCACGCATCGGTCAGATGCTGACATACGCGACGCTATAGCGCGCGTTTTCAGCTTCGTACGCTCGCGAGGTGATGTATATCTAAATCTAACAATGTATAAGGAGGTGAGGCTATACATCCGTATAGATTGGTATAAATGGCTGGCATCATGGATCCACGTCGAAATCACTTCGCATCTCCTCAAGAAAGCGAGCGGCGCTCGCACGCACCAGTCCAATCTTGCCGTCTACGAGCGCTTCGAACCCACGTCGACGAGCCACTTGGATATGCGCGAGAGTACGGCGCCGTCGCTGATGCCTGCAGACGAATCGAGTAAAAGGAAGTGGTCGACGAGTGCTCCAGGTTCACGCCCGAAGCACTTTGCACCGAACACGGCATCGTCGAGCGCGAGCCAGTGCTTCAGACGCTTGCCATACGCATAGCTGGTGATGACATCCGTTCGCTCCGTGCCTTCGAGTACGTAACTGCGCCTCGGAGTAATGTCCTTGGTCGTTGCCACGACCCGCTGCTGTAGTTCGGGCGGCAGATAGGCGATAACGCGTTCTAATGACAAGCAGCGAGCCCACGATGTCGTAAGCACGATCTCCACGTCTGGGTACGGAGCGAGTAGTTCGACGAGCAGGTGAGCGAACTCCAGTAGCGGGCGACCGGTGTCGAGCGTTATGTCGCCGCGGTCGTCTATGTAGGCATTCCCGACGTGTAGCGTGCCGTCGAAATCGACGAACAGTGTGGGCGTCAGGTTGTCCAATAAAAGTGGAGTAGGGGGCGCGCTCGATCTGCTGGGCGAACGGCGCTCCATTAACTCACGCCAGTTCACGCTGTGGCCGACCGCGTTGAGCGCATCGCTTGCGTCGTTGCGACTCATGATGAGCATTTCTAGCCCATAGCCAGCAAGCACCTTGAATAACGCTTCGGTACTGACGGGGAGCCCATCTTCCATATGGCTCAAATGAGAGACATCGACACAGAGCAAGTCTGCCGCGTCGACGAGGTCGAGTTGACATCGTCGCCTGGATTCTCGGACTAGGCTGCCGAGTGAGCATCGGTCTTTTGCAAGCGGGCTAAGAGGCGTGGTTGAAGTTGAAGACATGATGCGTATTGGAGTGCACGTTAGGTATCCGCGTCCCATAGACTGCTACCAGTTCAGTAGGGCTCGCAGCCGCGAGATGAGCCAAGACAACTCAGGCGACGACACCCAGTTCTTTCGCGCGACAGCCACGCGCACCCGTTCGAGAGTGACATCACGACTGTGTTCTGGATGAGCTGCTGCATCCTTTTGCGCCTTCGGCATCAGTTGGTGAGCGAGGTCTTCGCATATATCCCAGCGCTCTTTCCGCTCAGCATCGGTCTGGCCAGCGATGTATTTGCCATCTGACAGTACGACGCAGATTTTCGGCTGCGCGCCGGCTACTACGCCGTTCGAGCCATCACGTGGAAAGTCGTCGGGAACGAGATTGGTTTGCATAGTCGGTCCGTTCAGGCGGTCGGGCCACCGTTCAGGTAGGTAGCAATCGTCCTTAGTTCGTCTGACAACGGACTGCCATTAGAAATCGAAGCGGATCGAGCTAGTTCGAGATGTTATTCGACTGATCAGAATCTTCTTCATTCTCACGGCGCGCGCGCTGCGCCTCAATTCTGAGTTCGTTGAGATACTCCATGAAATCCGGGAACAGCGTGGCGCCACTCCGCATACGTCTGGAACGTGCGAATTTGCGAGTGGTTGCCGACTCAGCAAGCCAAGCATTACGGTTGGCGTTCTCTATGCGAAGGGCTAGGTGCTCAATCGCCACGAGGTGCGAGTGGAACTGCATCGTTGAGGCCTTGTCCATCATGGCGCGAACACGATTCCAGTCCGAAAGCGCTCGCCCAATGAACTGCGTAGTCCTTGCGTCAAGTGATTGCCCGCCATATCGCAGCGGGAGGATCTGCTGGGTTAATGATTCGTAGCGGCGCAGATATCCGTCAAGCGCAAGAAGCCAAACATACGAAGTTTGCTCTAAAGTCGGGTACTCGCCCCTTTCTGCAGGCAGCGTTGACCAACCAAAAAGTACGCCATCTTTTACGTAGCGTCTTTTGAAATAGATTAATGCGTTCGCTGCAACTGCACCCGCTGCTGGGACAAAAAGCAGTGCCGGATTGCTCGCAGCAAAATCGATGATTGCGTTCATTCCGGCACCAATTTTACGGTGATGAACAACATCGCTATACAACAAGCGATGCTCGATGAAACTGAAGCGCTAAATCCGCAAGCGAACGCTTCAGGAATCCACACGTGTCTCGTCACCCTTTAGTGAGCGGGTCAGAAACTTTGATAGTGTGTGGTCTCGGACGCCATTGATCAGTGGGCTCTCTCAATACGCCAGCCTTGGTGGCTGTGCGCATAGTGCGTTTTTGGCTTTGTAATTTCGTCACGGCTAGGAACGCCTAATCACGTCGGCAACCGAGCCTTGTCCTCAGTAATACCCCCGCGATGTCGGTGCCAACTCCATCAGAATACTGTGATTCTATACAGTTTTTTTGGTGCGAGCGTGGTTTCTTCGATTGGTATGCGACCCTAAAAATAATTAACGTTCGCCGCTTGGATAACGGCAAGGCGATTAGAGGCCCCATTTGATTATCAAAAATAAAGGGTCAGATTATGCCGGAACCATGGGATACCTTGCCAAATTTGGATGGAGATTTACACGGTAAAGCTTGCCATTTTCTGGGCTGACGGGAATTTGAATAGTTTCACTTAAGCCTTGCTGGGCTTGGCTTAGCGGGGAGTTACAAAGCCTTAAATGAAACTTTCGCGGGAACCTTTAAGTGAAACTATTCGAAGTTGCCACGCCGCCCGATTATTGCGAAATCCGCAACTGGAATTCGCCGACTTCGGCATATATCCGGCTGGGGCACTTGCCTAAAATCCAGTCAACGCTCGACCTGCGCAACGCGATGCAGCATGCCGGGCGATTCAAACAATTCTGGAGGTCACCATCATGAAGTCGCTGATTCAAGCCGTTGTTATCGCCACTGCCTGCGCCGCGCCGCTGGCCGCATTTGCCCAGGCCGATCAAGGTCTTACGCGCGATCAGGTGCGCGCCCAGCTCGTCGAGTTCCAGCAGGCCAGCCGCAACCAGAACGTCAGCGCTGCCGGCACGGGCGCAGCGGTCACCCAGGGCGACAGCGCCTATGGCGGCGTGAGCAGCACGTCGGCGGCAGGTGCCGGTTACGTGTCCGAAGCGGCGCGTCGCGGCCCGCAATCGGTCTACTTCGGCGGTCAGTAAGCCGGATCGACGGGAGCGCTACGCCCGTCCGCGCTTCAAGTAGCCCAATGCAAACGGCCCGCGAGTCAGATCGCGGGCCGTTTCTATTTCTGCGCGTTGCCGCGCGAACGTGGCGCAAATGCGCTTCGGGCAAATTCAGGCAAGTTCAAGCCAGTTCCGCATCCGGCACATCGAGCACGAGATCCGAACAGGCGATCGTCACGCAACTCAGCACATAACCTTCGGCCTTTTCCTCGCGCGAAAGGCCCGGCCATTCGATCGTAAAGCGCGTTTCGCCGCTCACGACGCGGCACAGGCAGGTGCGGCACGTACCGTTGCGGCACGAGCGCGGCAGATGAATGCCCGCGAACGACGCGGCTTCGAGCAGCGTCAGTTCGGCCGGCGCTTCGAAACTCACGCCGAGCGGTTCCACGCGCACGATCGGTGCAGCGTGGTTCTGGGTATCGGCGGCCATGTTGGAGGGCGAAGCGGGCGTCATGAGGCGGTTGCGCCTCGTCGGGCGGATCGGCAGCGGTCGGAAAAGGCCATCGGGCAAAGGTCGGCAAGGCGTCGCCGCGAAGCTTAACCTGGCGACGCCGATCCCGCACCGCTCATCGGCGTCGCAAATGCCGATACACCGTATTGCGCGCCAGCCCCAATTCGCGCGCGGCCGCCGAGACATTGCCGCCGTGGCGCGTAAGCGTGTCGTCGATCAGACGCGCCTGCCAATCGGCGAGACGTGCGGGCGATTCGTCCGGCGCGCTCGCTTGCGCCGTGGCGGGATCGTCGGCTTGCGCGAGATCGATTTGCTCGCAGTCGTGCAGCAGATCTTCGGGCAGATGCGCGATGTCGATGAGGTCCTCGCCCTCGGCCATGATCGCGGCCGTGCGCAACACATTGGCCAGTTGACGCAGATTGCCCGGCCAGCGGCAGCGCCTGAAGCAGGCGCGCACGGCGGGCGCGATCTGCGCGGGCGCGTCGGGAATCTCGCGCCGCACGAGCGCGAGCACGCGCGCGACGAGCGCATCCAGATCGGTGCGTTCGGCCAGCGGCGGCAGCGTCACGGCGAGCCCGTTGATGCGGTAATAGAGATCTTCGCGAAAGCTGCCTTCGGCGATCATCGCGCGCAGATCGCGGTGCGTCGCGCAGACGATGCGCAGATCGACCGGCATCGCCCGAGCGCCACCCAGCGGCACGACCGCACGTTCCTGCAGCACGCGCATGAGCCTGACCTGCTGCGCGAGCGGCATATCGCCGATTTCATCGAGAAAAAGCGTGCCGCCGTGCGCCTGCAGAATCTTGCCCGGACTGCCGCGCCGCTTTGCGCCCGTGAACGCGCCGTCCTCGTAGCCGAACAGTTCTGCTTCGATCAGCGTATCGGGCAGCGCCGCGCAGTTCAGCGCGACGAACGGCGCATCGCGGCGCGGCGAATCCTGATGCAGCGCCCGCGCCAGCCATTCCTTGCCGGTGCCTGTGCGGCCCAGCACGAGCACGGGAATATCGCGTCCCCGCACGCGGCCGACGCGTTCGAGCACGGCGGCCACGCGGGCATCGCCGGTGTCGAGATCGGCGAAAGTGGGCTGCCAGTTCGCCGATGCCGGGCGCGCATCGGCGGGCGGCTTTTCGCGTGCTGCGTTTGTGCGTTCGGTGCGTTCGATGCGTTCGGTGCGCCCGATGCGTTCTGCGGAAACGGTCGAGCTAGCCGCCCGCACCGGCGCGATTTCCACCGCCGAACCGGGCGTGCCGCGTGCCACCACGCGCACGCCGCTGGGCAGCGTAAGCGTGAAGGGCGCATGCGTGCTCGCGTGCGCCTGTATGAGCCGCTGTAAAAAGGCCGCGAACGGCATGCCGAACAGCGTATCGAAGCCGCGCTGCTGCAAGCTCGCGAGTGGCGCGCCCAACTGGAACAGCGCGCTGCGGTTCGCGCATAGCAGCGTGCCGTCGGGGGCGAACGCCGCCAGTCCTTCGTAGAGCGTACCGATGAACTCGGCGCGCGCGTGAAACTGCAGGCGCACCGCATCGGCGAATTCGGTGTTGAACAGATGGTTTTCGATCATCTGCGCCGACATGCGCACCAGCGCGAGCGTGTGCTTGTGGAAACCGTGCGATTCGCCGCTCACGTCGAGCGCACCGAGCGTGCGGCCCCACGGATCGGCGATCGGCGCGCACGAGCAGGTGAGGATGTGATTCGCGCGCAGGAAGTGCTCGTTCGCGTGGATAGTGGTGGGCTGTCCTTCGACCAGCGCCGTGCCGATCGCATTGGTGCCGCGGTCGCGCTCGGCCCACGAGACGCCGGGGCGCAGCGCCACGCGGCGCGCTTTCTCGACGAAATCGGTGTCGCCCAGGCTGTGCAGGATCACGCCGTTACGGTCGGTGAGCAGCACCATGCTTTCGGTATCGACGATCTGTGCGTGCAGCGCGTCCATGACCGGCCGCGCCTGATGGTAGAGCGTGCGGTTCGAATCGATGAGATCGCGCAGGTCGGCGCTCGCGAGCGCGTCGAACTCGGGCGTGGCCGTGGCGCTCAGGCCGAGTGCGCGCGAGCGTGCATGCGCCTGGGCGATGGCGTTGGCGCGCGCCGCGTCGGGTGGCTTGACGGTGACGGAAGGGCGTCGGGTCACACGTGTCTCCATGTTCTCGCCGGCTCGCGGATGTGCTCGCGCCGGCGGATCGTTTCTGCTCGTGGCGTGCGCGCATCGTGGTTTTCCGCTGCATTGCAGCATCAGTAGCGAAGGCGCGCGCCCGGCAGGTGGTCGAGCCATGGTACAGGAAGGCCGGCGTGCACTGCATCCGGGCAAGTGCGGTTACGCGTGCGTGCAAGCCCGCGTACACGTGCGCGTTCGCGCCGCTAACTTCGCCTTGCCTTTGCGCGCGCGAGTGCCAGGATGAAGGCAGGGGCGCGCAATGCGTCCCGGCGGCGGCGCATCGGGCTGTACGGGGTTTTCAGGGCCGTCGCGGCTCCCTTGCGGAGTGCATCATGGTCCATGGCGAATTGAGGATACTGCTGGCGGTGCTGGCCGTTTTTGCCACGCTGGCCGGTCTCGCGCTAGCCATCCACGGGCTGCTGTTCGACGCGCATACCTACGTGGATTACGGCATGGCAATCGTGGCGGGCGGGGTTGCCGCTTTCGTCGCGATGCTAACGGTCCATCCGAAGGACGTCGAGATCGAACATCATCGGCATCGCGAATCCTGAGTGATCCGCGTGGTCTTTGCGACGCTGCACTGCGGCATGTTTTTCGCGGTGCGCTCGCGTATGCGCCGGTCCCGATTGCGTTTGCGCGCACATGCTTCGCTTCAGCGGGCGCTGAAAATAAGGGCCGCGAAGTTCATTTCGCGCGTGTGACAAAGTCGACCTTGCCAGCCGCGCGAAGTGTCCTAAAGTGAATCAAATCGACCGCCGCATTGCGTCCCGCGAAGCGAGACATGCGGCGGTCGACGTTTGCACCGTGCGCATGCGAAGGAGGAGCATCGAAAGGCGCGGCCCCGATCACTCTCTACCTAAGGCGACTCCCATGCAGATCCTGTTTCCGAACGAAGTCCCCGAATACTCGGGGCGCGAACTGACTTTGGCGTTCCCGGCGATGATCGATGGCGAGAGGGTGGAATGTACGATCACGGCGGCGGCGCTGGAGGACCATTTCGGCGCGGCATCGCCGCGAGCCGAGGATGTGCTCGACGCCTTCGACCATCATCGTGAGCGCATCGAGGCGGTTGCGCGCCGCCTGCTGTCCGAAACGCGTGCGCAGTGTCTAACGCTGCGCAGCGGCTATGTGCGCTTCGTACAGGCGCACGGCGTGGGGTCCTGAGACGATTGCGTTTGCGCGATTGTCCCTGATTGTCACTGATCGACCGCGCTGTTCTGTAACGCCCCGCAATGCGATGTGTGCTGCGGGGCGATTTCATTTGTGCTGGGTTAAAGAGTCATCAGATCATGCGCCGCAGTGTGTTGTCCCTGAAGATCAGGTGATGCGCGATGGCCGCGAGCGCATGCACGCCGATCACCCAATAAAACGCATTGCCGATCAGTTCGTGCGCGTCCTTCACGACCTTACGCGCGAGCGGGTCGGCGCCCACCAGCGTGATCTGCAGATCGAGCCCGGCGAGCGTGACCGGATGGCCGCCCAGATTGATCGTCAGAATGCCGAGCAGCGGTTGCAGGAAGATAAACAGATAGAGCGCCAGATGCACGAGCCGCGAAAGAAGAGTGAGCACGCGGTTCGAGTCGATTTCATGCGGCGCGCCGTGCCACAGGCGCCAGAGCAGGCGCGGCACGGCCAGCACGAGTACCAGCGTGCCGGCCCAGAAATGCACGTTGCTCCAGAGCGCGCGGCTGTCCGAACCTTTCGGCCCGCGAATCTCGATCGCCAGATACGCCAGCGCAACGAGCAGAAAAATCGCCCAGTGAAACAGGATGGAAGGGCGGGAATAGCGTTCGGCGGCGGCGGGGAATGTGGCCACTATGCGGCTCCTTGGCGCGAGATTGTTGTGTGAGGCCTGGCTTGCGGGTCTGCGTATGATACGGAGCCCGCGCGCCGCTGTGCATATGCGCGCCCGGAACCTTGACCTCGCTCGCGCTTCATCGACGAATCGAAAGCTACAACGAAAAACGGGCGACCCGCAGGCCGCCCGTTTTGATCGCATCGGATGGAAATCCGCCGTGCGTCGGCCGTGAAGCTTAGCCGCCGCCCAGGTAGAAGTAGCGGAACAGGAACACGGCCGCGATGATCCAGACGATCAGGCGCACCTGGCGCGCGCGACCCGTCAGCAGCTTCAGACCCGCATACGAGATGAAGCCGAACGCGACGCCGTTGGCGATCGAGTACGTGAACGGCATGGCCAGCGCGGTGAGCGCGGCCGGCACGACTTCGGTGGCGTCGTCCCACGGCAGGTCGGCGAGTTCGCGCAGCATCAGACACGAGACGTACAGCAGCGCCGGTGCGGTCGCGTACGCCGGCACCACGCCTGCGAGCGGCGCAATGAACAGACACGCGAGGAACAGCACGGCGACGGTCAGCGCGGTCACGCCGGTGCGGCCGCCCGCCTGCACGCCCGAGGCGCTTTCGATGTAAGCGGTGGTCGACGACGTGCCGAGCACCGAGCCCGCGAGAATCGCGGTGCTGTCGGCCAGCAGGGCACGGTTCAGGCGGTGCATCTTGCCGTGCACGAGCAGGCCCGCGCGGTTCGCCACGCCCATCAGCGTGCCGGTTGCGTCGAACAGTTCGACGAGGAAGAACACCAGCACCACGTTCAGGATGCCGCCCGAGAGCGCGCCCTTGATGTCGAGCTGGCCGAAGGTCGGCGCAATCGACGGCGGCGCCGCGAAAATGCCGTGGAACTGGTTGCCGCCGAAGAAGAACGACAGCACGGTCACGCCGACGATGCCGATCAGGATCGCGCCGCGCACCTTGAGCACGTCGAGCGTGACGATCGCGAAGAAGCCGATGATCGAGAGGATCGTGTGCGGATCATGCAGATTGCCGAGCTCGACGAGCGTAGCCGGGCTGCCGACGATCACGCCCGAGGTCTTCAGCGAAATGATCGCGAGGAACAGGCCGATACCGGATGTGATCGCGACCCGCAACGAATGCGGAATCCCGTTGATGATGGCCTCGCGCACGCGCAGCAGCGTGACGACGAAGAACAGGCAGCCCGAGATGAAGACGGCGCCGAGCGCCGCTTGCCACGTGAAGCCCATGCCCTTGACCACGGCGTAGGCGAAGTACGCGTTCAGGCCCATGCCGGGCGCAAGCGCGATCGGATAGTTCGCGTACAGACCCATGACGATCGACGCCAGCGCTGCCACGAGGCAGGTAGCGACGAAGACGGCTTCCTTGGGCATGCCGGCGTCGCCGAGAATCGACGGATTCACGAAGATGATGTAGGCCATCGTGAGAAAGGTCGTGAAACCGGCGAGGACTTCGGTGCGCAGGTTAGTACCTGCTTCTTCGAAGCCGAAATAGCGTTTGATGGCGTCCATGAAGATCGGGCCCTTGAGAGTCGAGCGGGTTGATTTGTTGTTGAGATCGGCGTCGGCGGGCGGGCGACGGAAGGCGTCGCGGATGCCGGTTCACGCCGCTACGGGCGGGATTGTAAACAATTGTCCGGCAAGCGCAGAAATGCCGGCAGGGCGGGCGTGGAGTGGGTGCAACAGTTGCTGCACTGCGGGCAGCCAAAAACGAACAAGGCGAGAGCCTCGATCCGCCTCGATTAGCGGATCGACGCTCCCGCCCGGGGAGAGGCGCCGATGAAACCGGACAGCGGCGCCGACTGCTGCTTGTTGCTGCTTACTGACGCTTACTGCATCGGCTGCGGCATGCCACCCGTCGCGCGAGCCGCGCGTCGTGCCGCCACGATCGCGCCGGCGCGCTGGGCGTTTTCGGGGTAATCGATCCAGTCGAGCGGATCGTAGCCCGCTGCGCGCCATTCGGCGAGATCGGCGCGCACCTGGGCGCGGCTCATCGGCGCCGAGGGGTTGTACGGCTGCGCCAATGCCGATGCCGAGGCCACGCAGCAAGCCACTGCGACCACGCCAAGCGCGATACGTGAAAGGGAAGTCATGACATGACCTTTCGTATTAGGGATAACCCTAAAAAGTATAGACGCTATCTCGATAACTGAAAGGTGAGCTTGAGTAAGAAATCGTTGTGCATTCAACGCGCTATTCAACGTACTTTTGCCGCCGCCCGCTCGCGCGCCTGGCGATATTCGCCCGGGCGCAATCCCGTCCATTTGCGGAAGGCGCGATGGAACGCGCTCGGCTCCGCGAAACCCACGGCAGCGGCTACGTCCGCGACCGAACGCGTGGGGTCCTGCAAGGCCGCCAAGGCCAGATCGCGGCGCAATTCGTCCTTGATCGACTGGCAGCTATGGCCTTCCAGTTGCAGCCGGCGGCGCAGCGTCGCGGGCGCGACGTTCAACTGCTGCGCGACGGCGTCGGCGTCCGGCCAGGCGTGCGCGGGCAGCGCCCGCAAGGCGCGCCGCACGCGCGCCGCGTATGAACCCGGATTGCGATACTTGACGACGAAGTTGCCCGGCGCATTGCGCAGGAAAGCCCGCGCCGATGCCGCCGTCTGGATCACGGGCAGATCGAGAAACGCGGGCGCGAGGTCGAACCACGAATCGGCCTGCGCGAAGGCGATGTCGTCGCAGATCATCGTCTGGTATTCCTGCGCGGCGTCGGGCGCGGGGCAGCGAAAGCGCGCCGCGATCACCGGAATGCGCCGCCCGACCAGCCAGCTCAGCAGCCCATAAACGAGGATGAACCAGGTGGCGTAAGCGAACATCGCGGGCGCGGCCGTGCCGTCGCGATGACGCAGCGCAATGCGCACGCGCGTGGCGTCGATGTCGATGTCGCCGGCGAGGTCATCCAGCACGAGCCGCATGAAGTGGACGGTGCGCTGCAGCGCCTGGCGGCCCGTGCGCGCGCCCAGCGCCGCGTGCGTCATGGCGATGAAGCTGCCGCTCTTCATCGCGTGCGAATCCTGGCCGAAGAATTCGTCGTCGAGCGCGCGGGCGATGCCGGCCCACAGTGCGCCATATTGCGCGGCGCTCACGCGTGTCTGGGCGTCGAGCGCGATGCCGGCTGCGTGGGCGATCGGCGTCGCGTCCAGCCCGCGCGAGCGCGCAAGGGCGACCGTTTCCTGCACGAGGCTCATCGCGATCGTGCCTTTTTCGCTCACTTTGCTGGTTTTCCCTGGCTGCACGGATGGGCCTCTGTAGCGGATATCGAAGCCATTATGGCAAATCCGCTCGGCACTTTTGAGCGTGGCGGGCATCGAATGCGGGCGCGCTCCTGCCTACACTTTTCAGGAGCCTTGCGGCCGGCGCCGCGCCGCGCGACAGTGCATGTCATGCGGCTGCGCGAGCCTGCGCACAGACAGCAAAGAGTGGTCAGGAAGGAGACAGCGATGGACGAGTTCTATACCGACGATCAACGCATGATTCGCGACGCCGCGCGCGATTTTTCGAGCGAGCGCCTCGCGCCCAACGCGGCGCAATGGGACCGCGAAGGCAAGCTGCCCGACGAGATCGTCGCGCAACTGGGCGAACTGGGCTTTCTCGGCATGATCGTGCCGCAGGAGCAGGGCGGTTCCTACACCGACTACGTGGCCTATGCGCTCGCGATGGAAGAGATCGCCGCGGGTTGCGCCTCGTGCGCGACGCTCGTGAGCGTGCATAACTCGGTGGGCTGCGGCCCGATCCTGCAGTACGGCAGCGGTGCGCAGAAAGACCGCTGGCTGGCCAAGCTCGCGAGCGGCGAGATGATCGGCGCGTTCTGCCTGACCGAGCCGCAGGCCGGTTCCGAGGCCAGCAATCTGCGCACCCGCGCCGAACTGCGCGACGGCCAGTGGGTGCTCAACGGCAACAAGCAGTTCGTGACCAATGCTTCGCGCGCGAGCCTCGCGATCGTGTTTGCCGTGACCGATGCCGATGCGGGCAAGCGCGGTCTGTCCGCCTTCGTTGTGCCGACCGGCACGCCGGGCTTCAACGTCGGGCCGCCCGAAAAGAAAATGGGCATTCGCGCTTCCGATACCTGCCCGATCTCGCTGGTCGATTGCGCGATTCCCGAAGCGAATCTGCTTGGCCAGCGCGGCGAAGGGCTGAAGATCGCGCTGTCGAATCTGGAGGGCGGGCGCATTGGCATCGCGGCGCAGGCGCTGGGGATCGCGCGCGCGGCTTTCGATGCGGCGCGTGCGTACGCGCACGAGCGCGTGCAGTTCGGCGAGGCGATCATCGGGCATCAGAGCGTGGCGAACATGCTGGCGGACATGCACACGCGCATCAACGCTGCGCGGCATCTGGTGCATCATGCGGCGCGGCTGCGCTCGCTGGGCAAGCCCTGTCTTTCGGAGGCTTCGCAGGCCAAGCTCTACGCCTCCGAAATGGCCGAAGAAGTCTGTTCGCACGCGATCCAGATTCATGGCGGCTACGGCTTCCTCAACGATTATCCGGTCGAGCGTCATTACCGCGACGCACGCATCACGCAGATTTACGAAGGCACGAGCGAAGTGCAGCGGATGGTGATTGCGCGGCAGCTTTGAAATAAACAAAGGATTGCGAATCAAATAAAAAGCGCGAAACGGCGCACAAACTGGAGACATCGGCGATGAACAGGTTCACCCCTTCCGCGCAGGCCTTCATCGATGCGCGCGATCTGCTGCAGCGCCACCGCACCGACTACGATCGCGCCTATGCCGAATTCGCGTGGCCGCAACTCGACACCTTCAATTGGGCGCTCGATTACTTCGACGTGATTGCGCACGATAACGATCAGCCGGCGCTCTGGATCGTCGACGACCTCGCCGATGGCGGCACGAAATATTCCTATGCGCAGATGGCCGAACGCTCCTCGCGCATGGCGAATTTTCTGCGCGAGCACGGCGTGGGGCGCGGCGACCGTCTGCTGCTGATGTTGCCGAACCGCGTCGAACTCTGGGACGTGATGCTGGCGGCGATGAAGCTGGGCGCGATCGTGCTGCCGGCCACCACGCAGCTTTCGCCCGACGATGTGCGCGAGCGTGTAGAAACGGGCGGCGCGCGCTTTGTCGTGGTCGACGCGGCCGAACTCGCGAAGTTCGACGCGCTGGATACGAGCGTGAAGCGCATCGCGGTGGGGGCGTCGCGCGAAGTCTGGATCGATCTTTCGCAGGCCTATGCATCGAGCGCGGCATTCGAACCCGCTGGCCTCACGCGTGCCACCGATCCGATGCTGCTGTACTTCACGTCGGGCACGACCTCGAAGCCCAAGCTCGTCGAACATACGCACCAGAGCTATCCTGTCGGCCATCTCTCGACCCTGTACTGGATCGGCCTGATGCCCGGCGATATCCATTGGAATATCAGCTCGCCGGGCTGGGCCAAACACGCGTGGAGTTGCTTTTTCGCGCCTTGGAACGCGCAGGCCTGCGTGTTCGTCTACAACTACGCGCGCTTCGTGCCGAAAGACACGCTCGCTGCGCTCGTGCAATGCGGCGTGACCACGCTATGCGCGCCGCCCACGGTCTGGCGCATGCTCGTGCAGGAACCGCTGGCGAGTCACGCGGTCAAGCTGCGCGAGATCGTCGGCGCGGGCGAGCCGCTCAATCCCGAGATCATCGAACGCGTGCGTCACGCGTGGAATATCACGATCCGCGACGGTTACGGGCAGACCGAAACCACCTGCCAGATCGGCAATTCGCCGGGCCAGCCGGTGGTGGCCGGATCGATGGGGCGGCCGCTGCCCGGTTATCGCGTCGAACTCGTCGATGCGGACGATCAACCCGCGAGCGAGGGCGAAATTGCCTTGCCGCTGGCGCAGCGTCCGCTCGGTCTGATGACGGGCTATGCGAACAACGCGAAGGCCAGCGAATACGCCATGCGCAACGGCTATTACCACACCTCCGATGTGGCGCTGCGCCGCGACGACGGCTATTTCGTCTACGTCGGCCGCGCCGATGACGTATTCAAATCGTCCGACTACCGCCTGAGCCCGTTCGAACTGGAAAGCGTGCTGATCGAACACGAAGCCATTGCGGAAGCCGCCGTCGTGCCAAGCCCGGACGAACTGCGTCTTTCCGTGCCGAAAGCCTTCGTGATCGTGCGTCAGGGCTATGAAGCCGGCCCCGAACTCGCGCGCGAAGTGTTCCGTTTTTC
This sequence comes from Paraburkholderia sp. J69-1, assembly GCF_905220255.1. Taxonomy (NCBI): domain Bacteria; kingdom Pseudomonadati; phylum Pseudomonadota; class Betaproteobacteria; order Burkholderiales; family Burkholderiaceae; genus Paraburkholderia; species Paraburkholderia sp. J69-1. Next base: position 13,097 of record NZ_CAJMZG010000007.1, on the reverse strand, counting down.
GCGCGAAAAACTCGCGCCGTACAAACGCATCCGCCGTCTGCAATTCAGCGATTTGCCGAAGACGATTTCGGGCAAGATTCGCCGCGTCGAACTGCGCCGCCGCGAGATGGAACGCACGGCAGAGCCCGCACGCCAGCCCGACGAATACTGGGAAGAAGATTTCCCGGAGCTTCGCTGAAATAAAGACGGAGTCCGAAATGATCGAATTCGAGTACGTGCACGACGGCGCGGTTGCGCTTGTCACGCTCGCGCGGCCACCCGCCAATGCCTTCACGATCGACGGCCTGCGCCAGCTTCAGCAGGTGGTCGAGACGTTCAATCGCGAGGCGCACGTGCGTGCCATCGTCATCACCGGCAGCGGCCCGAAGTTCTTCAGCGCCGGTGCCGACCTCAACGCGTTCGCCGATGGCCATCGCGACGTCGCACGCACGGCGGCCAGCGCATTCGGCGCCGCCTTCGAGACCTTGCAGAACGCGCGCGCCGTGGTGATCGCCGCAATCAACGGCTATGCGATGGGCGGCGGGCTGGAATGCGCGCTGGCCTGCGATATCCGCATCGCCGAAGAACACGCGCAACTGGCCTTGCCCGAGCCTGCGGTCGGCCTGCTGCCGTGCGGTTGTGGTACGCAGACGCTGCCCTGGCTCGTGGGCGAAGGCAGGGCCAAACGCATGATCCTGACCGGCGAGCGCGTGGATGCGGCCACGGCGCTGCGCATTGGTCTGGTCGAGGAAGTGGTGCCGCAGGGCGGCGCGCGCGACGCGGCGCTGGCGATGGCCGCGCGCGTGACGACGCTGAGCCCGCAGGCGGTGACCTCCAGCAAGACCTTGATTCATCAGGCGCGCAACGGCGTGCCGCGCCACGCTGCACTGGCGGTCGAGCGCGAGATGATGGTCGATTTGTTCGATTCGCCCAACCAGCGCGAAGGCGTCAATGCGTTTCTGGAGAAACGCAAGCCGCGCTGGCATATTGAAACGGAGAGCTAAGTAATGAATGCAATACCCGCTTCCACGCAGGTTTCAACGGAAGCCGAGCCGGACGTGCTATTTCGCGTCGTCAACCGCGTTGCGATCATCACCTTGAATCGTCCGGCTGCGCTCAATGCGCTGTCGCATGCGATGGTGCGCGAGATCGCCGGGTTGCTCGAACGCGTGCGCCGCGATGACGCCATCGTCGCGCTGGTGCTCGAAGGCGCGGGGCCGAAGGGCTTTTGCGCGGGCGGCGATGTGCGTGCGATCGACCGGCTGGCGCGCGCGGGCGAGCGTCTGGGCGAAGAGGGCTGGCAGCAGTTTTTCGTCGACGAATACCGGCTCGATTACGCGCTGCATACCTTCGACAAGCCGCTCGTGGCGTTGCTCGATGGCGTGACGATGGGCGGCGGCATGGGCCTCGGCCAGGCGGCGGCGCTGCGTGTGGCGACCACGCGCACGAAGATTGCCATGCCGGAGACGCGCATCGGCTTGCTGCCCGATGTGGGCGCGACGCATTTTCTCGCCAGAATGCCGGTGGAAACCGAGCTTTACGTGGGCCTCACGGGCGCGATGCTCAGCGGCGCGGATGCGCTTCACTGCCATCTCGCCGATGTCTGCGTGCCGGGCGAATGGCTCGACGGTTACGAGGCGCGGCTCGCGCAAACGCATGTCGATGGCAATGTGCGCGAAACGCTGCGCCGCGTGTTCGACGCGCCGTGTCACGAAGCGAACGCGGGTGCGTTGAGCGCGCATGCAGCGCTGATCGCGAAGCATTTCAATCGCCGCTTGCGCGTGTTCGACATCGTGGCGTCCTTGCGCGCCGATCTCGAGCGCGAACCGTCCGATGCCGATCGCGCGTGGCTCGAAGCCACACTCGAAGCGCTCACGCACTATTCGCCGACGATGCTCGAGGTCACGCGCGAAGCGCTGTTGCGCGGTCGGCAGATGACACTCGCGGAGAGCTTTCGCATGGAACTCGGGATCGTTGCGCGCGCAATCGAAGAGGGCGACTTCTGCGAAGGCGTGCGCGCGCATCTGATCGATAAAGACCGCAAACCGCGATGGGTGCCGGCCACGCTCGCCGAAGTGCGCGACCAACGCGTGCAGCATTTCCTCTGCTCGCCGTGGCGCGCCCAGGCGCATCCGCTCGCGGATCTGGGCGCGTGATGGTTTGAAGCGTCAGTCCGACGCTTCGCGCGCCGCCGTGGGGTCTCGCAGGGCCGCGAGGCGGCGCTGCCGTTCTTCATCCGACATGCGGCCCGCCGTGGTGCCGCGCGCAGGCCGTTGCGCACGCGCGAGCAGCCGCAAGGTCGCCACCGATCCGGCGATGGCCAGCAGCATCGGAATCGCCAGATCGTGGTTCACGTGCGTGAATTCCAGCATCAGCACGGTGGCGGTCAGCGGCATCTGCATCGACGCGGCGAGGAACGCCGCCGCGCCCACGATCGCAAACGCGCCCGCCGAAAGCCCCGGCCACAGGTGATTGACGAGGCCCGCGATCACGATCGCGAGCAATGCGCCGTTCGCGAGACCCGGCGTGAGCAGGCCGCCCTTGGCGCCCGCGCGCAGCGTGCCCGTCGTGATCAGCACCTTGAGCACCAGCAAGCTGGCCGCGAGGCCGATGCCGAGGTTATCGTCGAAACTCAGGCCGGCCGGACCTTTGCCGTTGCCCAGCAATTGCGGAAACCAGATGGCCAGCACGCCGATGGCCGCAAAATTCAGCACCGCGAACAAAGGCAGGCGCCAGTCCCTGGGCGAGGCGTCGCGCGCGCGGCTCGTCACGCGCGTAAAGAGATGCGCGGCCGCGCCGAATAGCGGCCCGCACAGCACCGACCACACCACCAGTTGCGCGTTGATCGTGTAGGCGGGCACGTGATATTGCTGCTCGTCGCCGAGGCCGATCCACGCGACGACGGCGGCAATCGCCGAAGTCGTGAGCGCAGGCACGGCCGCCGACCAGCCGAAAGTGCCCAGCAGCACTTCGAGCACAAACACCGTGCCGCCCAGCGGCACGTTGTACACCGCGGCGAGACCCGCGCCCGCGCCGCAGGCGATCATCACGCGGCGTTCGGCGGCGGTCAGGCCGGTGCGCCGCGCGAGCCAGCTTGCGATCACCGCGCCGATCTCGCGCGGCGCGACTTCGCGGCCGAGCGGCGAGCCCATCGCCACCGTCACGATCTGCAGCAGCGCATGCACGACGGTGGCGCCGACCGGCATGCGCGGGCCGCCCGGTTTGAGCGCCGCGTTGATGCTCACGAGCGGCCGGCCATAGCGATACAGCGCCCACCATCCGCCGCCGCCGATCAGTCCGCACGCCACCAGCACGGCCACGCGCCGCAGCGGCGCAGTGCCTGTCACGCCCTGCAGAAAACTCTCGTTGCCGATCAAATGCGCCTGGCTATAGCCGTACGCGAAGTGCTGGATCGCGTGCAGCAGCAGCGCGAGCGACATGCCGCCCAGACCCGCGCCGATGCCGGTCAGCACGGTCACCACGCCAAGCGTGAGCAGCGGGCTGCGCGCGGCAGGACGTTCGGAATCGGGGCGAGCGCGCGGGCGCGGAGCGGGATCGATGGGCAGCACGGTGTAGCGGGAGAAGGAAGCGGGAAGGGGAAAAGACGGCGTCAATTGTAGCGATGGCGTCTTTCAGACGCGCTCAGGCCGCGAATCACCGGCATGGACGCGGCAAGGATTCGGCACCGAACCGGCACCAACGAAAACGCCCGCCGTACACAAGGCACGGCGGGCGTACGAAACGGGAGCGCGAGTGCGCCGACGCTTACAGGTAGCTGCAGACGTAGTCGAGCGTCTCGATCACTTCGATGTCGAAGCGGCTCTTGCCCGGCACGGAGAACGACTCGCCCGCGCTGTACGTATTCCACTCTTCGCTGCCGTCGAGGCGGATGCGGCATTTGCCGGCCTGCACTTCCATCAGTTCGGGCGCGTCGGTGCCGAAATTCAGCTGGCACGGCAGGATCACGCCGAGCGTCTTGCGGCTGCCGTCTGCGAACAGCACGGTATGCGACACGCACTTGCCTTCGAAATAGACGTTGGCGCGTTTGACTACGGAAACCTGGTCGAATTGGGTGGATTGTGCTGCGGCCGTCATGGCGTCTTCCTCTGGGTCGTACGTGAATGGATGCAGTGCGCGGCCGGGCGCGGCTTCAGGCTGGCCCGCGTGCCCGGTGCGAGCCCGCCATCATACCGGTCCGCGCGTGGCTGGCGTAGCGCTCAATATCGCCGCGCGGTGCTTCGGCCGGCCAGATGGGCGGGACGCTATTCCCAAATTCTGTCAGCGTTTCCCTACAAATTCACTATTCAGTGTTTACATGAGTGTCACGAATAATTACAATTGCTTAAGCGAATGAGAAACATTCGCATTCGCAAGTACGAAAAAACACGACAACTACAAGGCTTTTCCTGGCGCTGGCGCGGCGGGGGCATGACGCCCTGCATCGGCTGCGCATAGGCTCGCGCCTTCGATCAAACCGCCTAACCATGTCCGTCATCATCCCGACGCGGATGCGCACAGTCGCGTCCGTAGCAGCCCTGTATTGCTCCGGTTTCTTCGCCACGTCCGCGGCTCATGCGCAGGCCGCGCCGGCCGTGCCGGCTTCCGCCAGTGCCGCTGCCGCCGCCAGCGCCGCTTCGACTACCTCGTCGGCCGATGCCACGCTGCCTGCGGTCAAGGTGAGTTCGTCGGCGCCTTCGGAGATGCAGACGAAGTCGCTGTCCTCGTACAAGTTCACCTCGCCGCTCATCGACACGCCGCGTTCGGTCACGGTGATCCCGCAGGAAGTGCTCAAGCAGAAGAACGTGTCGACCTTCGAAGACGCGCTGCGCACGGTGCCCGGCATCACCTTCCTGGGCGGCGACGCGGCGGCGAACCCGTCGGCGGACCGTCCGGTGATTCGCGGCTTCGAATCGCGCAATTCGATCTTCGTGGACGGCATGCGCGACTCGGGCGTGCAGAACCGCGAGACCTTCGACGTGGAAAACATCAGCGTCGTGAAGGGCCCGGATTCGGTGTACGCGGGGCGCGGATCGGTGGGCGGCAGCATCGACATCACCACCAAGACGCCGACGGCCGATAACTTCATCAACGGCAGCGTCGGACTGGGCACGGACAGCTTCCGCCGCGCGACCATCGACTGGAACCAGAAGGTCAACGACACCACCGCGTTCCGCCTGAACGTGATGGGCCACGATTCCGATGTGGCGGGCCGCACCAATGTCTATAGCAAGCGTTGGGGCGTGGCGCCGTCGGTCGCGTTCGGCCTGAATTCGCCGACCACGGTCACGCTGAGCTACTACCATCTGAATACGTACGACATGCCGGACTTCAGCGTGCCGTTCCGTTCGACGGGCGGCACGCCGATCTCGAGCAATCGCAGCCAGTTTTACGGCCTGAATTCGCGCGACTATCGCCGCGGCCAGAACGACACCGGCGAAATCAAGGTCGAGCATCGCATCAACGACGCGTGGAAGATCAAGAACACGACGATGTTCGGCCGCTCGACGCTCGATTACATTGCGACGAATCCGCAGCTGACCAGCGCGACCTCGAACATCCTGAGCCTGCAGGCCAAGAGCGGCAAGTACGCCACCAACAGCGTGTCGAACCAGACCGAAGCGAACGGCAAGTTCGACCTCTACGGCATGCGTCACACGCTCACCGCGGGCGTGGAATTCAGCCACGAGCAGGATCTCTACGAGGGCTACCTCGTGACCGATTCGGCGGGCAACAACATCCGCTCGGGCGGCCCGTGCTCGATCGCGTACAACTGCACGACGGTCAACGGCTGGAACGCGAACAACCCGTGGACCGGCAACATCACGCTCAACGGCGACAAGAGCTTCCCGGGACCGGCCACGCATACGCGCACGAATACGGCATCGGCGTATCTGTTCGACAGCGTGCAACTGTCCGATCGCTGGATATTCAACGCCGGCATGCGCTTCGACCGCTATGACGTGAACGCGCAGCAGCAGGGCGTGGCCGATCTGAGCAACACGTCGAACATGTTCAGCTATCAGTTCGGCCTGGTGTTCAAGCCGATCGAGACGGTGAGTCTGTACGCGTCGTATGGCACCTCGTCGAATCCGCCGGGCTCGAACTCGGGTCTGGGCGGCGGCACCGACCAGATCACGGCGACCAACCAGGATCTCGCGCCGGAACGCTCGCGCAATATCGAAGTGGGTGCGAAGTGGGACGTGCTCGACAAGCGTCTTTCGCTGACCACGGCGCTGTTCCAGACCGACAAGACCAATGCGCGCGTGAGCGATGGCCTGGGCGGCACGATCAACGCGGGTTCGCAGCGCGTGCGCGGCTTTGAATTTGGCTTCGCGGGCAATGTGACGAACAAGTGGGCCGTGTTCGGCGGTTACTCGTATCTGGATGCGATCACAACCAACGCCGGTCCGACCGCGCCGCAAAACTCGGGTCTGCCGATGGTGATGGTGCCCAAGCACAATTTCACGCTCTGGACGAGTTATGACGTGCTGCCGAAGCTCACGCTGGGCGCGGGCGCGACGGTGTCGAGCCTGACCTACGCTTCGGTGTCGTCGACGACGCGCAAGTGGACGCCGGGTTATGCGCGTTTCGATGCATCGGCGACGTGGCGTGTGTCGAAGAAGATCGATCTGCAACTCAACGTGAACAATATCTTCGACAAGGAGTACTACCAGAGCGCGTACCCGATCTACGCAACGTGGGCACCGGGTCGCTCGGCGGTTGTGACGTTGAATTTTTATCAGTGAGGGTTTGAGCAGTTTGTGAACCGGTTCACGCCCGAATAAAGAAAGCCCCGCAACTGCGGGGCTTTCGTAACCGCGATGATCGTCTTATTCGTCCGGGGTGTTGTCGGGTGCACAAAGATTCATGGATTTCATGGCAACTGCGCCGCGTAGGTTTTCGCGTGGAATCAACGCAAATGCTTGCCAGTCAGCCTGATTGACGTACACCACACCGGCTTTGCAGCGCATATGCGCCTGCACGGTTTGACGGTCGCATGATGCACCGTCAATCACACAGCGCTGCCATTGCGGGATGACGCTGGCGGCTTTCGGTTTGCTTTCCTCTGCCTTGGTATATGTCTGAACGTCCCGGGTTGCTATCGCCATGTACATAAAGTCGAAGTCAGCAACGACGGGTCTTGCGGTTTCAGCTGCACGATATTGTTCGTGCAATTCGATGACGTAGTGAGTACCGGCTCCAAGTAACGCAATCACGATCATCGCCGCCAGAACAACAGAAGCACGGCGAAATCCATCCTTTCCCTGACGCAAAAGCAGATAACTCAATACTGGGAATGCCAGCACAGTTAAGATGCCTGAGTAAATAGCAACTGTAGACCTTGCGCTTGGGCAATCCAGACCACATCCGGGTTTTTTGTCAAAAGCGAGAAGGATGTCCATAACGGCTATAGCAGTGATACACCCTGCGATTGTGAATACTGAAAGTATTACAAGTCTTCTCATTTGATTTCCCAGAACAGAATCGACTTCGAACCCGCAAGATCGGACCAGCTTACTCTGGGCGCAAAAGTGGCTCCCTGGCGAAATGAAGCCTTGCCGAAGAAGCGGCCTATCGTTGCCAACGCATCGGGTGCGCTGCTTATCGTAAGTCTCGATCCGTTCCACAGGTCGATGTGTGCTTCGCTCCCTTGGTTTATTTGCCTTTCCACAATGATCGCGTTATTGCGCTGTTTCTGATTCGACATTCCGATACCTCCTCCAGGTAGACGAGAGCAATCGCTGAAATAGCCAGCGAATGGGGCAGCGAGCGAGCACTCGCTCGCTACCTCGATACTTCGCGATCAGGAAGGGGCGGCAATATAAGAAACGTCCGAATTCGTTACGCAACAAGCCATGAAATGTGCGCACCTCAAAAACAAAAATGCCGCTCAGTCATTCGACTGAACGGCATCAGCGCTAATCAAGCGCTCTTTACCTCTCTACAAGCGAAAGACGCCTATTTGGCCTTCGCTTCCTCGACTTCACCGGTCACCGCGACCGAAGCTTCAGCAGTCAGCATCATGAACGTGAAGCTCTCCTGCAGATAAAGCCGCACGCTTTTCTCGTCATGCGACGAATAGCCGATCGACACATCCTGGCCGAGATGCAGTGCAAAATCGCCGCCGCGAGTGGTCACGATCGCGCCGCCCTCGATAGCCGGCGCCCACAGAATTTCGCCATTCACGAGCCTGCGAATGTGCTCGAGAATCGGATAGCCCTGATCGCTCGCCTCGCTCACCGCCGTATAGGCATCCGAGCCCAGCAGCACCGCATACGGCCCATCCACGCCTTGCAAACGCAGTTGTTCGAGCGCGCGTGCGATCACCGCGGGGTAATCGGCGATTTCAGCGGGCAGATGCAGCACCGGGTTCGACGTGCCTTCGCGAATGCCGGTGATCTGCGCGGCCTTGTAGCCGTCGAAAATCGCGCGGTCTTCCGCAAAGGCGAGACGCGTGGCCGCGTCCTTGGCCGGCTGCCAGTCGGAGTCTTCGGCGCCGCGTTCGACATCGTCGATGGCTTCGCGCGACAGTTCGAACGGCACGCGCAGTTCGACCAGCGCCTTCACTTCGCGCTGGCGCGCGCGGATGCCGTCGAACGGCGCTTCGATACCGTTCTGGTGACCCGTGCCGACGCCCGCGAGATCCGCGCCGCCGGGGCCGCTCACGTCCACGACGCGGCGGCCTGCGAGCGAGCGCTTGAAGGTGCGCGCGACCTCTTCTTCGATCTGCGACCACGCGGCCGTGGAAATGGGCGCGAGTTCGCGATGGAGATTATTCATACCGGGGTGCTCCTTTAAGGGAACCGATGGCGAGCGAGCCGTCCGCGGAAATTGCGGTGGCGGGCTCGGATTCAGTTTGATCGTGGCTGTCCACGTCGATCGTGGGCGCCGCGCCCGGCTCCTGGTCCGCGAGCGCTTCGAGCAGCGGCTGCGACGGCACGAAAAACAGCCCGCCGGTCACCGCGCGGCTGAAGTCGAGCAGACGGTCGTAATTGCCCGGCGGCAGGCCGACGAACATGTTCTCCAGCATCTGTTCGATGGGCTGGGGATCGCGCGCATAACCGATGAAGTAGGTGCCGAATTCACCTTGGCCCGGACGGCCGAACGGCATGTTGTCGCGCAGGATCTTGATCTCGTTGCCCTGGGCGTCGTCGAGCGTGGTGAGCGAGCTATGCGACCAGCTCGGCTTCACGCCTTCGTCGAGTTCGATGTCCTGCAGCTTGGTGCGCCCGATGATGTGTTCCTGCGCCTCCACGGGCAGCGCGTTCCAGCCCTTCATGTCGTGCAGGTACTTTTGCACCAGCACGTAGCTGCCGCCCGCGAATTCGGCGTCTTCATCCTGAATCACCGTGAAATGCACGGCTTCGTTGCCGACCGGGTTTTCCGTGCCGTCGACGAAACCGATCATCGCGCGCATGTCGAAGTTGCGGAAACCGTGCACTTCGTCCACGGTCGTGACCGCGCCTTCGAGGCGCTTCATCAGTTGCGTGGCCAGTTCGAAACAGAGATCGGTCTGATCGGCGCGGATGTGCATCAGGATGTCGCCCGGCGTGGCGATGGCCTTGCGCTCGCCCGAGCCGAATTCGCGAAACGGATGCAGCGCGGCAGGGCGCGGCTCGCCGAACAGCTTGTCCCAGGCGTCGGAGGAAAAGCCCACCACGCACGAGAGATTGCCGCCCGGCACGCGCTTGCCGACCGCGCGCACGAGATTGGCGACGTCCGCGCACCAGGCGCGCACGGCGGCGCGGCTCGTGGCATCTTCGTTGATGGTCGCGACGATGAAAAAGGCGCTGCGCGTGACGGCGCTGGAGACGGACTGCGGTTCCTGCGTGAGTGAGGCCGGCGTCATGATGTGGGGTATCGCTCGAGTAGTCTGCTGAATAGTCTGCTGCGGGGTGCCTGCGCGTGTGCGCCCGCGCGGGGCGTGCTCGCACGGGGCTCGCATAGTGTAGCCAAACTCTAAAAAGCAGGCGCTTAAGCGGCAAGCATGGCAAACGCGGTTTGCAGCACGGTGTCACGGCATGGGAGGATAGTCGCCGTGCGGTCTGTTTTTTCCAGAACCAGGGTGAGTGCCGACGCTAGAGGAGACGCACCATGTGGGATCACACCGAGCACGAAGGCTTCGAAATCTGGGTATTGCCGATTCCGGCATTCGGGCCGCGCTCGCCCGAGCCGCTGTTCCACTACAGCGGCTATATCTGCAAGCACGGCGCGGATGCGCATCTGGAAGGGCGCAGCGTGCGCTTTCACGATCTGATGCGCAATTACATCGGCCCCGATGCCGCGCTGGACGCGGCTTATACCGATGCCCGCAAGCGCATCGACCGCTATCACGCTTCGGGCAACTGGGGCGACGGCCCCGAAGGCTGACGCGCTCAGCGTCCGCCCGAGACCACCAGCATCACCGGACGTCCTTCGCATCCCTCGCTGCCCGGCATCGTGATGATGCGCCAGCCGGGCGGTGCGCCGTCTTTCGCGCTGCTGCCGGCGTCGAGGATGAGCGTCGGCTTGTGGTCGACGTAGGTCGTCAGCACATTGAAAGGCCAGGACGCGCGCCGCAGGCGCTCGTGCACCAGCGAGCCCACCCAGATCGGCGTGAGTTCCGGGCCTTGCTGCGCTGCGATGGCGGGTTTGGCGTCGCGGGCTCCGCTCGCGTCATTCGCCACGATGGTCGCGGGCGTGACGGCATCGGTCTGTAAAGCGTTGCGCGCGTCCTGCGCCGCCGTCGAGCCCGCGCGCGCGGCCAGCGCATAGCCGGTCGGCCAGAAGCGCAGCACGTCGCGGCGGCTGCCGGGGCGCTGCGGATCGTCGGGGATGTGCACGCGCGCGAACATCAGCGTCGAGGGCAGGCCGTTGTTGAGCTTGGGCAGCAGCGGCAGCGAGAGCGCATCCACGTTCGGCGCGATCAGCGAAAGCACGCTTTTCGCCGATATCTGCTCGCCTTCGCTCCAGCCCGCTTCGTGCAGCGCGGCGCGCAGATCGGCGGCGCTGGCGGCCCATTGGAGCGTCATCGGTTCGCGGCGCTCGCCTTTCATGTCCACGCGATAGCAGGCGAAATTGCGCCAGAGCGTGTCCGTCCACGTCATCTGCGCGACCACCGTGGGCGTGGCCGTGGCGCTCGACGCGCGTTCCGCCTCGCGTTCGGCTACGCCGCGCTGCAGCACGAACGCGAGCGCCAGCACCGCGAACACGATGGCGGGCATCACGTTGCGCTCGGAGGGCCGCGCCGGATAGCGCCACAGCGACAGCAGCACGACCGCCGCCACCCAGATCGACGCAAAGGCCGCGCCGCCGATGGCGTCCGAGAACAGGAAGCGGTCGAAATACAGGCCCGCGAACGTAACCGATACGACGATGCCGTTGCCGACCGTCGCGACGATGGCCGCCTCGATCATCTTCACGCGGCGCACCAGCAGGAACATCGTGAAGCCGTAGACGATCACCATCGACGCCACGCGGTCGCTCGGGAACACGTAAGCGCCCACGTGCGCGGCACCCGGCGAGCCGTGGTGGATCGCGAACCGCAGCAGCAGGATCAGCACCTGCGAGAGCGCCGCCGCGAGCATCCAGTAAGTGATGGTGCGCCAGCGCCGCTCCACGGCCATCCACGCCGTCACGGTCAGCACGAGCGCGGCGAGCGTGTAGTTGCTGCCGAGCGTTTCGACGTGCGCGAGCACGGTGTCCGCCCAGGTGGTGTGGATCGACTGCAGGAACTGGCGCACCGACTGGTCGATCTGCACCAGCGGATCGCCGCGCAGCAGATTGCCGAGGATGTACGAAAACACCGCCGCGCACAGCGGCACGAGCGCGGTGATGACGAGCACCGCGCCCAGCGCGGGCTGTTTCGGATCGAGCAGGCGCACAAGGCGGCGCGCCGCGGTGCCTTCATGCTGCGACGCCCAGCGCGACACGCCGCGCCGCGAGGCGCTGGCCCAGTTGTCCAGATGTTCCAGCAGGATGTGCGTGAACCGCCAGATCAGCCAGAGTGCGAGCACGATCATGGCGAGGGCGACCACCAGCCGGAACGACACCGCGCCCGCCAGTTGCAGCGACGCGCCGAACACCACGCCCGGCAGGATGTGCGCGGGTGCCCAGACCAGTGCGGACACCACGTTCATCACGAAGAAGCGCCACGGCGCCATGCCGGCCATGCCCGCGACGATGGGCACCACGGCGCGCAGCGGCGCGACGAAACGCGCGAGGATCACGCTGCGCGTGCCGTGGCTCACGAAGTACGCCTGGGCTTTTTCGAGGATCGCCGGATGCTTGCTGAACGGCCAGACGCGCGCGATGGAGTCGCGGTAGCGATGGCCGATCCAGAAGCTCAGCGCGTCGCCGGCCACCGCGCCCGCGATGGCGCAGACGAACAGCCAGCCCAGATTGAGCGTGCCGGTGCCCGCGAAGGCGCCGGCGATGAACATGGCGGTGCTGCCGGGGAAGAACGTGCCGATCAGCGCCAGCGACTCCAGGAAAGCTGCGAGCACCACGAACGCGAGCGTCCAGCCGGGGTAATCGGCGAGCAGGTGCAGCAACTGGACGTAGGCGTGCTCCATCGCGAGGGCGTTTGCTTGGCTGGCGAGTGTATCGATGAGTGCCGATGGACTGGCGGCGGGCGCAGGCGAGGCTTTGCGCGGTTCCACGCGCAATATAACCGGGTGCGACGATGTGTGGGCGATGCGGTGTCGGCGCCAATGAAAACGCCCCGCGCGCGTGCGTCCTGCATACGCGGCGGGGCGGGGTTTGCGCGCTTTTGCGCGCGGTGTGGCGCGCGGTGTGGCGTTTAGCCGAGCGCGGCGGCCAGTTCAGGCGTCACGGTGAACAGATCGCCGACGAGGCCGTAATCGGCCACGCTGAAGATCGGCGCTTCTTCGTCCTTGTTGATCGCGACGATGACCTTCGAGTCCTTCATGCCGGCCAGATGCTGGATCGCACCCGAGATGCCCACCGCAACGTACAGTTGCGGCGCGACGATCTTGCCGGTTTGGCCGACCTGGTAGTCGTTCGGCACGTAGCCCGCGTCCACTGCTGCGCGCGATGCTCCCAGCGCGGCGTTGAGCTTGTCAGCCAGCGGTTCGAGCACTTGCGTGTAGTTCTCGCCGCTGCCCAGGCCGCGGCCA